>DASVVM010000052.1:0-14220 GCA_036386555.1 Allosphingosinicella sp.
GAGCGAGACGTCCGATCGCGTGAAGAAAATCGTCGTCGAGCATCTCGGCGTCGAAGCCGAGAAGGTCACCGAGGAAGCCAGCTTCATCGACGATCTCGGCGCCGACAGCCTCGACATCGTCGAGCTGGTCATGGCCTTCGAAGAGGAGTTCGGAGTCGAGATTCCGGACGACGCGGCCGAGAAGATCAGCACGGTCAAGGACGCGATCGACTATATCGAGGCCCATAAGGCCTGAAGATCCTTCCACCGGCCCGGCGGAGTTCGAGCCGCTTGACATGAACGGCTCCCCGCCCAAGGCGGGGGGCCGTTCGTCTATTCGCCCTTTGAGGAGCTTCGCATGCGCCGCGTAGTCGTCACCGGTCTCGGAATGGTGTCCCCGCTCGGGCCCGACGTGGAGACCAGCTGGAAGAACATCCTGGCGTCGAAGAGCGGAGCCACCCGCATCACCCGCTTCGACCCGACCGATTATGTCTGCCAGATCGCCTGCGAGGTGAAGCCGCCCGAGCATGAATATGGCTTCGATCCCGGCAAGCGTGTCGACCATAAAGTGCAGCGGCAGGTGGATCCGTTCATCATCTACGGGCTCGACGCGGCGGGCCAGGCGCTCGAGGACGCCGGCCTCACCGACATGAGCGAGGAAGAGCGCTTCCGCGCCGGGGTGTCGATCGGCTCGGGAATCGGCGGCCTGCCGGGCATCGAGAAGGAATCGATCGTCCTCCACGAGCGCGGCCCGCGCCGGGTCAGCCCGCACTTCGTCCATGGCCGGCTGATCAACCTCATCTCGGGCCAGGTCTCGATCAAATACGGACTGATGGGCCCCAACCATGCGGTCGTCACCGCCTGCTCGACCGGCGCCCATTCGATCGGCGACGCCGCCCGGATGGTCGCTCTCGACGATGCCGACGTGATGGTCGCGGGCGGCGCCGAGAGCGCGCTCTGCCCGCTCGGGATAGCCGGCTTCGCCCAGGCGCGGGCGCTTTCGACCCAGTATAACGATCAGCCGGAAAAGGCCTCGCGCCCCTACGACAAGGACCGTGACGGCTTCGTAATGGGCGAGGGCGCCGGAGTCGTCATCCTCGAGGAATATGAGCGCGCAAAGAAGCGCGGCGCCAAAATCTACGCCGAGCTGGTCGGCTACGGAATGTCGGGCGACGCCTATCACGTGACCGCACCGCATCCGGAAGGCGCCGGCGGCTACCGCGCGATGGAAGCGGCGATGAAGCGCTCCGGCCTCGACCTTAGCGACATCGACTATATCAATGCCCACGGCACCTCGACCCCGCTCGGCGACGAGCTCGAGTTGGGAGCGGTCCGCCGGCTGTTCGGCAATGCCGTGGGCAAGCTGTCGATGAGCTCGACCAAGTCCGCGATCGGCCACCTGCTCGGCGGCGCCGGAGCGGTCGAGGCGATCTTCTGCATCCTTGCGATGCGCGACCAGATCGTTCCGCCGACCCTCAACCTCGACAATCCGAGCGAAGGCACGGCAGGGGTCGATCTCGTTCCCCACGTCCCCAAGGAGCGCCAGGTCAAGGCGGTGCTGAACAACAGCTTCGGTTTCGGCGGCACCAATGCCAGCCTGGTGATGCGGGCCGTCTGACGGCGCCATGAAGAAGCTCGTCGCGCTTCTCCTGGTGCTGGTGGCGGGGCTCGCCGTGGGCATCTGGTTCATCCAGGGCTGGAGCGGCGCCGGTCCGGCGCGGCAGCCGACCTCGGTGGTGATCGCTCCGGGCACCAGCATGGTGGCGGCGGCCAACCAGCTTGAAAAGGCAGGCGTGATCGCTTCGGCCGAGCGCTTCCTGTTCCAGGCCAAGTTGTTCGGCGGCGGCGAGCCGATCAAGGCGGGCGAATATGAGATTCCGGCCCGCGCCAGCCACGCCCAGATATTGTCGCTCCTGCAGAGCGCCAGGACTCTCCAGCGAATGGTCACCGTCCCTGAGGGGCTCCCTTCCATCCTCGTCCACGAACGGCTCATGAAGGCGCCCGCACTGACCGGCGAGGTGGCCGTGCCGGAGGAGGGGAGCATTCTCCCGAACAGCTACAGCTACCAGCGCGGCGAGCCGCGCTCGGAGGTCGTGAAGCGGATGCAGGCCGCGATGAAGCGGACCCTGGCCGAGCTGTGGCCCAGGCGAAGCGCCGCGACCGTCGTCAAGACGCCGGCCGAGGCGGTCACGCTCGCCTCTATCGTCGAGAAGGAGACCGGCAAGGCGTCGGAGCGGCGGATGATCGCCGGAGTCTATTCGAACCGGATCCGGCAGGGGATGAAGCTCGACGCCGATCCCACCGTCATCTACCCAATCACCAAGGGCAGGCCGCTCGGCAGAAGGATCCTGCGGTCCGAGCTCAACGCCAATAACGGCTATAACACCTACGCCATGGCCGGCCTGCCCGTCGGGCCGATCGCCAATCCGGGGAAGGAGTCGATCGCCGCGGTTCTGAACCCGGCGCAGACCCAGGCGCTCTATTTCGTCGCCGACGGCACCGGCGGCCACGTGTTCGCCAACACGCTGGCCGAGCACAATGCCAACGTCCAGAAATGGTTCGCGATCAGGCGGGCGCGCGGCGAGATGTAGCGTTTGTCCTCCCCATCGCCGTGCGATGGGGAGGGGGACCACGTGAAACGTGGTGGAGGGGTGATTGGCGCTGATCGCAGTGATTCTCTCCGCATCCACGGAAACAGCGGAAGCTACCCCTCCACCATGCTTCGCATGGTCCCCCTCCCCATCTTCCGATGGGGAGGATTAAAGCGCCAGCCTCCGCCGTTCGATCCCGGCCCGGCTGCCCGGCGCACGGGCGCAGGCGAAGGGTTCGACCGCTACCTTCAGCGCCTCGTGGCTGACCTGGATCGCCATCCGGTCGTCGACCATCATCCCGACATGATCCTCGCAGAAGAGCAGGTCGCCGCGCTTGAGGGGCGCGTCTTCCTCAAGTGCTTCTCCGAGCCGCCGCTGCTCCCGCGTGTCGCGCGGCGCGTCGATGCCGCACAGCTGGAGCGCGAGCTGGACGAGGCCGGAGCAGTCTACCCCGTGGAAAGTGCGGCCGCCGGGCCGGTAGGGCGCTCCGAGCAGGCGCTGGGCGACGGCCACCGGATCCTCCTCAAGCTCCCCGAGGACGCGAAGGTAGGAAAGCGGGACGAAGCCCCCCTCGAACTCGAGCGAGCCGCCGCGCGGCCGCCCGTGCAGCCGCGAGCCCATCGGCAGGGAGGAGAGGGTTGCGGCGAGCGGATCGGGGCCCGACTGGATCGGCGCTTGTGCCTCGATCACGACATGAGTCGCCTCGAGCGGCTCGGCGAGCCCGATCGCCTCGACATAGCCCACCCGGTGGTCGGTGAGGCAATAGCCCCAGGCCCAGCCGGCGGTGAGGTCGAGCACGGCGAAGCCTTCGCCCGGCAGCAGCTCCGACACCGCCTCGGCGCCGTCCGCCGGCTCCGCCAGGACGGGTGCAGGGATCAGCCCGCAGGAACGACGCAGCGGGGACGCATAATGGGGCGCGAACAGCCGTCCGGCCAAAGCGATGTCGGCGATGTCGCTTCGCCAGGCGTTGAGGCGCGGGTCGAGCCGGACGGAAGGCCCAGCGAGCGAAATCCTCCGGTCAATGCTGGAGGAGGATGCCCCGTTCCTTGGCCGCGCCGCGGCGGCTCGAGCTTTCCTGCTGCTCGATATTGCGTTCGAAGCGCTCAAGGAACTCCTGCCCTATGCTGGTCTGGGCGACGAACACGTTGCGGCGGTCCGCCTCGTCGCGCACGCGGCGCAGATAGCCGAGCGTGCCCAGCGTATTCAAGGCGCGTGTGATGACCGGCTTCGAGACTCCCAGGATGTGCGCGAGCCCGCGCACGGTATGCGGTCCGGGTGTGAGGTAGACCAGAAGCATCAATGCCATCTGGCGGTTGGTGAGGTCCGGCTGCCCTGACCGCACGTAGCTGATCAGCGTCTGCATCCAGCTCCTGAGAGCGCGCTCTGACACTGGCTTGTCTCCAAATTCCGAAGCGACTTGTTCCGGGTCCTAAACCAGTCAGGATGCTTTTCGTTTCGTTAAATATTGGGAATTCGACGCAAAAACCGCCCAGCCTAACAATGGTTATAGCGATTGGACAGCGCGGCCCAGGCCGCACGCAGCCCCAAAGCGTCGCCGCCTTTGGGCCGTCCAGGCTTCGCCGAGCCCCTCCAGGCATAGGTGTCGAAATGGGCCCAGGGCAGCCCGTCGGGCACGAATTTCCGCAGGAACAGCGCCGCCGTGACGGCCCCGGCCATCGGCGCGTCCGACGAATTGGCGATGTCCGCGATATCCGACGAGAGCATATCTTCGTAGGGGCTCCAGAGCGGCAGCCGCCAGACGGGGTCGGCCACCGCGTCGCCGCCGGCGAGCAGCGCCGCGGCAAGCCCGTCGTCGTTGGCGAACAGGGCTGGGAGGTCGGGCCCGAGCGCCGTCCGTGCCGCCCCGGTCAGAGTGGCGAAATCGAGGATCAGCTCGGGCTTGCCTTCGGCCGCCTTGGCGAGGGCGTCGCCGAGGATGAGCCGGCCTTCGGCGTCGGTATTGTCCACTTCGACGGTCAGCCCCTTGCGGCTCTTCAGGACGTCGCCCGGGCGGAAGGCGGCTCCGGAGACGCTGTTCTCGACCGCCGGGATGAGGAGATGGAGGCGCACGGGCAGGCGGCTCTTCATGACTATCCGGGCCAGCGCCAGAGCGTGGGCGGCGCCGCCCATGTCCTTCTTCATCAGCCGCATTCCCGAAGCGGGCTTGATGTCGAGCCCGCCCGAATCGAAGCAGACGCCCTTGCCGATCAGGGCAACCCGCGGATGGCGGCGGTCGCCCCATTCAAGCTCGATCAGGCGCGGCGCCCGTTCCGCCGTCGCGGCGCGGCCCACGGCGGCGATCATCGGATAGCCTTCGTCCAGGGCCTGCCCGGAGGTCACAGCCACTTCGGCTCCGCATTCGGCCGCCACGTCGCGCACTGCAGCCTCGAGCTGGGCCGGACCAAGGTCGGCGGCGGGGAGGTTGACGAGGTCGCGGACGAGGTGGACGGCCTCGGCGATGAAGACCGTTTCCTCGATCCGCGCGGGCTCCGAGGTGAGCAATACCCGCGGTCCGGCATTGCCTTGCGCCTTCTTGTAACGCCCGAAGCGATATTGAGCGAGCAGCCAGCCGAGTGCCGCTGGCCCGGGCACTCGGCCCTCGACCCGATATTTGCCGGCCGGGAGGCTCTCGGCAGCCTTGGCGAGGCACCAGGGGCTGAGCTCCTCGACATTGGCGACGCCGAGTACCACGGACCATTCGGCCTGTTCGCCGGGCAGGATGGCGAGCTGATAGCCCTCGCCTTTGAAGCCCTGAGCCTCGGCCGTCCGGCGAACGCGCGCCGGCTGCGCCTTCAGCCAGGCGTCGAAGCCGGTCTCATCGACCAGATGGAGGGGCGTCGCCGATTCCCCCTTGTCGGCCCGGAGCAGCGCCGCGAGCTCGGTCTTGCGTTCGTTCATCGTCCGGCCGCCTCGCCGGGAGTGGCGAACTTTTCGCCGGGGATGGTATTGTTCTCATTGATCATCTGCATCGCTCGCCAGAATAAATGAAGCTCCTGCTTCGCGCCCTGCTTGTGACACGAAATCAACGCCGTAACCGATGAAGCGACCTTCCCGCGCCTATTGTTTACGAACAGTTCGCTCCGTGGTAGCTTTAACTCGCGGCTCACCACGAAACAGTGCGGGGCCACAAGGGGAGGTCTTTATGGACGACGCATACGCATTCTTCTGCGGTTCCGTTCCGATCCTGTTGCTTTTGTGGCGTGGCGGCGGGGGGCCCGGACCGAGGCCACTGATCCTGCTGCTCGCGGGCTGCATTGGCGGTCTCGCTTCCTACATGGTGTTGGGCCCCGAGCTCGCGAAGGGCGGCGGTGCGCTCGACATCTTCATGATCTCGATCGCCGGCGCCGCTTTCGCCGGGATCGCGGTCGACGCGGCTCTCGGCATGGCCGGCAACCGGGTCGAGACGAGGGTGGGCAACTAGCCTTGGAGCGGAGCGGCGCTCCGCGAGGGGCGCCGCTTTCTCATCCATGAGGCACGCCGAAGAGGTCATGCTCGTCGGCTTCCTCTATCAATGCCGAAACGATGTCGCCGGGCTTCGCGTGCGGAGCGTCGCGCAGGTGGACTTCGCCGTCGATCTCGGGAGCGTCGGCCTGCGAGCGGCCGGTGGCGCCGCCTTCGCCGTCGGCAAGGTCGATCAGCACGTCGAGGGTTCGGCCGACCTTCGCCTGGAGCTTGGCGGCCGAGATCCGGGCGGTCAGCTCCATCAGCCGCGCGTAGCGCTCCTCCTTGACCTCCTCGGGCACGGCGCCGGGCAGGCTGTTGGCCGCCGCGCCCTCGACCGGCTCGAAGCGGAAGGCGCCGACCCGATCGAGCCGGGCTTCCTCCAGCCACTGCATCAGATATTCGAAATCCGCCTCGGTCTCGCCGGGGAAGCCCACGACGAAGGTCGAGCGGATGGCGATGTCCGGGCAAATCTGCCGCCAGCCGCGGATCCGCTCGAGCACCTTCGCTTCGTTCGCTGGCCTGCGCATCGCCTTCAGGACGCTCCGCGAGGCGTGCTGGAACGGGATGTCGAGATAGGGGAGGACGAGCCCTTCCGCCATGAGCGGGATGACCTGGTCGACATGCGGATAGGGGTAGACGTAGTGGAGCCGCACCCAGGCCCCGAGCCTGCCGAGCTCGCGGGCGAGGTCGGTCATGTGGGCGCGCACCTCGCGGCCTTTCCAGGGCCATGAGGCATGGCGGACGTCGACCCCGTAGGCCGAGGTGTCCTGGCTGATGACCAGCAGCTCCCTGGTGCCGGCGGCGACCAGCTTCTCGGCTTCGCGGAGGATGGCGTCGGGGCGGCGGCTGACGAGGTCGCCGCGAAGGCTCGGGATGATGCAGAAGCTGCAGCGGTGATTGCAGCCTTCCGAAATCTTCAGATAGGAATAGTGGCGCGGGGTGAGCTTGAGGCCGCCGTCCGGCACGAGGTTGAGGAAGGCCGAGGGCGGCATCGGCGCCGCGATATGCACCGCGCCGACGACCTGCTCATATTGATGGGCTCCGGTGACCGCGAGGACCTGGGGGAAGCGTTCGCGGATGGCATCCGCCTCCTTGCCCATGCAGCCGGTGACGATGACCCGGCCGTTCTCGGCAATGGCTTCGCCGATCGCCGCGAGGCTTTCCTCCTTGGCGCTGTCGAGGAAGCCGCAGGTGTTGACGAGGACGACGTCGGCGCCGGCATAATCGGGCGACATCTGGTAGCCGTCGGACCGCAGCTTGGTCAGGATCCGCTCGGAATCGACGAGGTTCTTCGGGCAGCCGAGCGAAACCATGCCGACCTTGGGCGGGGAGGGGAGGATAGTGGCCATGGGAAGGGCGCTAGATAGGCGCTCCCGGCGGATTTTCCTAGCCTTGGCGCGGAACCTGGGCCGCTATCCCATCGTCACCCCGGGCTTGACCCGAATTCCATGAATGCCGTCGACGGCAGTTACACGCCGCGGCGTGCATGGATTCCGGCTTTCGCCGGAATGGCGGGGAAACCCTGCTCGCTGTCCTCGTCCAGAAAGCGGAGCGCCTCTTCCAGCCTGTGCCGCCTTCCGTCGCCGGCGGCGTTGAAATCGAGCCAGACGTTTTCGGACGGGGCGAGGCGAGCTCCGCTCTGGTCCCCGACCTCCTGGCCTTCGGCCCGTTCCTCCGCCTGGAAGACATTCGCAGCCGGGGAAAAGTCGAAATAGGAGAAGCTCATAGGCCCATCCGCTCGTCTGAGGTCGCGGGGGGAAAGGCATAACGGGTAAGGGTTAAGCACGGACTAAGGGCGGCTTCCCCTCCCTGGAAGGGAGGGGCTAGGGGTGGGTCCGCCGAAGGCGGTCGAAACTCCGAGTCCGTAAGGTCTCGCTGCGCTCGCCTACCCACCCCCAGCCCCTCCCTTCCAGGGAGGGGAGTCACGGAGGCAAGCTTCTCATATGGCCTCCCGTCCCGCCCTTCCGCGCTCGGTCGTCGCGCTCGGCTTCGTCAGCCTGGCGATGGATCTGTCGTCGGAGATGATCCACGCTCTGCTTCCGCTGTTCATGGTCGGGACCCTCGGGCTGAGCGTCGCCGCGGTCGGGCTGATCGACGGGATCGCCGAGGCGGCCGCTTCCATCACCAAGGTCTTTTCCGGCTGGCTGTCCGACAAGCTCGGCCGGAGGAAGCCGCTGATCCTGCTCGGCTACGGCCTGGCGGCCTTGTCGAAGCCGCTCTTCCCGCTGGCGTCCGGCGCCCTGCCCGTGCTCGCGGCGCGCTTTGCCGACCGGATCGGCAAGGGGATCAGGGGGGCGCCGCGCGACGCGCTGATCGCGGACGTCGCCGCCGCCGAGATACGGGGCCGGGCCTTCGGGCTTCGCCAGTCGATGGACACGGTCGGAGCCTTTGCGGGACCGCTCCTCGCGATCTGCCTGATGCTGCTGCTCGCGAACGACATGAGGACCATCTTCTGGATCGCCGTCGTTCCCGCCGCCGTCGCGGTCGGAATCGTCCTGTTCGCCGTCGACGAGCCGGCCGCGTCGGCCGGAAGGCCGGCCCGCGCGCCGCTTCGCCTCGCCGAGCTCAAGCGGTTCGACCGCGCCTATTGGGCCGTTGTCGCAATCGGCCTGCTCTTCACTCTGGCGCGGTTCAGCGAGGCCTTCCTCATCCTCAAGGCCTCGGACGAGGGCTTGCCGCTCTGGCTGGCGCCGGCGGTGCTCGTGGTGATGAACCTCGTCTACTCCGCCTCCGCCTATCCGGCCGGGATCGCTTCGGACCGAATCGGAACGCGCGGCCTGCTTCTGGCGAGCCTCGCCGTGCTCGCCGCCGCCGACCTGCTGCTCGCCTTCATGCCGGGCCTGACGGCGACCTTTGCGGCCGTCGCCTTGTGGGGCCTGCACATGGGCCTGAGCCAGGGCCTGCTCTCCCGCCTCGTCGCCGACCACGCGCCGGCGGCGCTTCGCGGCTCCGCCTTCGGCCTGTTCAACCTCGCGACCGGAGTCGCGATGCTCGCGGCGAGCGTGACGGCGGGATTGCTCTGGGACCTTTTCGGGCCGGCGGCGACCTTCCTGGCGGGAGCGGGGTTCGCGGTTGCGGCGGGAGCTGCGCTGCTGGTCCTTTCCCGCCCTCCGTCGTCACCCTGAGCTTGTTTCAGGGTCCAGCCTTCCGTCCGCGAGGCGGTTCGACCCTGGATTCTGAAACAAGTTCAGCATGACGGAAGGGTAGCTCAACCCAGCTCCGCTTCCTTCTCCGCGGTCGGGAGGATCTCGACGATGCAGTCGCCCGGGATCAGGGACTGCGCCTCCGGCTCCCAGAAGCCGTAGGGCGTGCCCTCGCGATAAATCCGGACACCGATGCCCTTCGCCAGCGCCGTGAGCGGCTTGCCGCATTCCTCGTCGGTCACCACCCGTTCCGACAGCTTCACGCGGCCGCTCGAGGAGGCAAGGTCGGCGATATAGTCGGAGATGTGGAGCCCCTGGGTGGAGCCCGCCAGGAGCAGGCCGGCGAAGCTGACCGGGTTGATCACCGTCGTCGCTCCGGCCTGGCGGGCGAGAAGCTCGTTGTCCTCATTCCTGACCGCGATGCTGATCGGCAGATCGGGAGCGAGGTGGCGGGCGGTGAGCGTGATCAGGATCGACGTGTCGTCGCGGCCGGCGGTGACGATCATCGCCCGGGCGCGCTGGATGTGGACGGCCTGGAGGGTCTTGTCGCGGGTCCCGTCGGCGTCGACGATGGCGCAGCCGAGCGATTCGGCGCGCTCGAGCGCATCCTCGTTGGCGTCGATGACGACTATTTCCTCGGGCGCGACTCCGCGGGCGATGAGCTCGTCCACCGTCTCGGACCCGCTGGTGCCGAAGCCGGCGACGACGACATGATCGCAAAGGGTGTTTTGAAGCCTTTTCATACGCCATTTGTCCCAGGTGCGCCTGAACACGAACGTGTAGGCGGTGCCGATGAAGATGAGGACGAAGAAGATCCGGATCGGGGTCACCACCAGCGCGTCGAAGAGCCGGGTGTGGGGCGCGACCGGAACGATGTCGCCATAGCCTGTGGTGGTGATGCTGATCATCGTGAAATAGACGACGTCGGTGAAGCTGATATGACCGTCGTGCGTGTCCTTGAGGCCGTCGCGCTCGAACCAGTGAAGGCCGATGGTGAAGGCGAGCAGCCCGATGACGAGGGCGCCGCGCCAGGCGAGCTGGGCCCAGACGGGAAGCTTGCCGCGGCGCCGCATGTTGATCTCGTCGGGACCGCGCGGGCGCCGCTTATGCATCAGCCGTAAAGCTCCGCGAGCCGTTCCAGCGAAGGCTGGTGGGTGAGGTCGAAGTGGAGCGGAGTGACGGCGACGAAGCCGTCGGCGACGACCTCCAGGTCCGTCATGTGGCCGGGAGTCTCGACCATCGGCGCGAGGCCGAACCAGAAGTAATCGTAGCCGCGCGGGTCGGTGCGCGGGACGATGCGCAGCCGGCCGTAATCGTGACGGCCCTGAGGAGCGACCTTGATGCCCTTGACGGCATCGGGCGGCAGTGCCGGGAAGTTGACGTTGACGAGGGTGCGCGGCGGCATCCCCCCCTCGATGATCGGCCGAAGCACCCGTTCCGCCCACGCTTCCGCCGCCGCGAACGGCACCGTGTCGCCCATTCCTTCCCGGACATAGGACTGGCTCAAGGCGATCGCCGGAAAGCCCGCCATCGCCCCTTCCATGGCGGCCGACACGGTGCCTGAATAAGTGACGTCCTCGCCGAGATTGGCGCCGCGATTCACTCCGGACAACACGAGGTCGGGCGGGTCGTCCTTCATCAGGTGGGCGACCGCCATCATTACCGCATCCGTAGGCGTGCCGGTCACGCAATAGCGGCGCTCGCCGAGCTTCCTGAGGCGCACCGGACGGCTGAGAGTCAGCGAATGGCCGGCGCCCGATTGCTCCTCGGTCGGAGCGACCGTCCAGAGGTCGTCGGAGAAGAGCCGGGCGACCCGCTCCAGCACCTTCAGGCCGGTCGCGTTCACGCCGTCGTCATTGGAGAGGAGGATGCGCATCGCACCGAGCTACGGCGGGCCGGGCGGCGGCGCAAGGCACGGCAACCATCGCCGCGATTCGGGAGTTGGTCGTCGAAGAAGGAGAAAGCGATGCAGGTTCCGCACAATAGTTTCGTGGTGGTCGCCGACGGCAAGAAAATGCTGTTCTTCCGCAACGAGGGCGATTCGGAATATCCCAAGCTCGAGGTCGAGCGGAAGCGCGAGCAGGCCAATCCCGCCGACCGCGACCAGAAGACCGATCTGGCCGGCCAGGCGCCCTCGGGCTCGAGCGGCGCCGGCCACGCCTCCTACGGAGAGGTGGACTTCCACCAGCTGGAAGAGGACCGCTTCGCTGCGGAGACCGCCGAGCTTCTGCGCAAGCGGGCGCTCAGCAACGACTTCGAATCGCTGATCATCGTCGCCCCGCCCAAGACGCTGGGGGAGTTGCGGAAGCATTATCACAAGGAGGTCGAGAAGCGCCTCGCGGGCGAGATCGCCAAGGATCTGACCGGCCATCCGGTGAACGAGATCGAGAAGATCATCCAGGCGGAATAGGGCTGGCGCTAATCCCCTCCCTGCAAGGGAGGGGCCAGGGGTGGGTCCGCCGAAGGCGGCCGAAACTCCGAGTCAGAAAGAAAGTCTCGCTGCGCTCGCCTACCCACCCCCAACCCCTCCCTTCCAGGGAGGGGAGGATCTCCGGACGTGGAAAAGGCCGCGGGGCGAAGGGTCCCCGCGGCCTTTTCGCTGTCCGGCCGGTTCAGGCGTCGGCGCGGGCAATCCGGCGGCGGGCGACCAGGGCCGCGGCCGCGGCTCCGAACAGGAGCAGCATCGGCGGGGCAGGAACATCGTGGCCGCCGCTGGTGCTGGTCGAGCTGCCGCTCGAGGTGGAGCTGCTGGTCGAGGCGCTGGTGCTGCTCGACGTGCTGCTCGAGGTGCTTCCCGAGGTCGACGAGCTGGTCGAGGTGCTGGTACCGCCGCCGAAGCTCGATGACGAAGAGGTGGTCGATACGTTGCCGGTCGAGGTCGACGAAGTGGTCGACACTCCGCCGGTCGAGGTCGAAGTCGAGCTCCCGCCGGTCGAGCTGGAGGTCGAGCTTCCGCCGGTCGAGCTGGAGGTCGAGCCGCCGCTGGTCGAGGTCGAGCCGCCGCTGGTTGAGGTCGAGCTGCCGCCGGTGGAGGTCGAGCTGCCGCCGGTCGAGGTCGAGCTTCCGCCCGTGGAGCTGCCGCCGGTCGACGTGCTGGTCGAGGCGGTGAAGATGGCGTTGCCGCTCGAGCCGCCGAAGAAGCCGCCGCTGAAGAAGCCGCCTCCGAAGCCGCCGCCGAAGCCGCCGCTGCCGCCGATCACGGTGACTCCGCCGCCGCCGGTGCTTCCAGCCATCGGCGGAAGCGGGGCGAGGGGGAGCGGCATCGCGCCCGGATAGGTGATGGTTCGGGTCGTGGTGGTGGTGCCCGGGGTCTTGACGACGCAGGCGGTGCGCACCCTCTTATGGCGCTTCATGGCCTTCACCCGGGCATAGCGCCGGGGCGCCTGCTTGACCATCGTGGCCGCTTTCGCCCGCTTGACGAAGGACGGCCGCTGGGGCGGGTTCTCGGCGACATGGACAGCGCCGCCACCGATGATCGCGCCGCCGCAAGTGCAGGCGCAGAGTTTAGCGAGAGCCATTCTAACCGACATGACAGCGCACCTTGTTCTCAGGTTCCGATGCGTGGCCGAAAGTCCTGGATGGAAGATCGGCTTCAGCGTCGGGCTACATGCACAGATGCAAAGGAATGCTTTAAGTGCAAGCGCGTTAACCACGAAGACCCCTCAGAATGCCCGCCAAATGGCCGTTCGGGCGACTTCCGTCCCATTTGAGGACAGGCCCGAATGAGCCGTGAACGAATAGGCGACGCGCCGGCCCGGCCGAACAGGGTTAACAGACCGTTGGCGCCCCGATTCGCGAGCGTACGGCCCGCGACCGCGCCGAATCGGAACGGGGCCGCGAAATGGGGCAAAAAAGTCACTGCCTCTGTCCGAATAGCGCGGAACTTTTGACCGCTATTTGAGTGACTTGTACTCCCCCATTGCGAAGCGTATAGGCGCGCTGGGGCAAGCTCCGACATTTCCGGACGACTCGGAAGCGGAGCTTCAGGAGGTTTGCGTGACGCTACGGCGTACGTGAAGGAGTGGAGGGGTTATGGCGACGGCTTTGAGTGACGTTTACGGCTCGGTCTATGCTTTGGGCGGAGTGCCCGACAGCTATCGGCCCAGCGCCAACGAAGAGTTCATGAATCCCGCGCAGCTCGCCTATTTCCGGCAGAAGCTGCTCGGCTGGAAGGACGAGATCCTGCGCGAATCGCAAGGGACGATGGCGTCGCTGAAGAGCGGCCCGATCCGCGAGGCGGACGTCACCGACCGCGCGTCCTCGGAGACCGACTGGGCGATCGAGCTTCGCACCCGCGACCGGCAGCGCAAGCTCATCTCCAAGATCGACTCGGCGCTCCGCCGCATCGACACCGGCGAATACGGCTTTTGCGAAGTGACCGGCGAGCCGATCTCCCTGGCCCGGCTCGAAGCCCGGCCGATCGCGACGATGACCGTCGAGGCCCAGGAGCGCCACGAGCGCAACGAGCGAATTACCCGCGACGATTGATCTCCGATCGAAGTGGCACTTCGATCGGGATTTGTCCGGATGCGTTGAGCCGTCCCGGCAGGGATGGCTCAAGCCTCATCTGTTCGCGCGAGGCAGGCAAAACAGCGTCATCCCGGACTTGATACGGGATCCATGAACACGGTCGTCAGAGGAATTCCCCGACGCCTGTGTTCATGGATTCCGGCATTCGCCGGAATGACGAAAAAGGATGGCGCCGACGGTCGGTCGACCGCCGGCATTCATCTCTGACTTGAATCCCGGCGGTTGCGGGATTCGCTCGAGGTTGGGCAGAGCGCCGAGCCTAGTGGAGGCCGGCGATCTCCTCCTTGATCCAGAGCTTCTCTTTCTTGAGCCTGGCGAGGGTGGCCGTATCCGGCAAAGGCCGCTGACTTTCTTCTTCGATTCGAGCTTCGATGTCCGCGTGGCGGTGCTGCAATGCCGAGATATGCGCCTGTTGCATTCCCATCTCCTTGCTGTGCTGGGCGGGGTTCTCAACGTCTGGAGGCGTGGCCTGTCTCCCGTCGATCGGACGGCCGTCGCAATATGTACGACGGGCCGTTAATGGACTATCTATA
>DASVVM010000053.1:0-54744 GCA_036386555.1 Allosphingosinicella sp.
GACCGCCTCGTCGAAGGCGCGCTGGGCGGCGGCCTGGGCGGCGCAGGCGATGGAGAGGCGCTCCTGGGGGAGCTGGTTCATCAGGTAGGCGAAGCCGGCGCCCTCCTCGCCGAGGCAGTTGGTGATGGGCACCCGGACGTCGTTGAAGAAGAGCTCGGACGTGTCCTGCGAGTGGAAGCCGATCTTGTCGAGGTTGCGGCCTCGCGCATAACCCTCGCGGTCCGCCTCGACGAGGATCAGCGAGACGCCCCTGGCGCCGGCATCGGGATCGGTCTTGGCGACGACGATGACCAGGTCGGCATGCTGGCCGTTGGTGATGTAGGTCTTGGAGCCGTTCAGCACATAGTGGTTGCCGTCGCGCTTGGCGCTGGTGCGGATGCCCTGGAGGTCCGAGCCCGCGCCGGGCTCGGTCATGGCGATGGCGGTCGCGGTCTCGCCGGAGACCATCCGCGGAAGCCAGTGCTTCTTCTGCTCCTCCGAGCCGTAGGCGACGAGATAGTCGGCGACGATGTCCGAATGGAGGGTGATGCCCGCGGTCGAGCCGGCGTAAGCGAGCTCCTCGTCGATGACGGCGTTGAATCCGAAGTCGAGGCCGGGTCCGCCATATTGCTCCGGGACGGTCGGGCAGAGCAGCCCCGCCTCGCCGGCCTTGTTCCAAAAACCCCGGTCGATGATTCCCTCTTCTTCCCAGCGGGTCAGGTGGGGAATGAGCTCGCGGTCGAAGAAGCGCCGGACGCTGTCGCGGAACTGCTCGTGCTCGGGGGCGAAGGCGGTCCGGCGGGAGGTGTCGAGCATGGTTCAGTCCTTGCTTGAGAAGCGGGGGGCGGGGGCGGGCTGGGTCACGCCGCCGACGTCGAGAAAGGTATCGCGATGCCGGTTGTGCGGATGGAGCGGAGCCTCGGCCAAGGAGAGGATCGGAGCGACGCAGGAGTCCGAAGATTGCAACTTTTCGCACCAGAATGTTCTGCTTTCGCCACGAAAGCGGTCGATGAGCTCCTGGCGGAGGCCCGGGTCGTGCTGTCCGCACCGCAAGCCGATCTTTTCCTTCAGGACCGCGAAGAATTCGGGCTCGAGCGCTCCGACGGCCAGCCATTGCCCGTCGGCGCACTGATAGGCGTCGTAAAAGGCCCGGCCGGTGTCGAGCAGATTGACCCCGCGCTCATCCTTCCACATTCCGGCCGCCTTGAGCGACCAGGTCAGGGCGGAGAGCAGAGCGGCCCCGTCGACCATCGCGCAGTCGATCACGCTGCCCTTGCCGCTGGTCCGGGCCGAAAGGATCCCGGCGAGCATCCCGAAAGCGAGGAGCATCCCGCCTCCGCCGAAATCTCCGACGGCGTTGACGGGCGGTACCGGGGGCCCGCCGGCCCGACCGTAGGTGTGGAGCGCCCCGGCGAGCGCGATATAGTTGATGTCGTGCCCCGCCGCTCCGGCGAGCGGACCTTCCTGGCCCCATCCCGTCATCCGCCCGTAGACGAGCCTCGGATTGTCCTCGAGGAGCAGGTCGGGCCCGAGCCCGAGCCGCTCCATCACCCCGGGCCGGAACCCCTCGATCAGCCCGTCGCAGTCCCGCGCCAGCTCGCGCACCCGGGCGGCGCCTTTCTCCGACTTGAGGTCGACCCGGACGATCGAGGCGCGCGAGCGGCCGAGTATGTCGAATTCCGGCGGGATGACCGGCGGGCGGTCTTCACGCTCGACCCGGATGACGGTGGCGCCATGGTCGGCGAGCATCATCCCGGCGAACGGGGCCGGGCCTATGCCGGCGAGTTCAAGGATACGGATTCCGGAGAGCGCCCCTGCCATTCCTCTTCAATAGGTCGCCCGGGCCGGACATTACAATCGCCCGGGAGTCTCAGCGTGCGGGGAACCAGCTCTTGGCAGAAGCACCTTCCTCGGCCTCGGCCTGGTCGGTGAGCCGCGAGACGACCTGGGAGAAGGTGCCCTCGACGGCGACGCGGTGCTCGCCGAAATAGATGTCGGTGAAGGGACCCGAGGCCGTCCGGACGTGAGTGACCTTGTCGGGATTGATCGCCACATGCCCGGGTTCGCCCCCCTTCTTCATCACGATCAGCTTCACGATCCGTCCACGCTCCTGTGTCCCGGCGCCCTGCTTAGCGCGATCGGGTTAACTACGGGTTTGTACGAGCTTGAACGGCGGCCCGGCCCCGGCGAACATTCGGGCGAGGGATTTGCCCGGCGCGGTTGCGCCGGGTCGAGGCAATGAGGGGCGAGCGTCGATGACGATGTATGTCTACAGCACCGCCGGGGAGCCGCGGGGCTTCCTGTTCGAAACCACCATCTTCGGTCTCGACGGAACGCCGCTCGGCAGGGTCCTGGGCTCGCGGGTCCACCGCTTCGACGGCACCTATGCGGGCGAATGGTTTCACCAGATGGTGGTCGATCGGCCGACGGGGCGACCGCGCTCGATCCCGCCGGTGGCAGTTCCGCCGTCGCGCGCGCCGGCGCCCGCGAATTGGGGACGGCGGCCGGTGGCGGAATATGGAGCTTATGCGGACGCCTTCGACCGCTTGGTCGCGCACGACACGTTTCAAATGGCCGCCGAATAACCGCCGCTCCGTCATCCCGGCGGAAGCCGGGACCTCGGGGAGACCCCCTGAGACTTCTTGTCCTGAGGTCCCGGCTTTCGCCGGGATGACGGCGAGGGGGTGACGGGGAGGGGCCGACCCTGCCATGCTGCGCCCCATGAGCCCGGTGCGCATCCTCCACGCCCATTCGACCTTCGGCCACGGCGGCAAGGAGGCGAGGGCGGTGCAGCTGATGAACGCCTTCGGGGCCGCCGCCGAGCATTCGGTGGTCTCCGCCACGCCGGGGGACCTGGACGCCGCGAAGGCCCTGGACCCGGCGGTGAAGGCCGAGTTCCCCGGCGACGCGCCCTCGCTCACCGGCCTGCCCGGGCTGCCCCGCCTGTTCCGCCTGTCGCGCTACATGCGCCGCTTCGATCTCGTCCTCACCTACAATTGGGGCGCGTTCGACGCCGTCATGGCCCGGCATCTGTTCGGAGGCCCGCCGCTCGTCCACCATGAGGACGGCTTCAACCAGGATGAGGCGGCCGAGCTTAAGACGAGGCGCAATCTCTATCGCCGGCTCGGGCTCGGCTCCGCGCACCGGCTGGTGGTGCCGTCGCAGCGGCTGGAGGCGATCGCCCGCAAGGCCTGGGCGCAGCCGCCCGGCAAGGTGGTCCGGATCGCCAACGGAATAGACGTCCCGCGCTATTCCGCTGCGCCCGCGCAGGAGATACCGGGGCTCGACAAGCGCCCCGGCGAGATCGTGATCGGCACCGTCGCCGGGCTTCGGCCGGTCAAGAATCTGCCGCGCCTGGTCCGCGCCTTTGCCGCCATGACGTCGCCCGGCGCCCGCCTCGTCATCGTCGGCGCCGGGCCCGAAAGCGAGCGGATCGCCGCCGAGGCGCGAGCGCTCGGCGTCGGCGACCGTCTCGTCATGCCGGGCTTCCTTGCCGATCCGGCGCAATGGATTGGCCGCTTCGATATTTTCGCTCTGTCCTCGGACTCGGAGCAATTCCCGATCTCCCTCGTGGAGGCGATGGCGGCGGGGCTTCCGGCGGTGGCGACGGCGGTCGGCGACGTCGTCCATATGGTCGCGGACGACAACAAGCCGCTGATCGTCGAGGCCGGGGACGAGGCCGCCCTCGCGGCGGCGCTTGACTCTCTGGCCGAGCGCCCCGATTTGCGGCGGGCGATCGGCCGGGCCAACCGCGAGAAGGCGATGGCGGAATATGACGAGACGAGGATGATCGGGCGCTACGCAGGGCTGTACGAGGAAGCCATCCGCCGTCCCGGAGCGTTGACTCACCCATGACATGATTCTTGCGGCTTTTGGCCCGGATCAGGGGTATAGCCGCACTCGTTTTTTTGGAGATGCATGTGTTCAAGGGTTTGAAGCCGATCCTCTACGGCGGCCGCGAGGTATGGCCTCTGGTGGAGGGCGGCAAGGGCGTCTCGGCGTCGAACCACGCCAGCTCCGGGGCCTGGGCCGCCGCGGGCGGCATCGGCACCGTCTCCGCGGTCAATGCCGACAGCTACGATCCCGAAGGGCGGATCATTCCGCAGGTCTACCATGCCCTCACCCGCCGCGAGCGGCATGAGGAGCTCGTCCAGTACGCGATCGACGGCGCGGTCGCCCAGGTGCAGCGCGCCTACGACATCGCCGGCGGCCAGGGGGCGATCAACATCAACGTCCTGTGGGAGATGGGCGGCGCCCAGCGCGTCCTGCACGGCGTTCTCGAGCGCACCAAGGGCCTCGTCGCCGGAGTGACCTGCGGCGCGGGAATGCCCTACAAGCTGTCCGAGATCGCCGCCTCCTACGGCGTCAATTACCTGCCCATCATCAGCTCCGGCCGAGCCTTCCGGGCCTTGTGGAAGCGGGCTTATTCCAAGGCGGCCGAGTGGCTCGCCGCCGTCGTCTACGAGGATCCCTGGCTGGCCGGCGGGCATAACGGGCTCTCCAACGCCGAGGATCCGCTGAAGCCGCAGGACCCCTATCCGCGGGTCAAGGAGCTCAGGGAGACGATGCGCGAGGGCGGCATCCCCGACAGCGTCCCGATCGTCATGGCCGGAGGGGTCTGGAACCTCAAGGAATGGGAGAATTGGATCGACAATCCCGAGCTCGGCCAGATCGTCTTCCAGTTCGGGACCCGACCCTTGCTCACCAAGGAGAGCCCGATTCCGGAAGGCTGGAAGCAGCGGCTGATGACTCTCGAGGAAGGCGACATCCTTCTCCACCGCTTCTCGCCGACCGGCTTCTACAGCTCGGCCGTGCACAACCCGTTCCTCAGGAGCCTGGAGGCGCGCTCCCACCGGCAGATCGCCTTCACCAAGGAGGAGTTGGGCGACCATTGCTTCCAGCTCGACGTCGGCGTCGGCACCAAGAAGAATTTCTGGGTGACGAGGGGCGACCTGCTCCACGCGCGCGAATGGTTCGCCCAGGGCTTCACCGAGACCTTGAAGACGCCCGATGAGACGCTCGTCTTCGTCACGCCCGAGGAGAAGGTCCAGATCCGCCGCGACCAGGCCGACTGCATGGGCTGCCTCAGCCAGTGCGCCTTCTCGTCCTGGGCGGACAATGAGAAGAACACGACCGGCCGTCTCGCCGACCCGCGCAGCTTCTGCATCCAGAAGACGCTTCAGGACATCGCCCATGGCGGCCCGGTCGACCGGAACCTCATGTTCGCCGGCCACTCGGCCTTCCGCTTCAGGAAGGACCCGTTCTATTCGAACGGCTTCGTGCCGACGGTGAAGCAGCTGGTCGACAGGATACTGACGGGGGACTGACCGTCATCCCGGCGAAAGCCGGGACCTCGGGGAGACCCGCCGAGACATCTTGACCCGAGGTCCCGGCTTTCGCCGGGATGACGGATTCACACCACCCGGTCCGGCAGCTCGCGTCCCTCGGCGAAGGCCGCGATGTTGGCCAGCACCTTCTCGCCCATCGCCGTCCGGCTCTCCAGCGTCGCGGAGCCGAGATGCGGGAGAAGGACGACATTGGGCAGGTCGAGCAGCCTCGGATCGATTTCGGGCTCGTTGGGATAGACGTCGAGGCCTGCGCCGCCGATCCGGCCGGTCGCCAGGGCCTCGATCAGCGCGTCCTCGTCGACCAGCCCGCCGCGGGCGGCGTTGATCAGCCAGGAGCCGGGGCGCATCAGGGCGAGCCGGCGCCGGTCGATCAGATTGTGCGTCCCAGGGCCGTAGGGCGCGTTGAGGCTGATCACGTCCATTTCGGGCAGCATGACGTCGAGATCGGGCCAATAGCGGGCGTCGGCATCCTCGGCCGGCCGTCGATTATGATAATGGACCGTCATTCCGAACGCCCGCGCCCGGCGCGCCACCGCCCGGCCGATCCGCCCGAGGCCGATTATCCCGAGCGCCTTGCCGGTGAGACTGCGGCCGAGGCGGTCGGTCGGACCCCAGCCGCGCCAGCGCCCGGCGCGCAGTCCGCGCTCCCCCTCGCCGAGCCGCCGCGGGCCCATCAGGATCAGCGCCATCACGAGGTCGGCGGTATCCTCGGTGAGCACGTCGGGGGTGTTGGTGACGGCGATCGTTCGAGCCCGGGCGGCTGGAAGGTCGATATTGTCGGTGCCGGCACCGAAATTGGCGATGAGCCGAAGGCGCTTCCCGGCCTCCAGGATCAGGCCGGAATCGATCCGGTCGCGAACGCTCGGCACGAGCACGTCGCAGCGCCGCATCGCCTCGCGCAGCCGGTTGCGGTCGAAGGAGAGGTCCTCCGGGTTGAGCTCCGCCTCGAAGCGTGCGGCGAGCTTCGCCTCGACGCTGCCCGGAAGCCGGCGGGTCACGACCACTTTCATCCGTCCCGCTTGGGGATGGGGAAGGGCGGGCGTCAAGGCAGATGGGCGTTGAACGAGGGGCCTCGTCCTGCCTAAGAGGCGGTGAAGGAGGCTCGAATGGCGAGGAAAGTCCTGCTGGCGGCCGCGCTCGCGCTCGGCCTGACATTGGGGTCGGCGCAGGCGCAGAACGAGCGCGCGACTCCCTATTGGGCCTCGATCAGCGCCGGCAAGGCGATGATGCGCACGGGGCCGGGCCAGAATTATCCGGCGACCTGGCTCTATGTCCGGGCCGACCTGCCGATCCGGGTTGTCGAGACCTATCCGAACTGGCGCAAGGTCAGCGATCCCGGCGGTACGACCGGATGGATGCTCCAGCGGCTGCTCAGCGACAGGCGGACCGGTCTTGTCACGGGCGACGCTCGGCGGCCGCTCCGCGCGGACCCGCGCGAGAGCTCGAGGATTCGCTACTTCGCCGAGCCGGGGGTCGTCGGGCGGCTCTCGAAATGCGACGGCACCTGGTGCCTGTTCGATGTGCGGGGGCGCCAGGGCTATATCCGGCAGGATCAGATCTGGGGCGTGGAGCCAGGCGAGGCGCTGGATTAGGAGCGGGAGATGGAGTTGACCCTCGCGGATTTCGAAGGGTTCGTCGGCGAGCCGCACGAGATCGTCTTCGCGGACGCAATTGTGCCCGTCGTGCTCGAAAAGGCGCAGGGCCTGCCGCGCTCGATGCGGGAGGCGGGAGCCTTCCGGCTGGAGTGGCGCGGCCCCGCCGAGCCCAGCCTCATCCAGGCGATCTACCGCTTCCGGCGGGGCGAACTGACGTTCGATATGTTCATCGTTCCCATCGGCCGGGACTCGAGCGGGACCCTGTACGAAGCGATCTTCAACTAGCCGGCCGAGGTCCGCAGGCGGGAGGCCGCCACTCCATCAGGTCGTAGATTCCGTGTTCGTCGATCGGCGCGAATCCGAGCCGCCGGTACAGGCGCATCGCCGGATTGTTCTTCTCGACGTGGATGGTCAGCGGTTTGCCGGCCGCGGCGGCCATATCCATGAGGTCGGACAGGATCGCGCTGCCGGCGCCGCCGCCGCGATGGTTCGGGAGAAGCGCGATGTCGATCAGCCGGATCTCGCCGGGCCATTCCTCGATGTAGAGCCGGCCGACCGCAGCCGAGTCACGTTCGATCACCAGCCATTCGGCAGCGGTGTAATGCTGCCGGTAATAGCGGTGTTGGGCGTCGAACTGATGGGCGAGGAAGTGCCGCTGGGTCTCGACCGGCCAGCCGCTCTGCGCCACTTCTTCCAGGCGGGTGGAGGCGTAGACCAAGGCGAGGAAGCCCAGATCCTCGTCGGTTGCGGGACGGTAGGCGATGCCCAGCCGCGCGGCGGCGTTGAGAGGCGGCGGCACGGCGGTCCTAGAAGCGCAGCGGGCGGAGGCCCTGCGACGCGAGGCGATGATCGAGCGCCGGGGAGCGCATCATGTTCTTGTGCGACATGCCACCGCCAACATAGCCAAGCGGGGCAATGAGAGCCATTGTGAATCGGACGCTATGTTGCCAACCGGTGCGGATGTCCGATTCTCAGCCCCCGCCGCTGTCCCGGCTCGCGCCCGTGGCGCTCTTCCTGGACTTTGACGGGACTCTCGTCGAGCTGGCGGATTCGCCCGGAGCTATCGCGGTTCCGGGTGGGCTGACGCCGCTCCTCGATCGTCTGTCCGACCGCCTGGACGGGCGTCTGGCCATCGTCAGCGGGCGGGCGGTGGAGGATCTTCGAAACCATCTCCGCGCCTCCGCGGTGGCCCTCTCCGGTTCCCACGGAGCCGAGCTTCATTATGCCGACGGTCGGTCGATACCCGTCTCGGTGCCGCCCGGACTGGCCGAGGCGCGCGAATCGGTCCGCCGATTCGCCGCCGCGGGTGAAGGCCTGCTGGTCGAGGACAAGCCCGCCGGGGTGGCCCTCCATTACCGGCTAGCGCCCGAGCGCGCCGAGGAAGCCGACGCCTTCCTCGAGGCGCTGGCCGAGCGCTCCGGCCTCGCGCTCCTACGCGGCAAGATGGTGGCGGAGCTTCGCCCCGCGGGTTCCGACAAGGGCGCGGCGCTTCGCCGACTCATGGGGGAACCACCGTTTGCGGGCGCGCGTCCTGTGTTCGTGGGCGACGATCTGACCGACGAAGATGCATTCCGGGCTTCCGCTTCGCTGGGCGGGGAGGGCGTTCTGGTCGGTCCCGACCGCCCGAGCGCCGCGCGCTGGCGCCTGGCGGGAGTGTCCGAGGTGACGGCCTGGCTCGAGGCGGCGGCCCGTGGCTGACCTGTCGCTCTGGCCGATCGGCAATTGCCAGGTGAGCGCTCTCGTCGACCGCGAGGCCGGCTTCGTCTGGGGCTGCGCTCCGAGGGTGGACGGCGACCCGCTCTTTTGCTCGCTGCTCGAGCCCAAGGGGGAGAATGCGCTTCCGCGCGGCGAGTGGCGGATCGCGGTCGAGAACCAGGTCTCGTCCGAGCAGAGCTATCTGCGCAACACCGCGATCCTGACCACCCGGCTGACCGACGCCGACGGGGCGGTGGCCGAGGTCTTCGACTTCTGCCCGCGCTTCGAGAAATCCGGACGCATGTACCGCCCGGTCGCCTTCGCCCGGATCGTGAGGCCGCTTCAGGGCGCCCCCCGGGTCCGGGTGGCGCTCAACCCGGCGAGCGGCTGGGGCGGGCGCGATGCCGAGCGGACCAGCGGCACCAACCACATCCGCTATCTGCTCAAGCCGCAGCCCCTGAGGCTCACCACCGACGCTCCGGTCGGCCACCTGATCGAGGGGCGGAGCTTCCGGCTCGAGCAGAACCTCCATTTCTTCCTCGGCCCCGACGAGCCCTTCGTCGGGCATGTCGGGCACAGCCTCGCGGCGATGCTCCACGAGACGGCCGACGAATGGCGCACCTGGGTGCGGGGCCTGGCCATTCCGCTCGAATGGCAGCGGATCGTGATCCGGGCGGCGATCGCTCTCAAATTGTGCCAGCACGAGGAGACCGGAGCGATCGTCGCCGCGCTCACCACCTCTATCCCGGAGGCTCCGGGCAGCGGGCGCAACTGGGACTATCGCTATTGCTGGATACGGGACGCTTATTACACGGTGCAGGCCCTGAACCGGCTCGGCGCTCTCGACGTGCTCGAGAAATATCTCGGCTACCTGAGGAACATCGTCGACCAGGCCAAGGGCGGCCACATCCAGCCGCTCTACGCCGTGTCCGGGGAGGCTAAGCTCGACGAGGGCGAGGCGGAGGGGCTGGCCGGCTATCGCGGCATGGGGCCGGTGCGGGTCGGCAACGCCGCTTATGTCCAGATCCAGCACGACGCCTACGGCCAGATCGTCCTTTCCAACGTCCAGGCCTTCATCGACGAAAGGCTGTTCCGGAAGGCGACCGAGACCGACTTCCACGCGCTCGAGCGCGTCGGGGAGCGGGCCTGGGAGGTGCACGACCAGCCCGACGCGGGGCTCTGGGAATATCGAACCCGGACCGCGGTCCATACCTACAGCTCCGTGATGAGCTGGGCGGCCTGCGACCGGCTCGCCAACGCCGCCGAGGTGCTCGGGCTTGACGACCGGGTGGCCTTGTGGCGCGACCGGGCGGCGGCGATCCGGAAGCGCATCGAGGCCGCGGCCTGGTTCGCGCCGGAGAGCCGCTTCGCCGCCAGCTTCGGCGGCGACGAGCTCGACGCGAGCCTCCTCCAGCTCGTCGACATGCGTTTCCTGAGCCCCGATGATCCCCGCTTCCTCGCCACGTTCGAGGCGGTCGAGAAGGGGCTGAGGCGGGGCGAGCATATGCTCCGCTACGCCGCCGAGGACGATTTCGGGCTGCCCGAGACGGCGTTCAACTTCTGCACCTTCTGGCTGATCGAGGCGCTCCATCTCGCCGGGCGCGAGGAGGAGGCGCGGGAGCTTTACCAGCATATGCTGGAGCGCCTGACTCCGGCGGGGCTGCTGTCGGAGGACAGCGACTTCGCCACCGGCGAGCTGTGGGGGAACTACCCCCAGACCTATTCGCTCGTCGGCCTGATCAATTGCGCCGTGCTCCTGTCGCGGCCGTGGAGCGCAGTGAGATGAGTCCGATCCCGTCATCCCGGGCAAAGCCGGGCATCCTCGGCCTTCAGTCCTCCCTGTCGCCGCAGGCGATGGGGAGGGGGACCATCCGAAGGGTGGTGGAGGGGCCTTCAGGAGCTCGGCGAAGCCCTCCACCACGCTTCGCATGGTCCCCCTCCCCATGCGCTTCGCGCACGGGGAGGACGAACGGCCCCGCGGCTTCCGCCGGGATGACGGTGTGAGATGAGCCGGCTCATCGTCATCTCCAACCGGGTCTCGAAGCCGAAAGGCGAGGGGGAGGGTTCGCAGGGCGGGCTCGCGGTCGCGCTTTCGGCGGCGCTTCGCGACCATCGCGGGCTGTGGTTCGGCTGGTCGGGCGAGACGGCCGAGCAATTCACCGGGCATATCGATTTCGACCGCCACGAGGGAGTCACCACCGCGACCATCGACCTCGAGGAGCAGGACGTCGACGAATATTATAACGGCTACGCCAACCGCACCTTGTGGCCGCTGCTCCACTACCGGATCGACCTCGCGGAATATGACCGCAGCTTCGCCGGCGGCTACGAGCGCGTCAACGAGCGCTTCGCCGAGACCGTGCAGCCGCTGATCGAGCCCGACGACCTCATCTGGGTCCACGACTACCATCTCATCCCGCTCGGCCAGCAGCTCCGCGACCGCGGCGTGAAGAACCGCATCGGCTTCTTCCTCCACATACCCTGGCCGCCGGCCCGGCTGATGGTGTCGCTTCCCTTCCACGAAGGGCTGGTCCTCTCGATGCTGGCCTACGACGTAATCGGGTTCCAGACCGAGGAATGGCTGGAGAGCTTCCGCCATTATGTCGAACGCGAGCTTGGCGGCCATTGCGACGAGGACGGCACCATCCATGTCGGCGAGCGCTCGGTCCATGCCGGGGCCTATCCGATCGGGATCGATTATTCCGAGTTCACCAAGGCGGCCTCGAGCCCCAGGGCCCAGGCGGCGTTCGAGAAGATGCGGGTCAGCGCGGCCGGGCGGCGCACGATCATCGGGGTCGACCGCCTCGATTATTCCAAGGGGCTGGAGGAGCGCTTCCTCGGCTACCGCCGGTTCCTCGAGGAGCATGAGGACTGCAAGGGGAAGCTCTTCCTGCTCCAGATCGCCCCGCCTTCGCGCGGCGAGGTCGCGACCTACGAAGTGATCCGCGAGCGGCTCGACGAATTGAGCGGCCGGATCAACGGCGAGTTCGCCGAGGTCGACTGGGTGCCGATCCGCTACGTCAACCAGGGCTATCCGCGCGAGGAGCTGGCCGGCTTCTACCGGGCCGCCGAGATCGGGCTGATCACTCCGCTCAGGGACGGGATGAACCTCGTCGCCAAGGAATATGTGGCGGCTCAGGATCCGGAGGATCCCGGAGTCCTCATCCTCTCGCGATTCGCCGGCGCCGCGCTGCAGCTGAAGGACGCCTTGCTGGTCAATCCCTACAGCAAGGAGGAGATTTCGGACGCAATCCTCCAGGCCATCGAAATGCCGAAGGAGGAAAGGGTGCGGCGCTGGCGTGCGCTCAACGAGAGCGTCGAGCGCGACGACGTCCTAGCCTGGCGCAAGGCCTTCGTCGCCGCGCTGACGGCGAGCGGGAAGGGCTGAGCGAAGGCGGAGGATCCGGGATCATCCCGTCATCCCGGCGAAAGCCGGGACCTTGGGGAGGCCCACCGTGCCTGCCTGACATGGGGTCCCGGCTTTCGCCGGGATGACGCGCCACGAAAAAGCCCCTCCGGCCGGGATGGGGCCGGAGGGGCTTCCTCAGAGCATCTGTCCGTTTGGGGGGGACGCCTGCTCTTACTTGTGGGTATGACCGGCGAAGAGCACGTCGGTGATGACCTTGCGGCCACCGCCCAGGTCCTTCACGAACGTGTGGTGGCCGATCTGACGGCCCCAGTCCGCGCGCGAATTGCCGATGGCCTGCTCGTTCTGAACGGCCTCGGGCAGCCCCGCGGCCGCATGGACGTGGGAGTAGATCGACGCGATCATGTCGTAATCGTGCTGGTCGGGATGCTCGTTGCCCGAGGGGATGTTGGTATATTCCATGCACGAATTGGTCGCGTCGGTGTTGAAGTTCTCGTCCTGGTGGGCGAGGCCGTAATCGTGGCCGATCTCCTGGCAGGTGACCGCAGCGCGCCACGCCGGCGTGTTGTAGGAGCTGCCCGAGCCGTAATAGCTGTCGTTGAGCTTCGTGGTGGCCTGGCTGATATGGCCGTCGGCGGACAGCCAGACCGAAGCGATGCCGAGCCAGCCGGTGCCTCCATAGGCATAGTTGCAGACCTCGATCCGGCCGGCGCGGGGAGCGCAGGTCGACGGGGTGGTCTGGCCGGCGGTGAGGCTGCTCTGGATCCGGGTCGAGGCGTTCCAGTCGTTGACCGCGGTGACGAGATAGCTGTCCCAGGCGGAAGTGACGTTGTCGCCGACCGGCGGGCTGATCTGGGTGGTGGTGCGCTTCCAGTGGTAGGTGGACCATTTGTGGACGGCGAGCACCGGAGTGGCGAGCAGGCCGGCGGCGGTGGCGAAGGCCGCGGCCTTCAGAATAGTCGACCGGCTGCGCCAGCGTCCTTTGGTATGAGTCATGACGTCCCCTTTATTGCCATCGGTTGCGAGGGAAGTGGAATTTGCCGCCCATGACCACGGAAAGCAGAACAACGACCCTCTGTGGCGCCTGCTCTATTGATCAGACGCATCGGCCGCGACCGGGGTCGCAGCCGATGCCGCCATCAAGCATGATCTGCCGAGTCGGCGCAACTGGCTGTCAGCATTGTACTTTGTGATCGAGGTTAGTGCTGTGCGCACCTTGCCCACCAAACGCAGAGGGGGACGCACTCCGATTGGCGCTACTTGGCGCATTCAGTATATTTGATCCGAAACAGACCAATCGCAAAAGTCTACCCCGAGACGTTCAATAAAGGAGAAGAAAAAACCCCTCCGGCCCGCGACGGGCCGAAGGGGCTTTTTGTGCGTCGGCCGGTTGGCCGGACGACTTACTTGCCGTGGGTGTGGCCGACGAAGAGAACGTCGGTGATCACCTTGTTGCCGTTGCCGAGATCACGCTCGAACGTGTGGTGGCCGATCTGGCGACCCCAGTCCGCGCGCGTGTTGCCGACCGGAGCCTGCGACGGCATGCTCCTGGACGCCGCGGCGGCGGCCGCGGAGTCGGTGTGGTTGTAGACCGACAGCAGCTGGTCGTAATCGTGCTGGTCGGGATGCTCGTTGCCGGCCGGGACGCTCGTATATTCCATGCACGAGCTGGTCGCGTCGGTGTTGAAGTCCTCGTCCTGGTGACCGAGGCCGTAATCGTGGCCGATCTCCTGGCAGGTCACCGCGGCGCGCCACGCCGGAGTGTTGTACTGCGCGAAGCCGTAATAGGTGTCGTTGAGCTTCGTCGTGCCCTGGCTGATGTGGCCGTTGCTGAGCCAGATCGAGGCGATGCCGAGCCAGCCGTTCTGGCCGTAGGCGGCGTTGCAGACCAGGATCTTGCCGGCCTGCGGCTTGCAGGTCCGGCCGTTGCCGCTGGACTTGCTGTAGGGGCTCTCGATCACGGTCGAGCGATTCCAGTCCGCGACCGCGGTCGTGACATAGTTCGTCCACTGCGACGTGGTGATGTCGACGACGGGCGGGCTGACCTGGGTGCTGGTGCGCGCCCAGTGATAGCCGTTCCAGCTGTGGACGGCGGCGGCCGGCATGGCGATCAGACCGGCGGCAGTCGCGAAGGCCGCGGCCTTCAGGATAGTCGATCTGCTGCGCCAGGTTCCTTTATTATGATTCATGGCATTCCCTCCGTTGTGGATATCTACTTAGAGGAAGTGGAATTTGCTGCCGTTAACCCACGGAATGCAGAACTACGCCCCCCTCTGGCGCCCTCTCTACTTGAGACGGCGCGACGGCGGAGACGGGAGTCTCGCCGATTCCGGCATCAAGCATTATCCTGGGGTATTAGGCAAGTGCTTGGTTCAAGGCTAATTTTTCGGAAACTACGTAGGCCGGGCGAGGCCGAACCAGGCCGTGCGAGAGGACCCCGCCTTATACTTGAGTCGGATTTCCGCATTTCCGACGATTGGTTCGTTTCGGATGTTGCGGCCAGCCGTGCCTCCACTGCGACCAACGGATCACGCGCCTATTCAGATGCCTGGCGAAACTGAATCCGAAAGCGATCTAATTCGAGCCGCTTAGCGACAAAATATGGCTTTGAGTTGCCGGAGGGCGGGCTAGGTTGCCGGAAATGAGGAGCATGGTCCGCAACTACAAGCATTCGGGCGGGATCGTGCCCGCCGCGCTTGCGCTGCTGCTCCTGTTCAGGCTGCTCATCCCGTCCGGCTACATGATCGCACCCGATGGCGACGGGAGGCCGGGCCTCGCGCTCTGCTCCGCTCCGGCGCGGGCAGCCGCCGAAGCCGCGATGGCCGGCGACCACGACCGCCACCCCGCCGATCCGGCTCCATCCGAGACAGGCGAGCTTCCCTGCGCGTTCGCCGCACCGGCAGCGCCGCCCCTGCCGCCCGACGCCCCGGCCGTCGGGCCGCAAATAGCCGTTGCCGCCGTTCCGCCGGGTCTCCCGGCCCCGGCTGTCCTTGTCCAGGTGATGCCCGCGGCGGCGTCACCGCCGTCAACGGGGCCCCCGCTTCCCGTCTGATCCTCCGACTCTCCCGCGAGACAGACAGGAAGTTACATGAAGAATCCGACACGCGCGCCCGCGGCGGCGCGCATCGTGCTTTTGGGCTTCGCCGCGGCCCTTCCGGCGCCGGCATGGGCCGGCCACGAAGACGACATCGTCATCACGGCCCAGAAGACGAGCGGTCCGGCGACGGTCGAGACCGTCGATGCCGATCGCCTGGAGGAGACGACGGCGATCATCACGCCCGAGGACAGCCTGCGCTACATGCCCAGCCTGCTCGTCCGGAAGCGCCATGTCGGCGACACTCAGGCGCCGCTGGCGACCCGGACCTCGGGCGCCGGGGCCAGCGCCCGAAGCCTGATCTACGCGGACGGGCTCCTGCTCTCCGCGCTGATCGGAAACAACAATACGAGCGCATCGCCCCGCTGGGGGATGGTCTCGCCCGAGGAGATCGAGCGGGTCGACGTGCTCTACGGTCCGTTCTCGGCCGCTTATCCGGGCAATTCGATCGGAGCGGTGGTCAACATCACGACGAGCCTGCCTGAAAAGAGCGAGGGGTCGATTAGCGCGTCGACGAGCGTCCAGAGCTTCGAGCAATATGGCACGGACGGAATCTTCCCGGCCTGGCAGGCGGGAGGCACGCTCGGCGGTAGGGAGGGAGCTTTCGCCTGGTTCGTCAGCGCCAGCCATGTCGACAGCAACAGCCATCCGCTCGCCTATGCGACGGTTGCTCGGCCGGCCAATCCCGGCGCCGCCGGGACGCCGGTGACCGGAGCGATCCCGGACGTCAACCGGACCGGAGCGGCGATCTTCGTCCTCGGCGCCGCCGGTCTCGAGCATCATGAGCAGGACAATCTGAAGCTCAAGCTCGCCTGGGACGCAGGCCCGGGCCTGAAGCTGACGTACCGGGGGGGGCTGTTCCTCAACGATAGCGAAGCCGAAGCGCGGACATATTTGAGCGGCAATGTCTATGCCGGAACGCTCAACATCGCCGGGCGGACGGTGACCGTCCCCGCGACCGCATTCTCCAACAACGTCTACCTTCAGGATGAGCGCCACTGGATGCATGGCCTGACCGGCGAAGGGCAGATTGGCGGGGTCGGCTGGCGGGCCGTCGCGAGCCTCTACGATTTCGACAAGCATGCGCAGCGGCTGCCCTCGGGCGCTCTTCCCGGGGCGGCCGCGGGCGGTCCCGGCGCGATCGTCCGGCTGGACGGTACGAATTGGCGGACTCTCGACTTCGAGCTTCGCCGCGGCGGACTGCGGGGCGGGGCGCATTATGACGGGTTTCGTCTGAACAGCCGGCGCTTTGCAACCGCCGACTGGCGCGGCGGACCGCCCGGAGCGCTCACTCAGCTCGCCGAGGGCCGGACCCGGACCCTGGCCTTGTGGGGGGAAGGCGAGATCGACCTCGCCGATAGCGTCCAGCTGACGCTCGGGGCGCGCTACGAGGACTGGCGCGCTTATGGGGGGCGCAACTTCTCGCTGGCGCCCGCGCTCGACGTCGCCCAGCCCGGGCAGTCGGCGGACGGCATCTCGCCCAAGGCGAGCCTGCGCTGGCTCCCGGCGCGGGGCCTGAGCCTGACCCTCTCAGCCGGCCAGGCCTATCGGTTCCCGACGGTCTCCGAGCTCTACCAGGCGATCTCGACCGGGCCGAGCCTCACCGTTCCCGATCCGAATCTGAGGCCGGAGCGGGCGCGCTCGGCGGAGCTGGCGGGCATGTGGACGAACCGCGCCGGGCACGTCCGGCTGTCCTTCTTCCACGAGTCGATCCGCGATGCGCTGATCTCGCAGACCGCACCCCTGGTGCCCGGGTCCACTGCAGTGTTCAGCTACGTCCAGAACATTCCCCGGGTCCGCACCAGCGGAGTCGAGCTCGCCTTCGAGCGGCGCGGGCTGATCCTGCCGAAGCTCGACGTCTCCGGCAGCGTCACGCTCGCTCGGCCGAAGGTGGTGGAGAACCCGGTCTTCGCCGCGGCGGAGGGGAAGGACATACCGCAGGTGCCGAGGCGCCGGGCCACCCTGGTCGCGACCTGGCACGAGTCCGACAGCACGAGCCTGACCCTGGCAGGCCGCTATTCCAGCCGCTCCTTCGGTACGATCGACAATAGCGACATCGTCGCCCACGCTTATCAGGGGTTCGAAGGCTATCTGGTTGCCGATGCACGGGCCAATTTCCGAATCGGCGAGCATTGGAACGCGGCTTTCGGCGTCGAGAACCTCACCAACGAAAAATACTACCTCTTCCATCCCTTCCCGCAAAGGACCTTCACCGCGGACCTGACCTACCGGTGGTGAGGGGGGCCGTCACTCATGAATGAACTTTTCGACCTCCTCCGAACCGGGTGTCGCAGATGCGCTGGTTTGGTTATGACATGTGGGGGGTGATAATGGTTGGCTGGTCGACAAAATCCGGCTTCGGCGGCGCGATAGGTGCGGCCCTGCTTCTCGCCGGCTGCGGCGCGCGCGCTCCGCTCGCCCAGCCGTCGCTCCTGCCCTACAAACCGCTCATGCAGGCTCCGACGGAGACGCACGGGCCTTTGAAGATCTGGTTCCTGGGCACGTCGACGATCGTGCTGAGGGACGAAGACACGGCCATCCTGACCGACGGCTTCTTCACCCGTCCGTCGAGCCTGCCGATGGTGACATCCGCGCTGAGCTCGGATCGGGAGCGGGTCAGCGAGGGCCTGAGGCTCGGCGGGTTCGACCGTCGGCCCAGGGCCCAGGCCCTGTTCGTCGCTCATGCGCACCACGACCATGTGCTCGATTCGGCGGCGGTCGCGGCGCGGACAGGCGCGATTCTGATCGGCGACGATTCTTCCGCCAACGTCGCCGCCGGGCACAGGCCGGAGCTCGACAGTATCTGCGTCGCCGAGCATGGCGATCGCTTCGAGGTCGGCAACTTTACGGTGACGGTCTTCGAGACGCCGCATTCGGCCGGCGACATCCCGCCCATCAGAGGCAAGGTGCACAGCTCGCGGGTGCAGGAGCGTTGGCTGGGCGACTTCAGGACCACGACCAGCCACGCTTATCATGTGAAGCATAAGGACAAGGACGGGCGCGTCCGCAGGATCCTGATCGTACCGAGCGCCAATTACAATTGGAGCAGCTTCGGAGGCGCGAAGGCGGAGGTCGTCTTCCTTGCCGTCGCGAAGCTGCACAAGCTCAGCGTTGACGAAGCGCAGGAATATTGGCGGCGGGCGGTTACGGAGACGGGCGCCCGGCTCGTCGTTCCCATTCACTGGGACGATATTCGCGACCGCCTCGCCAACGACCGCGGCATCCCGCGAGACTTCGAGACGATTCCCTACCTGCAGGACGATTTTCGCCAGGCGATGGCGATCATCCTTCCACTTGCTCTCCGCCAGAAGGTGGAAGTGCGGATCCCGGCGCGGGCCGGGCCCGTCCAGGTGAGCCCGATCGGCGCCGGCGAAAAAACCAACCCGCCTTGGTGGGCGCCCGGCGGAGACCCTGGTGCAACCGACGACCCGGCTGCGAAAGCGGTACTCTGGAAGCTGCCCAACTGCAGGAAGAAAGCTCAGGCGTCGAGCGCCGGACCTGGACAGTCGCAAGGTTTCGCTTCCCTGTTATAGGGCGAGCATGCAGCTGACCGATATCGAGACCCCCGCCCTGGTCGTCGACCGCACGCGACTTGTCCGGAACATCGAGCGGATGCGTATCCGGCTCACGGCTTTGGGAGTGCCGCTCAGGCCGCACGTCAAGACTGCCAAGTCGGCCGACATCGTCCGGCTTGCGGTAGAGGGGCAGCCGGGAGGGATCACCGTCTCGACCCTGAGGGAGGCCGAACATTTCCTCGACCAGGGGTTCACCGACATCCTCTATGCAGTCGGGATCGTGCCCTCGAAGCTGGGGCGTGTCGCGGCTCTGCAGCGACGCGGAGCCGACCTCGCAATCGTCCTCGACAGCGTCGAGATGGCCGGGGCCGTGGCGCTGGAGGCGGCTCGGCTGGACACGGTCTTTCCGGTTTTGATCGAGGTGGATACGGACGGCGGGCGAGCGGGCGTGGCGGCGGGCGACGGCCGGCGTCTCGTCGAGATCGGCCGGCTCCTCGAAGCGGCGGCGGGGACCGAGCTTCGCGGCGTCATGACCCATGCCGGTCTGTCCTACGGCTGCCGGTCTCCCGAAGCGCTCCGGGCCCATTCGGAGCAGGAGCGGTCGAGGGCGGTGGCGGCGGCCGCAACGCTTCGGGCGGCGGGCCTGCCGGCTCCCGTCGTCAGCGTTGGTTCGACTCCGGGCGCCCTTTTCGCCGAGCGCCTCGACGGAGTGAGCGAGGTGCGGGCGGGGGTCTACATGTTCATGGATCTGGTGATGACGGATCTCGGCGTTTGCACGGAGGAGGAGATCGCGCTGTCAGTCCTCTCCACCGTCATCGGCCACCGGCGGGACCTCGGCTATCTGCTGGTCGACGCCGGGGGTCTTGCCTTGTCCAAGGATTCGGGGCCGGCGAGGGGGAGGCCCAGCTACGGCAGCCTCTGGGACGCCGCCACCGGGCGTGCGCTCGGTCTGAACATCGCCTCGACCAACCAGGAGCACGGACTAGTGCCCGCCGGCGAGGCGGATTTCGAGCGGCTTCCCATCGGCATCCAGGTCAGGATCGCGCCCAACCACGCCTGCATGACGGCCGCGGCGCACGAGCGCTATCACGTCGTCGATGGAAGGACTGAAGTGGTCGCGATGTGGGAGCGGTGCAACGGATGGTAGGAGCGGGCGTCGTCACCCGGCGCCAGGCCGCATTCGCCGCAACTCGCATTCGAGCGCGGGTGCGACCATCGGAACGTGGCTCCCGCCGATCACCACGAACGGCCGCTTACCCGCGGCGACCGAGTCGACGATCAGCCTGACGAGGTTGCGATTTCGGTTCGTGCTGTCGGCCCGGTTTATCGCCGCGTTGAAAACGCCGCCGGTGGCCTTATCGTCGCCCTTCGGATCGAACCAGCGCTCCTCCGCCGTCCGCCAGTCGCGCGCCGGCCAATATCTGTGAAAGGCGGCCTGAAGCCCGGCGAGATCGCGGAACGGGAGCGAGACATCCGTGCCCGACAGCCGGGACTGCACGCGTCCCAGAAGCTCGGTGACCGCCTGGTCGAGCGCGGCCCCCCGTTTCCCCTCCCGGTCCCTCATCCGGCTTGCCTCGCGAAGCACGAAGAACAGGAACACCCGATCGACGGGGAATTGCCGGATGAGGCTGCGGATCTGCTCGGGCGGCGCCGGTTCCAGGCTCCGGGCTTCTATTCCGGCGCGGTTCGCGAGAAAGCGCAGATAGCCGGATTCACCGGTTTCGCGGATCGTTTCCTCGGCGGTGGCGCGGATGCCCCGGTCGGGCCCTTCGAAGAAGGCGAGCGTCGGGCGCATCTCGGCGAACAGGGCAGCGATCCGCCCGAACTGCTCGTCCTGAGGATCGCGCGAGTGCCCCGCCGCGAAAATCATCGCTTCCTTGCTTCGGAAGTCCACCCGCCGGTTCGGCCGGTCGCGGAAGTCGGCATAATCGAGGACATCCGGGCAGCGGCCGCTCACGGCCGCGCGGACCGGCTCGCGTTCCGCCGGCGAGGTGCAGGCGCCGACGAGGAGCGCGAGCGGAAACGCTGCGGCTGTGCTGGGCTTCATTGCTTCCTCCGTTCGGCGGCGCCTCTCGAGGTCGTCAGTCCATCAGCTCCACCGCCATCGCCGTCGCCTCGCCGCCGCCGATGCAGAGGGTGGCGAGGCCGCGTCTCTGGCCGTGGGTTTCCAGCGCCGACAGCAAAGTGGCCAGGAGGCGAGCCCCAGAGGCGCCGATCGGGTGGCCGAGCGCAGTCGCGCCGCCATGGACATTCAAGGCCTCGCGCGGGATTCCGAGGTCGCGCATCGCGATCATGGCGACGCAGGCGAAGGCTTCGTTGACCTCGTAGAGGTCGACGTCGCCGACGCTCCAGCCGGCTTTCTCGAGGGCCTTGCGGACGGCTGGGACGGGGGCGCTGGTGAAGAGGTTCGGCGCCTGGGCGTGGGCGGCGTGGGCGACGATCCGGGCGACCGGCTTCAGGCCGAGACGATCGGCGACGCTCTGGCGGGTTACGACGAGGGCGGCGGCGCCGTCACTGATCGACGAGGCGTTGGCGGCGGTGATGGTGCCGTCCTTGGCGAAGGCCGGCTTGAGGCCGGGGATCTTCTCCGGGTTCGACTTGCCGGGCTGCTCGTCGATCGAGACCAGGTCTTCGCCCTTGCGGCTTTTCACCGTGACTGGGACGATCTCGCGCTGGAAGGCGCCCGACTCAATCGCCCCGGTGGCGCGGCGAAGCGACTCGATCGCATATTCGTCCTGATCGCCGCGGGTGAACTGATATTCGCGGGCGGCGTCCTCGGCGAAGGTGCCCATCGCCCGGCCGGCGTCATAGGCGTCCTCGAGGCCGTCGAGCATCATATGGTCGTAGACCGTGTCATGGCCGATGCGGGCGCCGGAGCGATGCTTCTTCATCAAATAGGGCGAGTTGGACATGGATTCCATGCCGCCCGCGACGATGAGATCGGCCGAGCCGGCGGCGATCATGTCGTTGGCGAACATGACCGCCTGCATGCCCGAGCCGCAGACCTTGTTGATCGTCGTCGCCTCGGTCGAGCGGGGGAGGCCGGCGCCGAGCGCGGCCTGGCGGGCGGGGGCCTGGCCGAGGCCGGCCGGCAGGACGCAGCCCATGAAGATCTTGTCGACTTCCTCCCCGGAGACGCCGGACCGCTCGACCGCGGCCCGGACGGCGGCCGCGCCCAATTCGGTGGCGCTGGCGCCGGCGAGGGCGCCCTGGAAGCTCCCCATCGGGGTTCGGGCGTAGGAGAGGATGACGATGGGGTCTTGGGTGGTGGACATGGGGGCTCCTGTGCGGTCCTTCGATACGCCGCTTCGACTTCGCTCAGCGGCTACTCAGGGTGGGCGGGAAAGGTGGCGATCGTTCTCCACCCGCTCATCTCGAGGAGGGACTGAGCCTGGCGAAGGCCCGTATCGAAGGACGCACATAGTCAGGACGCCCCGCTTGTTCAAACTTCGAACCCTCTGCTAGGGCCGCCGCCGAAACAGGAGATTATGCATGGCCGGTATCGGGCTCGACTTCGCGCTCGGCGAGATGGCGGACGCGATCCGCGACACGACTGAGCGCTTCGCGGCCGACAGGATCGCGCCGCTCGCGGCCAGGATCGACGCCGACGACTGGTTCCCCCAGGAGCTGTGGCCGGAAATGGGCGCGCTCGGCCTTCACGGGATCACCGTCGAGGAGGAATATGGCGGGCTCGGGCTCGGCTATCTCGAGCATGTCGTCGCTCAGGAAGAAGTGGCCCGGGCCTCGGCTTCGGTCGGCCTTTCCTACGGGGCGCATTCAAACCTGTGCATCAACCAGATACGGCGCTGGGCCAGCCCCGAGCAGAAGTCGAAATATCTGCCCAAATTGATCTCGGGCGAGCATGTCGGCTCGCTCGCCATGTCGGAGGCCGGGGCCGGCTCGGACGTCGTTTCGATGAAGCTCAAGGCCGAGAAGGTCCAGGGCGGCTATGTCCTCAACGGCACCAAATTCTGGATCACCAACGCCCATCACGCCGACACCCTCGTCGTCTACGCCAAGACGGGGGAGGGGAGCCGCGGGATCACGACCTTCCTGATCGAAAAGGACATGCCCGGATTCAGCCTCGGCCAGAAGCTCGACAAGATGGGGATGCGCGGCTCGCCCACCGGCGAGCTCGTCTTCAACGATTGCGAGGTTCCGGAGGAGAATGTCATGGGACCCGTCAACGGCGGCGTCGGCGTGCTCATGTCCGGCCTCGATTACGAGCGCACCGTGCTGGCCGGGATCCAGCTCGGCATCATGCAGGCCTGCCTCGACGTCGTGCTGCCCTATGTCCGCGAGAGGAAGCAGTTCGGGACTCCGATCGGAAGCTTCCAGCTGATGCAGGCGAAGGTCGCCGACATGTATGTCGCGCTCAATTCGGCCCGCGCCTATGTCTACACGGTCGCCAAGAATTGCGACGCCGGAAAGACCACCCGGTTCGACGCGGCGGGCGCGATCCTGCTCGCCTCCGAAAGCGCGGTGAAGGTCAGCCTAGAGGCGATCCAGGCGCTGGGCGGGGCCGGCTACACCAAGGACTGGCCGGTCGAGCGCTTCATGCGCGACGCCAAGCTGCTCGACATCGGCGCCGGGACCAACGAGATCAGGCGGATGCTGATCGGCCGGGAACTGATCGGGGCCGGTTAGGATGAGCGGCGGGGCGACCATTCCCGGGGGTGTCGTGCACGAGCTGCCGGACGAACTCGAAGCGGCACTGCGCGGCGATCCGAAGGCGCTCGCGACGTGGCACGACATCACCCCGCTCGCGCGCAACGAATGGATCTGCTGGATGACCTCCGCGAAGAAGGAGGAGACGCGGCGCAAGCGTCTCGAATGGGGGCGTGAGAGCCTGGGCGAGGGGAAGCGGAGGCCGTGTTGCTGGCCGGGGTGTCCGCACCGGTGAGGTGCGGTCGCTCCGGCGTTAGGTAGCGCACCTTCCGGCCTTGCTCTCCTGGGCGGCACCGCGACCGGAGCGAGCAGGTGTCGCATTCGTCCCGTCGGGCACGATAGCGATAGAGGCTGTCCGCCGGCGGCTGAGCTTTTGTTAGTTCTCGGAAGACATGGATCGTGCTAGTCGTCTCCCAATTCACTCCGTAACAGATGTCTCACTTTCTGGAGGAGGTTCCCATGGTGGCCAAGCGACGCACAAATGACGCTGAGAAATTCCTCGACGTGATGCGCGCTGACAAAAGCGTGCGCGAGGCCATCGACAACGCCATCGACGACAGCATCTTCACGCTGGCTGTGGCCATCGGCGCCCAGCGCGGGCTAAAGTTCCGCCGCGCCGACCTGGAAGCAGCGATTGCTGCACGTCTCCGCCTGGGCGACTTCAAGCTTGGCGACGCCGCCAGCGGACCGGGGCAGTGCAATTCTAGCAGCGGTACCCGCACACCTTGCGTCTATTGCAACAGTAAGCGCCCGTCGATCGACGACATATTGGAGAGGGTTATTCCGAAATCCGGCCAATTTTAGAAATTGGCCTCCGTGGCGTCGGGATCTGACAAGGCAATTACGACTCCGTCCCCGTTACTTCGTTTTTTTACGATCGGTCTTGATCCGAGCGCGCGCCTGGAGAGCGATGCCGCTGGCCTCAGGGTCACCCGCGGGTCATCGGGCCTCGAGATTGGGTCGGCTGGGCCCGGCCTGGCCGAGATACTGGATCGCATGTGCGCCGCGCCACTTCCTCCTCAAGTATTGGTGAAGGCGCGTGCGACTCTGCCCGTAATCGAGAGACTCGGCTTTGACCTGATCCTCGAACGGTTGTTCGCGGCGCGCTGCCTGACACTTGGCGTGTCTGATGGTGACAGGAAAATACTACAGGTGCGGAACGTGGCGGCCGCCGGGAGGAAAGCGCGGCCGCTCCTGGGGGCCGAACTTGGCCGATACGTCCTGTCTCGTTTCTGCCACGCCCATCGAAACAGCGGACGGCTCTGCCTTCTTGTTCCCTTGCACGGCTATGAGGCCACCGTCGAGGACGACGCGATGGCCGTCGCGGTGGCGCGATTATGCTCGCCTGTCACATTGGACGACGTGGGCGACGGTGTCGCGATGCGGGATGCGCTGCGCCTGCTGGTCGCCATCGGCGCCCTGGAGCAGGAAGGCGCCGAAGACCCCCGTCTGGAAATCTGGGAGGAGCATGACCTCCTATTCCATCTGCGCGCCCGGGCGGGATTCCACGACCATCCGAGCGGCGCGACATTTCGCTTTGGTGAGACCCGAAGGATGCCGCCTCTTCGCCCCGAAGCCAGCCGGCAGGCGGTCCCGCTTTGCCGGCCGCAAGGCACTCCCCCGCCGGGTTCGCTGTTCGACGTGCTGGAGCGGCGTCGCTCGACGCGCGACCCAGCTGCGCGCGCCCTGACTGTCGAACAGCTTTCATCGCTGCTCTACCATTCTGCGCGCATCACCCATGTTCAGGAGACGCCGGCCGGCGTCGTCGCAACGCGTCCCTTTCCCAGCGGAGGCGCCTTGCAGGAACTTGGACTCTATTTGACGGTAAATCGCTGTCAGGGACTCGACCGCGGCTGCTATCGCTATGACGACCTGAATCATGCGCTCGACCCAGTCGCCGCCGACATGGGGATGCTCGAGCACTTGCTCGATGGCTCGGCCTTCTCAACGATGCTGGGACGCAGGCCCGACGTGCTGGTGATCATGGCCGGGCGGATCGAACGGCTGGAGGTAAAATACGAAGGCATCGTTTATTCGCTGATGCTGAAGCATGTCGGCTGCGTGATCCAGACCTTCTACCTCGTCGCGACCGAGCTGGATATTGGCTGCTGCGCTGTCGGCGATAGCAATTCCGCTCTATTCGCGCGCGCGACCGGAATAGATGCCCTTATTGAGCCCGTATTGGGCGAACTGATGCTGAATGGCGGGCCATCATGATCAAGACGCCCCGGTTGGACCCGCGCTATGATTGCCACAGGGTGGGCAATGAGGGGGTGATCCTTGTCAGCGAGACAGGACAGGTGGCGCTGGAAGGAGAGATTTTCGCTGATATCCTGGCGCTAGCCGATGGACGCCCCTGGTCCCAGATCCGCTCGGCACTGCTGTCCGAACATGGCGCGTTGGCGCTGGCCACTGCTATCGAGTGGCTGCGCAAGGGTGGTTACGTTTGCGAAGCCGAGCCAGTTGTCTCCGACAGTGGCTTTTGGTCAACGCTGAACCTGCCCCCGGCGGAACTGGCGGAACGCCGGCAAGTGGGACTGCGTGTGCTTGCCGTGGGCGGGGCCGACTCTGGGCCCCTTTGCGCCGCACTAGAAGCCTGCGGCGTGCGTCTTGTGAAGAGTGACGATGCTGAGCTGACAGTGGTGCTGGCGCGCGATCTCGTCGATCCCGAGCTTGCGGCGCTGAATGAAGACTTTTGGCAGGCGGGTAATCGGTGGATGGCCGCGCGGCTGGAAGGGACGGTGCTATGGCTAGGACCGGTCTTCGATCCCGAGCGTGGTCCCTGCTGGGCCTGTTTTGCCCATAGGGCCGCGGAAAACCGAGCCGTCTTGGCATTTCTATCCGAGGGACGGGGCAAAAATCCCTTTCCACCCGCGCCCTCAACCGGAGTTTCTATCCAGGCGGCTTCGGGGATTGCGGCGCTGACCATCGCGACAAGGCTATGGCGGCAGAATGACACCGCGGAAACCGCCCTGATCACACTGGACCTGGCCACGCCGGAGACCCGGAAACATGAGATCACCCGCCGCGCCTTATGTCCAGTCTGCGGCGACCCTGGGATGAAGGCTTCGCTCAGCCCGACGCAGACCCGTTTCAGCCCCATCGACGGGGGCTATCGCACAACCCTCCCCGAGGCGACCGAGGCGCGGCTGCGCCCCCATGTAAGCCCGATCACCGGCATCATCACCCGGCTGGAACCCTACGATCTCGGCAGCCCCTTTCTAAACGTCTTCCGGGCCGATCATCGCCTGTTCCGCGCTTCGCATTCGCTGGCCTCGTTGCGGAACAGCCTGCGCAACACCACCGCCGGCAAAGGCCGCACCATCTCCCAAGCCCGGGTCTCCGCCATGTGTGAGGCGATCGAGCGCCATTCGGGCGTCTATGATGGGACCGAGCCGCGAATCTCGGCCCCAATGGCGCTTCTTGACGGCGCTATCCATCCTGCCGAGTGTCTGCTGTTCAGCCAGCACCAGTACGCGACTCGAGACGATTGGAACGCGCGTCATTCAAACTTCGCCTGGGTGCCCATGCCCTTCGACGACAGCCGCACCACCGACTGGTCCCCCTGCCAGTCGCTAGTCACCGGCACGCAGCGGTTCCTGCCCACGGCGCTGTGCTATTATGAATACCCGCTGGAACGCGACCATCTGTTCGCCGCGGCCGATTCCAATGGTTGCGCCTCAGGGAACACGCGGGAAGAAGCGATCCTCCAGGGTTTCATGGAATTGATCGAACGAGATTCCGTGGCGCTGTGGTGGTATAGCCGCGCCCGGCGCCCAGCTGTCGACCTGGATTCGGCGGACGATCCCTGGATCGCAGCGGTGCGCTCGGAATTTGCGCGACTGAACCGCGATCTCTGGGCAATCGACCTTACGGCGGATATCGGAATCCCAGCATATGCGGCGATCTCGCGCCGACAGGATGCGCGACAAGAGTTGGTCCAGGGATACGGCGCGCATTTCGATGCCCAAATCGCCCTGTCGCGGGCTCTGACAGAATGCACGCAGATGTTGGCGCACCTGAATATCGAAGGCTCGACGCCGGGGCAGGATGCAGATCTTGATGACTGGTTCAACTCGGCCACCACCGAAACCGAGCCCTATCTGCTGCCCGACCCTTTGGCGCCCGCAGTATCCCTGCCACAACCGCGCCGGTCAGGCGGGGATCTTCGAGACGAGGTGACCCGCTGTGCCGAGGCGGTGCGGGCAATGGGACTCGACATGCTGGTTTTGGATCAGACGCGGCCGGATATCGGTTTTCCCGTCGTCAAGGTTTTCGTGCCAGGGTTGCGGCACTTCTGGGCGAGATTCGCTCCGGGGCGTCTCTATGATGTGCCGGTCAAACTGGGATGGATAGAGCGACCACTTGCCGAGGCGGATCTGAACCCGCGCCCGATTTGCTCATGACGGGGCTTGCGGTCGTCGGTGTGGGGCTGCCACGGACCGGCACCTTCTCGCTGCGACTGGCGCTTGAGAGAATCGGTTTTGCCCCCTGTCACCATATGCTCGACCTAATCGATGCGCCGAATCGTGCGTGGCCATGGATCGCAGCGCTAGACGGTGACAAGATTATCCTAGCCGATGCCCTCGCCGGCTATCAAGCAGCCGTCGATCTGCCGGCATGTCTGCTCATCGAGGATATCCTGCAGCAGTTCCCCGAGACCTACGCCGTGCTGACCCATCGGGACCCGGCAAGCTGGGCCGACAGTATGGAAGTGACACTCATGTCGGGGGGCGAGGCGGATCCGGGGCTGACCAGATTGGTTGCGCAGTGCTTTGAGCGTCTGTTTGGTACTTGCACACCGACCCGTGACCAACTGGTGGAGGGTTATCTGCGGCACGTTTCCAGCGTTCGCGCCATAGTTCCGCCTCAACAATTGTTGGTCTTTCGCGTGGAAGAGGGTTGGGGACCCCTCTGCCGCTTTCTCAGCTGTTCGCTGCCTCGGATGCCATTCCCGCATACCAACAGCCGCGATACTTTTTCCCGCGAAGCAACATCCAGATAAGCTGCAACATTGTTTTCAATGTGCTTGGGCGGCGTTCGACGGTGCAAGCGGCGAAGGACTGCCCATCCGCAAACGGCCAGAAGTCGCCATTTGAGAATGTGCCGCGGAGGAACGTCTGCCATCTTAGCAAACGCTCTGGCCGCCCGCTTACACTTCATGGGATGGAGGCGCCGGGGCCGTCACGCGAGTGAATCGCGTGACGTCAGTCCTCGCTAAGCGAGGCTGGCCGGCTTTCGCAGTCTCTCGTGCTGTTCCGGCGGCGCTTCGCGCCGGCGTCGCTGCACTCGGCTGTTCAAGCTCAAGCGTCCTGGCGGCGCATCCTGCTGATCAGCTCGGAGAATCCCGGCTTCTGTCCCGTGGCGAGAAGGCTGGCCCGGAACAGACGGCCGAGCATGATCAGCTCCAGCGCCACGAACGCGGCGAGCAGCAGGCCGGCGCCGAGGACCTCCCAGGCGGGAATCCCGGTGCCGAGACGGGCCAGGATCGCGAAGGGCGTCCAGATGGGGACCCAGGTCAGGATCGTCACTCCGATACCCTTTCCGCCCTCCACGACGCCCTGGATCAGCAGGGTGATCGGCAGGAGAATGGCCAGGATGATCGGCATCAGATAACCCTGCGCCTCATTCATCGAGTCGCTGATCGCGCCCACGGCCAGGAAGAAGATCGAGATGGCCAGATAGCCTGCGATGAAGAAGTAGATCATCGCGGCAATGGTGCCGGGCGAGGTCAGAGGCGCCAGCGCGGGGCGGATCATGTCCGCTATCGCACCTTGCGTCGCATAGGCCGCGACGATTCCGCATCCGATCCAGACCGCGATCATGGTCAGGCCGACCGCCACGGTGCCGAGCAGCTTCCCGTACATCAGTTCCTCGGGGGTGACCGTCGCGATCACGGTCTCCAGCAGCTTGTTGGAACGCTCCTCGACGGTGCCCTGCAGCATCCAGCTGCCCGACAGCATCAGCGCCATCATCAGGAGGTAGGAGGCGGCCAGAGGCAGGATGGAGCGAATGAGCATCGCCTCCTTCGCCCCGCCGCCGGGCGGAGGCTTCGAGATCGTCAATGACGGAGCGACGCTCGATGCGGCCTCCGCCACGTCGGGCGGAGTCCCATTGGCCACGAGATAGGACTTGCGAAGGCTTCGAGTCAGCACGTCCTGCACCGTCGCGGCGAAACGCATGCCCGGCTCTCCAGTCGTCCAGAGGCGAACTGCGCCGTTCCGGCTGAAGCCGGCCGGTATCTGGACGATATAGTCGACCGGCTCGGCGTCCTTCCCTTCCGGCTTGAGCAGCGGCTGGACCCGCGCGTCGAGCTCGGAGGTGGGTGCCTGTGCGATGCCGGGCGGCAAGGGGACCAGCTCATAATCGGGCGGCGGCGAGTCGAACCCGGGCGTGCCCTCCGGCGCGTGCGCCTTCAGCCTGGCGAGCGCCGGGGCCGATCCCCCCTGGGCGTTGAACTGCCGGACCTCCCCGTCCGTGTACCAGCGGTCGTGCCGGGACCAGAGCGCCTTCGGGTCTGCGCCCTGGAGCTTGTGCCGCTGGGCATAGCGGGAGAGGCTGTTCAGCACCGCGCGGCCATGGTCGAGCTCCAATTGCCCCTGCAGCGCCCGGGCGGCATCGCCGCCGCTCTGATCGATGATCAACACCCTGCGCGGTTCGTCGTCGCCCATGAAGCGCTGCGCCAAGGGCGCAATGGCGAACGCGAACGGCAGGATCAGCAGCGTCAGCCAGAAGCTGCGCATTCGGGTGATCTGGCGGTACTCACGGGCCGCGACCAGCAGGATCTTCTTCATGCGCGCGCCTCCGCCGGACCGACCATGTGCAGGAAAACGTCGTGGAGGCTCGGCCTGCGCTCCTCGAACCGCCGCAGGATAATTCCCGCGGCGAAGCAGCGCTCCAGCACGTCGCCCGGCTCGACGCCCTGCTGGAGGTGCAGGACGTACTCGCGCCAGCCGCCGCCCAGCTCCGTCCCCTCCTCGACGCGCTCCACCCCAGGCAATGCGGCAAGCGATTGCCGGGAAACCACCGACAGCCGGGCCGGAAGCAGGTCCCGGGCCTGGTCCAGCGTTCCTTCGAATTTCTTGTGCCCCCTGGCGAGCAGCAGGAGCCGGTCGCACAGCCGCTCCGCATGCTGCATCACGTGGGTAGAGAAGACGACGGTGGCGCCGCCCGCGGCCGCACGCTTGATCTCGTCTTCGAGCAGGCCCTGGTTCACGGGGTCCAGGCCCGAAAACGGCTCGTCGAGCATCAGCAGCCGGGGGCGATTGACGACCGCCGTGGCCAGCTGAACCTTCTGCGCCATGCCTTTGGAGAGCTGGGCGATGGTCGACCTGGAGTTGGCGGAGAGGCCGAAGCGGTCCAGCAGAGTCAGACCCTCGCGCCTGGCGTCGGCTGCGCTCATGCCTTTCAGGCGGCCGAAATAGACGATCGTGTCGATCGCCGTCATGTTGCGATAGAGCCCCCGCTCCTCCGGAAGGAAGCCGATCGCGGCGGAATTGTCCCGCCCGGGCGGCAGTCCCAGAACGGCGATTCGGCCTTCCGTGGGGCGGATGATATCCAGCACCATCCGGAGCGACGTGGTTTTGCCGGCGCCGTTGCCGCCAAGGAAGCCGTAGACCTCGCCCTGCCGTACGTCGAAGCTGAGCTGATTGACCGCGGTGACCGTGCCGAAGCGCTTGGTCACCCGGTCAAGAGAAAGTGCAATATCGCCCTTGGAATTCACCTGCGCCCCCTGCAACAGCCTACCAAACCTTCACGCGCTTGTCCGGGGCCAGATACAGCTTCTGCCCCGGCTGCACGTTGAAGGCCGCATACCAGGCATCGAGGTTGCGCACGGTCAGCGCCCTGAACTGACCCGGCGCGTGGCCGTCGGTGAGGATCCGCTGGCGCAGCGTCGGTTCGCGCATCTTGCTCGCCCAGGCCTGGCCGAAGGCTAGGAAGAAGCGCTGGTCGCCGCTGAAGCCGTCGATCACCGGCGCCGCCTTGCCGCCGAGCGAGGCGCGATAGCCGTCATAGGCGGCGGCGAGGCCGGCGACGTCGGCGATATTCTCGCCGAGCGTCAGCTTGCCGTTGACGTGAAGGCCGGGCAGCGCCTCATAGGCGTCATATTGGGCGGCGAGCGCCGTGCCCGCCTGCTGGAAGCGATTGAGGTCCGCCGCAGTCCACCAGTTCCTCAGGCGCCCGGTCGAATCGAACAGGGCGCCGTTATTGTCGAAGCTGTGGCTGATCTCATGGCCGATGACGGCTCCGATCGCGCCGTAATTGAACGCGGCGTCGGCCTTGGGATCGAAGAAGGGCCGCTGCAGGATCGCCGCCGGGAAGTTGAGGGCGTTCTGGACGGGCAGGTTGACGGCGTTGACCAGCTGCGGCGGCATCCACCATTCGTTGCGGTCCATCGGCTTGCCGATCTTCGAGATCTGGTGGCGATATTCGGCGAAGGCCGCGTTCTTCTGGTTGGCATAGGCGTTGTCGCCGCTGATCTGCAGGGCAGAATAATCGCGCCATGTGTCGGGATAGCCGACTCCGACGACGATCGAGCGGACTTTCTTCAGAGCCTCCGCCTTGGTCGAGGGAGTCATCCAGTCGAGGGCCTCCACCCTGCGGGCGAAGGCGGCCTTGATATTCTCGACCATCTTCTGGACCTCGGCCTTGGCCGAGGCGGGGAAATATCTGTCGACATAGGCCTTGCCGACCGCGTCCTGGACCGCGTTGCTGACCGCGTTCAGGGCGAGTTGGTCACGCGGCCGCTGCTTCGGAGTGCCGGACAGGGCCGTCCCGTTGAAGGCGAAGCTCGCGTCCCGGATCGGCTTGGGAAGGACGTTCGCCTGCTGGCTGAGGGTGTGGAAAGCGAGCCATTCCTTCCAGCTCTGGAGGGGCTCGGAACCGACAAGGGCGGCGAGCTTCGGGATCGCTCCGGCATGATAGGCCTGGAATTTCTGGGCGCCGCCGAGCTGTGCGGCGCCGAGCAGGGCGCCCCAGTCGATGCCGGGAGCGCGCGCCTCCAGATCAGCGCGGCTCCATACCTGGCCGCCCTTGGCGAAATCCTCGCTCTCCGCGCGGGTGACGTGGGCGCGGGCGATCTTCGTCTCGAGATCGAGGATCCGGCGGGCCGCGGCTTCCGCGTCGGCGGCGCCCGCGGCTTTCATGATCGTCGCGACATAGGCGCGATACTGGTCGCGAATCCCGGCCATCTTGGAGTCGCCGCCCAGATAATATTCGCGCTCGGGAAGGCCGATGCCGCCCTGCATCAGATAGGGCAGGGTCTCGCCGGGCGTGGCCAGGCCCTGGGTCACGAAGATCCCGAACAGATTCTCGGTCTGGTAGTTGGTCGCGTTGAGCGGGTCGGTGTCGGCGCGGAGGGTACCGCCGATCGCCGCGCTGAGCTGCCTCTTGTCGGCGATCGCGGCGATCGCGTCGAGATCGGCCTTGGCGGGGGCCATGCCGGCCCGGTCGATCGCGTCGGTGTTGAGGAAGGCGTTGTAATAATTGGCGATCAGCGCCTCGTTGCTGCCGGCGGCGGGTTTCGAGCCGAGGATGGAGATCAGCAACTCGCGGGTCTGCCGCTCCCGCTCCTGGTCGGCGATGAAGAAGCCGCCGATGCTGGAGCGGTCCTCGGGGATCTGGGTGTTCCTGACCCAATTGCCGTTGGCATAAGCGAAGAAGTCGTCCCCGGGCGCTACCGCCTTGTCCATCGAAGCCGCGACGATCCCCGCGGCCGTGCCTGGGGTCTGCGCCGAATCCTCCTTGCCGTTGCCGGGGCCTGCCGGCGAGCAGGCGGCGGTGGTGAGGAGCAGAGCGAGGAGGACGGCGCGATTCATCACTGAGCCTTTCGAAACCTGATGTAGTCGCGACGGATAGAGGCAGTTTGGACGCGGCGCCAGTCTTCCCATCCCGCCGCTCAGCGGTTAGGCAGCCTCGCCATGACGGGAGCCGACAAATGAGCAGAGCGCTGATCGACGGCCTCGAATGGTACGGCTCGATCGCCGGTGCGCTTGCCGCGCTGATCGTCTCGCTGGACCTCGGCCGGCGGGCGACTGGATGGGCCTTCGTGATCTTCTGCACCTCGTCGATCGCGCTCGTCACCTGGGGCTTCATGTCGGACAAGGCGGAGGGCATCGGGACCCAGAACATCTTCCTGTTCGCGATCAACGTCATCGGGGTCTACCGTTACCTGATCCGGAAGAAGCCGGTTCATCCGGAGCCGGAGCCGGAGCCGGCATGAGCTTGCTTCATGTCATGCCAGCGCAGGCTGGCATCCCAGCGGGTGAAAAACGCCGGCGCTCTTCACCCCACAGGGCCCCAGCCTTCGCTGGGGCGACGGTATTGCCATGAGCCCGATCGTCTCGAAGATCGACGCGGGGTCAGACTCTTACCGCACTTATGCTGCGCACAATCGCGGACTTGCGGAGGCTCTTCGCGCGAGGGTAGCCGAGGCCGCGAAAGGGGGTCCGGAGAAGCATCGCGAGCGGCATGTCTCCCGCGGCAAGCTGCTCCCGCGCGACCGGGTGATCCGCCTGCTCGACCCGGGATCGCCGTTCCTTGAGATCGGCCAGCTCGCCGCCAACGGAATGTACCGGGACGAGGCGCCCGGAGCGGGAATGATCGCGGGGATCGGCCGGGTCTCCGGGCGGGAGACGATGGTCGTCGCCAACGACCCGACGGTGAAGGGCGGGGCCTATTTCCCGACCACGGTAAAGAAGCACCTACGCGCCCAGGAGATCGCGATCCAGAACCGGCTGCCCTGCGTCTACCTGGTCGACAGCGGCGGCGCCAACCTTCCCCACCAGGCCGAGGTGTTTCCCGACCGCGAGCATTTCGGGCGAATCTTCTACAACCAGGCGCAGATGTCGGCGGAGGGAATTGCGCAGATTGCCTGCGTGATGGGGAGCTGCACGGCCGGCGGGGCCTATGTGCCCGCAATGTCGGACGAGAGCGTGATCGTCAGGAACCAGGGCACGATCTTCCTCGGCGGACCGCCGCTGGTGAAGGCCGCCACGGGAGAGGTGATCTCGGCCGAGGATCTGGGCGGCGGCGACCTCCATGCGCGCAGGTCAGGCGTCGTCGACCATCTCGCCGAGAATGACGAACATGCTTTGGCCATCGTCCGGAGCATCGTCGGGCGGCTGAACACGGTGAAGTCTGCCGATCTCGGCCTCGCCGAAGCGGTCGCTCCGAGGCTCGATCCGGAGGAATTGTACGGGATCGTCCCGGACGACGTGCGCACGCCTTACGACGTCCACGAGGTGATCGGCCGGATCGTCGACGGCTCGGACTTCCACGAGTTCAAGGCGCTGTACGGAAGCACCCTGGTCTGCGGATTCGCCCGTATCTGGGGGATGCCGGTGGCGATCCTGGCGAACAACGGAATCCTCTTCTCCGAGAGCGCCCTGAAGGGTGCCCATTTCATCGAGCTCGCCTGTCAGCGGCGAACGCCCTTGCTGTTCCTCCAGAACATCTCCGGCTTCATGGTCGGGGGCAAATACGAGGCGGGCGGGATCGCCAAGGACGGCGCCAAGCTGGTGACGGCGGTGGCGACCGCGCAGGTGCCGAAGGTGACGGTCCTGATCGGCGGAAGCTTCGGCGCCGGCAATTACGGGATGAACGGCCGCGCCTACGGCCCGCGCTTCCTGTTCACCTGGCCCAACAGCCGGATCAGCGTGATGGGCGGCGAGCAGGCGGCGAGCGTGCTCGCGACGGTGCACAAGGACGCGGACAGCTGGACGCCGGAGGAGGCGGAGGCCTTCAAGGCCCCGATCCGCCAGCGCTACGAGGACGAGGGCAATCCCTATTACGCGACCGCCCGGCTGTGGGACGACGGGATCATCGACCCGGTCCAGACCCGCGACGTCCTCGGCCTCGCCTTCAGCGCATGCCTGAATGCGCCAATCCCGGAGCGGGCGCGCTTCGGCATTTTCAGGATGTGACGATGAGCGACGACGAGATCCGGATCGATCAGGCGACGTACGAGCGGATCGTCGCTTTGTACGAGGACGGCGAAAAGCTGACCCAAAGCGGCCAGATCCCTGACGCTTTCCAGAAATATGTCGAAGCCTGGTACCTCATTCCGGATCCCAGGGAGCTTTGGGATATATCCACGCCGCTGATATCCGCGATCGCCGATTGCTGCTTTTTGGCAGGCGAATATGGCGAGGTGCTCCAGGCGTTGGAATTCGGGATGCACTGTCCCGGTGCGGTCGGGAATCCGTTTCTTCATCTCCGGCTCGGCCAGGCGCTGCTCGAACAGGGCGGACAGGATGATCGCGCGGCGGACGAGCTGATGCGTGCCTATGAAGCCCATGGCGAAGCGATATTCGAGCATCAGGACCCCAAATATCTCGCCTTCCTGGTCGCACGGGGACGAGTGGAAATATGATCTCCTTGCTGCCCTTCACCCATCGCAGCCGGATCGTTCGGATCGCGCGCGGGCTTGCTCCTATTCTCAACGCGCCTATCCCTGAGCGGGCGCGGTTTGCGGCGTTCAGGAATTGACGGGATCACAGCTATGCGAATGATACAGATCGTAATGCCCGCCTCTCTGGCGCTGGTCGTCGGCGCGGCGGCGGCTGCAGCGGCGCTGGCGCCGCCGCCGACGAAGCCGCCCGCCGCGCCCGCCGTCGCGAGGCTCCAGCCGCTCAGCGAGGCGGACCTGATGAGCACGCGCGAGATGGGCTGCTCCTGCTCGTTCGACGCCAAGCAGGGCACCCTGGTGAATGCGCAAGGCAATGCGATGATGGTTCGCACCCAGGCCGGGCGAAAGGTCTGCCGGATCAGCGACGCTCAGTTCCAGCGCATCGCCGGAGGGTCCGGAACCTATTCGTGCGGCGGAGTCGGGATGAGCCTTCGCCTCACGGGCAAGACGAGCAGCCACATAGAGAGCGACAGTTCCAGCACTCCGGCTTCGCTGACCCTGGGGACGGGCGCTACCCGGCGGAGCGTGAGCGGCACCTGGGGCTGCGCCTGCTGAGCGCTCGATGATCCGCTCACTCCTCATCGCCAACCGGGGCTGGATCGCCGGCCGGAGCTTTCGGATCGCCGGCGGGCTTGCTCCTAATCTCATCGCGCCTATCACTGAGCCGGCGCGATCTTCGGGATCACAGCTATGCGAATGATAAAGATCGTCATGCCCGCGTCCCTGGCGCTGGTCCTCGGCGCTGCGGCCGCAGCGGCGGCGCTGGCGCCCCAGCCGCCGAAGCCGGCCGCCGCCGCCGCGGTCGTGCGGCTGCAGCCGCTCAGCGATGACGACCAGATGAGCAGCAAGGGGATGGGTTGCTCCTGCATTTTCGAGGCGAAGCAGGGCTCGCTTGTGCACGTGATCGGCAACGAGCTGATGGTCCGGACCCAGGCCGGGCGGAAGGTCTGTCCGATCAGCGACGCTCAGTTCCATCGCATCTCCGGCGCGTCCGGAACCTATTCGTGCGGCGGCCTTCGAATGAGCCTTCGCCGCACCGGCAGGGTCACGACCGAAGTGGCGAGCGATAGCTCCTCCTCTCCGGCTTCGCTGACGCTCGGCGAGGGCCGAACGCTGAGGAGCGTGAGCGGCGAATGGGGCTGCGCCTGCTGAGCGCCCGATGATCCAGTCCCTCCTCATCGCCAACCGGGGCGAGATCGCCTGCAGGATCATCCGCACGGCCCGGCGGCTCGGCGTTCGCACGGTGGCCGTCTTCTCCGACGCCGACCGCCATGCGCTTCACGTCCGGGACGCGGACGAGGCGGTCCATATCGGGCCCTCGCAGGCGCGCGAGAGCTATCTCGTCGGCGAGAAGATCATCGCGGCCGCCAAAGCGACGGGCGCCGAGGCGATCCACCCGGGCTACGGCTTCCTCTCCGAAAATGCCGAGTTCGCGGAGGCGGTCGAGGCGGCGGGGCTGATCTGGGTCGGGCCCAAGGCGGCTTCGATCCGGGCGATGGGGCTGAAGGATGCGGCCAAGAAGCTGATGAGCGAGGCCGGCGTGCCCGTCACTCCGGGCTATCATGGCGAGGACCAGGCGCCGGAACGGCTCCAGGCGGAGGCGGATCAGATCGGCTATCCGGTGCTGATCAAGGCGGTGGCGGGCGGCGGCGGCAAGGGCATGCGGCGGGTCAATTCGTCCGGCGAGTTCCAGGAGATGCTGGCCTCTTGCCGGCGCGAGGCGGCGGCCTCGTTCGGCGACGACCGGGTGCTGATCGAGAAATATGTCGAGCGCCCGCGCCATATCGAGGTGCAGGTGTTCGGCGACGGCCGGGGCAACGTCGTCCACCTGTTCGAGCGCGACTGCTCGCTGCAGCGGCGCCACCAGAAGGTGATCGAGGAGGCGCCGGCACCCGGGATGGACGAGGCGACCCGCGCGGCGGTGTGCGAGGCGGCGGTCAAGGCCGCCAAAGCGGTGGATTATCGCGGCGCGGGGACGGTCGAGTTCATCGCCGACGCTTCGGACGGCCTCAGGGCCGACCGCATCTGGTTCATGGAGATGAACACCCGCCTCCAGGTCGAGCATCCGGTGACCGAGGAGATCACCGGCCAGGACCTGGTCGAATGGCAGCTCCGGGTGGCGAGCGGCGAGCCGCTTCCGCTTGGTCAGGACGAGCTGGCGATCCGGGGCCATGCCGTCGAGGCGAGGCTCTACGCCGAGGATCCATCCACGGGTTTCCTGCCCTCGACCGGGCGGCTCGACCATTTCGTGATCGATGACGCCGTCAGGGTCGATACCGGAGTCGACGAGGGCGACCGGATCAGTCCCCATTACGATCCCATGATCGCCAAGATCATCGCCCATGCCGACGACCGCGGGCAGGCGCTGATGGACCTCGCGCGGGTCCTCGACGATATCGAGATCTGGCCCGTCAGGACCAACGCGGCCTTCCTCGCCGAAGCGGTCTGCCATCCCGAGTTCATCGCCGGCAGCGTCGATACCGGCTTCATTCCGCGCCACATCGACAGCCTGGTTCCGCCGGCCGAACCGGACGATTCGATCTGGCGCTTGGCGGCGGCGGCGATGGCCAGCAGCGAATTCGGAGAAGGCGGCCGCGAAGCGGATCCCTGGCAGGCCCTGGAGGGCTTCCGGCTGAACCGGCCGGACGATCTGCGGGTCGCCGTCGCCTACCGGGGCGAGACCCGGGTGATCGATCGCGCCTCACCCGGGTCCATGGCGGCCGGCTCGGCCACCTACGCCGACAAGCTGGTCGTCTTCTATCAGGGGCAGGCATTCGGCTTCGACTGGCCCGGAGAGGCCGGGGCGGGCGTCGCCGCCGGCGCCGCCGACGGAAGCCTGATGTCGCCCATGCCCGGCCGCGTGACTTCCGTCGAAGTGCGCCAGGGGGACCGGGTCGCCAAGGGGCAGAAGCTTCTGACGCTGGAGGCGATGAAGATGGAGCACAGCATGGTCGCGCCGTTCGAGGGGGTTGTGGCGGAGCTGGAGGCGGTGGAAGGTGGCCAGGTGAGCGAAGGGACGCTGCTGGTTCGGGTGGAGAAGGGGGAATGACAATCATCGTCATGCCAGCGAAGTCTGGCATCCATGCGGACTCAGAATGGACCCCAGCCTTCGCTGGGGCGACGGCGTAGCCGTCATGCCCGGCCGCTATTACGAGCAATGGACGATCGGCGACCGGATCGACCACCAGCCGCATCGCACGGTCACCGAGACCGACAACCTCCTGATCTCGACCCTCACCCACAATCCGCAGCCGCTCCACCTCGACTCCGAATATGCCGCCGCGACCGAGTTCGGGCGTATCGTCGTCAACGGCACTTTCACCTTCTCGCTCCTGGTCGGGCTATCGGTCGGCGACACGACGCTCGGAACGCTCGTCGCCAACCTCGGCTACGACAAGGTGAGGATGCCCAAGCCTGTCTTCATCGGCGACACGCTCAGGGCCGAGACCGAGGTGATCTCGCTCAAGGATTCCGCCTCCCGGCCGGAGGCCGGCATCGTCACCTTCGAGCACCGCATGCTCAATCAAAGAGACGAAGTCGTATGCACCATGGAACGTACGGCGCTTCTCAAGAGGCGCGGGTGAAAAGGCTCGGCGCCTTTGTGGCTATGTGCCCTTGTGCGAACAAATCTGCATGGGTTCGCACAAAGTCACGAAGGCACGAAGAAGAGGCGATGCGATGAGGCTGCGCTCCCTGCTTTTCGTGCCGGGAGACCGGCCGGACCGAATGGAGAAGGCGCTTCGCGCGGGTGCCGATGGCCTGATCCTCGACCTCGAAGATGCGGTGGCCCCGGCGGTCAAGCCGGAGGCGCGGCGCCACGTGGCCGCATTCCTCAACGCCAACAGCACCGCCAAATTGTGGGTTCGGATCAATCCGCTCGACGGCGACGAAAGCGACAAGGACCTCGCCGCCATCCTTCCAAGCCATCCCGACGGGATCGTCCTGCCCAAGGCGGAGGGCGGCGCTTCGGTTGGCGAACTGACCCGCCGGCTGACGGAGCGCGGCAATGCGACCGCACAGATTCTCGCCATCGCCACGGAAACCCCGGCGGCGATCTTCCAGCTTGGAACCTATGGAGGGGCGAAAAGGCTGGCCGGGCTGACTTGGGGCGCCGAGGATTTGCCCGCGGCGATCGGTGCCGCGACGTCCCGCGAGCCGGACGGCCGCTTCACCCCGCCCTATGAGCTCGCACGCTCGCTCTGCCTGTTCGGTGCCGCGGCGGCGGGCGTCGCTCCGATCGAAACCGTCTATCCGGCGTTTCGGGACCTCGACGGCCTTGCCGCCTACGCGGCTCGCGCGCGGCGCGACGGTTTCACCGGGATGATGGCGATCCACCCCGATCAGGTGCCGGTTATCAACGCCGCCTTCACCCCCAGCGAGTCGGAGGTCGCCCACGCCCGCGCGGTCGTCGCCGCGTTCGAGGCCAATCCGGGGGCCGGGGCCCTTTCGCTCGACGGGCGGATGATCGACCGGCCGCACTTGTTGCAGGCGCAGCGCACGCTCGCCGCGGCCGCTTCGGGACCGTGACCGGACTGCCGGCGCCGGCGGACGCCGCCTGGACTGCGCTCGCCTTCATCCTCGGCGCGGCCATCGGCAGCTTCCTCGCCACCGTCCTGATCCGATGGCCGCAGGGGCGAAGCGTGGTCGCCGGCCGCTCCGCCTGCGACAAATGCGGCCGGACCCTGGAGCCGCGCGACCTCGTGCCGATCCTGAGCTGGTCGCTCGCCCGCGGGCGGTGCCGGACCTGCGGGGCCCGGATCGACCGCCGGCATCTTGCCGCGGAGGCGGGCGCGGCGATGGTCGGGCTCATCGCCATCCTCGCCCATCCGGTGCCGCTGGCGGCGGTGACGGCGATCCTGGGCTGGTGGCTCTTCCTGCTCGCGGCGCTCGACCTGGAGCATGAATGGCTCCCGGACAGGCTGACCTGGCCATTGCTCGCGGCGGGGCTTGCAGCGGCCTGGGGCGGTTTCGGGCCCCCCTTCGAGAGCCGCCTGATCGGGGCCGCCGCCGGCTTCGCCTCCCTTTTCCTCATCGCCCGCCTCTATCGCGCGCTGCGCGGGCGGGAGGGTCTGGGGGGCGGCGACCCGAAGCTGTTCGCGGCGATCGGCGCCTGGCTCGGCTGGACGCAGCTGCCGTTCGTGCTGGTCGGAGCCGGTCTGCTGGGCCTCGCCGCCTTGCTTCTGAAGCGGCTTCGGGGAGGATCGGTCGCCGCGACGGACCGGCTTCCGCTCGGCACATTGATGGCTCTGGCCGCCTGGCCGATCTGGATTGTCATCGGCCGGTAATCCGGCTGTCTCACAAGCCGCTTGCGCGGGGCATGAAAAGCTGGAAGTTTGCCCGGCTGGCGAATCCAGGGCTGGATGGTCGCCAAAACATTGTTACGACTGTGGAAATTTGCCGCGGTGGGTGTCGCGGGGAAGGGGTTCGAACTTAGATGCGTTTAGCTTTTGACAGCCGGCGGCTGATCGGCCGCGCCCGGAGCGTCAACGGCTGGACCGTGCTCGAGATCGCCCTGCTGGCGATGATCGCCTTGCAATGCGCCCGCCTGATCTGGACGGCGCTCACTCCGGTCGGGCCGCTCGGCGACTGGCAAGCGAGCCTGACCCAAAGCGACGCCTCCGCCGGCGCGCTCGGCAGCTTCGACCCCTTCTTCCGCCTGAGCGGCGCCGCCGGACCGGTGACCGTGACCTCGCTCAACCTCAAGCTGTTCGGGATCCGCCAGGACCAGGCATCGGGCCAGGGCTCCGCGATCATCGCCGCCTCGGACGGCCAGCAGCGCAGTGTCGCCGTCGGCGAGGAGATCGAGCCGGGCGTGACCTTGAAGTCGGTCGATTTCGACAGCGTCACCATCTCGCGGGGCGGCGCCGACGAGCAGTTGTTCATGGACCAGTCGCAGGCCGCGGGGACCGTCACTCCGGCGGCGACCGCGGCCCCCGCCGCTCCGACGGCGCCGGTGGTCCAACCGAGCAGCTCGGTGGAGCCGGGCGGGCCCCCGGTGCCGCCGTCCAGGCCTCAGCCCACCGAAAGGCCCGGCCAGTGAAGCGCGCCCTTCTCGCTTTCGCACTGATGGTCGCGGTGCCTTCGACGCCCGCCTCGGCGCAGCATGTCGTCAACTTCCGCGAGGCCGACATCCGCGCCTTCATCGAGGACGCGGCCCGGGTCACCGGCCGGACCTTCATCGTCGACCCGGCGGTGAGCGGCAAGGTCTCGGTCGTGACCCAGCGGCCGCTGTCGCGCTCCGAATATTTCGAATTGTTCCTGTCCACACTGCGCGCCAACGGACTGATGGCGGTGCCGCTTCGGGGCGGGGGCTTCCGGATCCAGCCGATCGCGACGGGCGCCGCCGCCGGCGGGCGGGCCGGCGCGCGGGGCAGCGCCAACAATTTCGTCACCGAGATCTTCCGGACCCGGAGCATCGAAGGCGCCCAGGCGCTCGAGGCGCTCCGGCCTCTGGTCAGCCGAGAAGGCTCGATCACCGCCAGCCGAAACTCGATCGTGGTCGCCGATTTCGCCGACAACGTCGCCCGGATCCGCGCCGTCCTTCAAAGCATCGACCGGGATACGAACAGCAGCCGCATCGTCGCCCTGCGCAACGCCGGAGCGCGCGAGATCGCGACGTCGCTCAATGCGCTGATGGAGGGAAGCAGCCCCGGCGGCCGGGCGGCGACGATCGTCCCGATCGACAGCTCCAACTCGATCGCGATCCGCGGCGACGCGGCCACGGTCGCCCGGGTCGCCGCCATGGCCGAGGAGCTCGATCAGCGCGCCGCCACCGGGACCGAGATAAGGGTCATCTTCCTCCAGCATGCCGACGCGGCGCAGATCCTGCCGGTGCTCCAGCAATTGCTCGGCCAGCCGGTCACCCAGCCGCCGCCGACGCCCGGCCTGTCCTCGTCGCGGGGCGAGGGGGCGACAACCTCGTCCACCTCCCGCAGCGGCGGCGGCCGGCCATCGGTGCGCACGACGACGACGACCGCCGAGGCACCGCCGCCTGAAACGGCCTCGACTGCCGGGGGGGTCAGCATCTTCGGTCCGCGCGGCGCGGTGGTGACCCGGTTCCAGGGCGCCAACGCTTTGGTCATCGCCGCCTCGACGGACGTTCAGCGCCAGCTGGGCGAGGTCATCCGCCAGCTCGACACGCGCCGCGAGCAGGTGCTGGTCGAGGCGATCATCGTCGAGATTTCGGACAATGCCGCCAAGAAGCTCGGCGTCCAGCTGCTCCTTTCCGGCCTCAGCGGGAGCAACATCCCGTTCGCAGTCACCAATTATTCCAACGCCAGCCCCAACCTTCTGACGGTGGCCGGCGCCGTCGCCGCGGAACGGCTCCGGACGACGACGACGACGGTCAACGGCCAGGTGGTGACCACCACTCAAAATTCCGCGGTCGCCGACGCGCTGCAGGAGGCGGCGGTCAATTCGGTGCTCGGCGCGACCGGCGGGATTGCCGGAGCCGCCTTCAGGGCCGGCAACGCGATCTTCGGGGCGATCATCAACGCCGTGAAATCCGACAGCAAGTCGAACATCCTCTCGACCCCGTCGATCATGACCCTCGACAACCAGGAAGCGCGGATCCTGGTCGGCCAGGAGATCCCGATCACCACCGGCGAGGCGCTGTCGCCCAATTTCGACAACCAGTTCCGCACCGTCGACCGCGAGAATGTCGGCATCACGCTCGAGGTGCTTCCGCAGATCAATGCCGGCGGCTCGATCAAATTGAACCTGCGCCAGGAGGTGAGCTCGATCGCCGGGCCGGTCTCGGGCCGGTCGAGCGACCTCATCCTCAACAAGCGCGAGATCGAGACGGTGATCACCGTCGACGACGGCGAGATCGTCGGAATCGGCGGCCTGCTCGACGACAATGAGCGCCGGACGATCGAGAAGATCCCGTTCCTCGGCGACCTCCCCGCGATCGGCAATCTGTTCAAGTCGAAGAGCCGGAGCCGGGCCAAGACCAATCTGATGGTCTTCATCCGGCCGACCATCCTTCGATCGACGGCCGACGCCCGGGCGATGACCGAGCGGCGCTACGGCTACATCCGCGGGATGCAATATCAGCAGAATCCGAACGAGGAGCCGACGATCGACGAGCTCGTCCGCGAATATATGGGCGTGGTGCCGCCGGACCCGGCGGCGGCGCCGCCGCCGCCGCTCGATCCGGCCGTCTACGCGCCCGTGGCCCGGCCCGGCGACCAGGTCGTGACTCCGTCGCCGGGGCCCCCGGCGGGGACCCCGCGGTGATGGCTGACCGTCATCCCGGCGAAAGCCGGGACCTCGGGGAGGAGGGCCGCGACCTTCCGACCGGAGGCCCCGGCTTTCGCCGGGGTGACGAACCACCCGTCAATCTGCCCTACCTCTTCGCCAAGCGGAACGGGATCGCCTTGGTCGGGGAAGCGGAGGGCAAGGCTCGGGTCGCGCTTCGCCAGGGCTCCGATCCGCAGGCGCTGATCGAGGCCCGGCGGGTGCTCGGCCGTCCCCTCGCCATCGAGGCCGTAACGCCCGAGGGTTTCGACAAATTGCTCTCCGAACGCTACGCCATGGACGATCAGGCCGCGGCGGACGCCGCAGGGTCGCTCGGGCTCGGCGACGAATTGAGCCACCTCGCAACCGACCTTCCGACCGCCGACGACCTGCTCGACAGCGCCGACGACGCCCCGGCCATCCGCCTGATCAACGGGATCATCGCCGATGCCGCCCGGCAGGGCGTCTCCGACATCCATATCGAGCCCTACGAGACGGGGCTGGTGGTGCGGATGCGGATCGACGGGGTGCTTCGCGAGACCCTGCGCATGCCCGCCCATGTCGCCCCCGTCGTGGTCAGCCGGATCAAGGTCATGGCCCGGCTCGACATCGCCGAGCGGCGGGTGCCCCAGGACGGCCGCATCGGCCTGACTCTGGGCGGCAAGCTGCTCGACGTCCGGGTCTCGACTCTGCCGAGCCGGGCCGGGGAGCGCGTGGTGCTCCGCATCCTCGACAAGGAAAATGCCGGGATCGACCTGGATTCGCTGGGAATGCCGGCGTCGGTCCATGCCCTGTTCGCGGGCGCTCTGTCCGAGCCGAACGGGATCGTGCTGGTCACCGGACCGACCGGATCGGGCAAGACCACCAGCCTTTATGCGGGCCTCAGGCTCCTCAACGACGGAAGCCGCAACATCCTCACCGTCGAGGACCCCGTCGAATATGCGGTGGACGGGGTCGGCCAGACCCAGGTCAACCCCAAGGTCGGGCTGAGCTTCGCCGCCGGCCTGCGAGCCATACTCCGCCAAGATCCTGACGTGGTCATGGTCGGTGAGATCCGCGACCGGGAGACCGCCGAGATCGCCGTCCAGGCTTCGCTGACCGGCCACCTCGTCCTCTCCACCGTCCACACCAACGACGCGATCGGCGCGATCACCCGGATGCGCGACATGAAGGTCGAGCCCTTCCTCCTCGCCTCGACCCTTCGCGCGGTCATCGCCCAGCGGCTGGTCCGCCGGCTGTGCCCGGCCTGCCGGGCTCCGGTCGAGGCCGACCCGGCGACCGCGGCGCTGGTCGGCCTCGAGCCCGGCAGCATCGTCCACGAGCCGCGCGGCTGCGCCCAGTGTGGCAACAGCGGCTACAAGGGCCGTACCGGTGTGTTCGAAGCGGTGCGGATCGACGACAATGTTCGCAGGCTCATCAACGCCGGCGGAGACGAGGTCGAAATCTCCGCCCACGCCTTCCGCAACAGCCCCAACCTCGCCGCGGCGGCCCGGCAATTGGTCCGCGAAGGCGTCACCAGCGTCGGCGAGGCCGTTCGGGTGTCGCGGCGCGAGAGCGAGGATGTCTGAGTTCGCCTATCTCGTCCTCGACCGCGCCGGGCGCGAGCGGCGCGGGTCGCTTCGCGCCGAGACGGTCGACGAAGCCCGGGAGAAACTGAGCGCCCGCGGCCTGTTCGTGGTCAGGATGGAGAGTTCGAGCGGCGACGCGCCGCCACCCTTGCTTTCGCGCCAGATCTTCGCGCGCAAGAAGCTGAACGGACGGCAGCTCAACGTCTTCACCCGGCAATTGTCGACCCTCGTCCAGGTCAGCCCGCTCGAGGAATCGCTCCGAACGATCGCCCGCCAGACCGAAAAGGACCAGGTTCGCGACGTCCTCATGTCGGTCCACGCCTCCGTCCTCGAGGGGCGGCGGCTTTCCGAGGCGATGGCGCGTCACCCGGCCAGCTTCCCGCCGCTCTACAGGGGCATGGTCCAGGCGGGTGAGGGGTCGGGAACTCTTCCGGCCATCCTCGAAAGGCTTGCAGGGCTGCTCGAGCGGCAGGCCCAGGTCAGGAGCAAGGTGCTGAGCGCACTGGCCTATCCCGCCGTGCTCGCACTTGTCGCCGCCTTCGTCGTCTTCGCGCTCATGGTCTTCGTTGTGCCGCGGGTGGTCGAGCAGTTCGAGGATATCGGCCAGCAATTGCCCTTCCTCACCCGGGCGGTGATCGCCGTCTCGCATCTCCTCGCGGGATGGTGGTGGGCGATGTTGCTCGGCCTCCTCGCCATCGGCTTCCTGATCTCGCGGGCGCTTCGCGACGAGGGCGTCCGCCTTCGCTTCGACCGGGGCCTGCTTCGAATTCCGCTGATCGGCCGGCTGCTTCGCGATCTCCACGCGGCCCGGATGGCGCGCACCCTCTCGACCATGGTTGCGAGCCGGCTGCCCTTGCTCGAGGGCCTTAAGCTGACCACCGAGACCGTCCACAACCGCGCCCTTCGCGCCGCCACGGCCCAGATCGCGGAAGCGGTGCGCACCGGCGGCAGCCTGTCCGGCGCTCTGAAACGGTCCGGCATCTTTCCGCCGCTGCTCGTCTATCTGGCCGCCAGCGGCGAGGCGAGCGGTCGGCTCGATCTGATGCTGGAGCGCGCCGCCGACTATCTCGAGCGCGAGTTCGACAGCTTCACGACGACCGCCCTGGCATTGCTCGAGCCCGCGATCATCGTGCTGATGGGCGCGCTCGTCGCCGTGATCGTGCTCTCGATCCTGCTGCCGATCCTGCAGCTCGACACACTTGCCGGAGGAATGGGATGAACGGGAGGAATGGAATGAAATTGAGCCGTCATCCCGGCGAAAGCCGGGACCTCAGCTCGAAAAGGCGCCGCAGCGGGGCTCCCTGGGGTCCCGGCTTTCGCCGGGATGACGGAAAAGGGCCGCCTCCCGGCGAGGCCGGCTTCACCCTCGTCGAATTGATGGTGGTCATCGTCATCATCGGGCTTCTCGCCACCGTCGTCGTGATCAACGTCATGCCCGCGACCGACAAGGCGGCGATCACCAAGGCCAAGGCCGACGTGGGGGTCCTCGAGCAGGGGGTCGAGATGTACCGCCTCAACAAGCTGCGCTATCCGAGCGGCTCGGAAGGGCTTCAGGCGGTCGTGGCCGAACGCTATGTCAAGCGCCTGCCCAAGGATCCGTGGGGCAATCCCTATGTCTACGCGGCGCCCGGCCGCGACGGGCGCCAGTTCGACATCTACAGCTTCGGGGCCGACGGGCGCGAAGGGGGCGAAGGCGAGGATGCGGACATCGGCAACTGGGACTCGTAAGATCATCCTCCCTGCCGGGAAGCGGTGGGGAGGGGGACCATGCGAAGCATGGTGGAGGGGTAGCTTGAGCAGGATCGCGCCATTTACCCCTCCACCACCCTTCGGGCGGTCCCCCTCCCCATCTCCGATGGGGAGGACAAACGGCTTCACCCTCGTCGAGCTTCTCGTCGTCCTCGTCATCATCGGCCTGGTCTCGGCAGCGGTGATCCTTGGAATGCCCGATCCGCGCGGCGAATTGCGCGGCGAAGCGTTGCGCTTCGCCGCCCGCGCCGACGCCGCCCGCGAGCGGGCGATGATGGACAACCGTCCGGTCGCGCTGGTGCTCAAGGACGGCGGCTACGGCTTCGAACGGCGCACCGGCGGCGAGTGGAAGGCGGTGAGCGAGCGGCCGTTCATCGAGCAGAGCTGGAGCGACGGGACCCGCGCCTCGATGGAAAGCGGCGAGTCGCGGATCGTGTTCGATTCGACCGGTTTCGCCGAGCCTGCCCGGCTCCGGCTGGTGCGCGGCAAGGATGAGGCGCAGGTCGAGGTCACCGACGGAGGCCGGGTCCATGTCCTTCGTTAGTCTTCCTCCCCGGAACGGCTTCACCCTGGTGGAAATGCTCGTGGCCTTGGCCATCTTCAGCCTCGCCGCCATGGCTTTGTTGCGCCTCGAAGGCGCCACCGTGACGACGACCGCCTTGCTCCGCGAGCAGGCGCTCGCCCAGACGGTGGCCCGCAACCTCGCGGTCGAGGCTCTCACCGATCCCGAGCCGCCCGCCTTCGGGGCGACGAAGGGCGAGGCGGTCAATGCAGGCCGAAAATGGCGCTGGGTGCGGGTCGTCGGCCGCTCGCCGGAACCGAGGATCCAGCAGATCCGAATCGAGGTACGAAGCGACCGCGGGCCGGAAGCGGCCAATCTCACGCTGTTCCGAAGGGGGCCGCGGTGAAAAAATCCTCCCCATCAAAGATGGGGAGGGGGACCCCGCGTAGCGGGGTGGAGGGGTATTTGGCGCCGACCTGTTCCAGCTACCCCTCCACCACACTTCGTGTGGTCCCCCTCCCCACGCGCTGCGTGGGGAGGACAGAAAAGGGCTTCACCCTGGCCGAGTTGCTCGTCTCGCTCTTCATCTTCGGCCTGCTCTCGGCCGCGGGAGTGGGTCTGCTCTCGTTCAGCGTCAGGGCCCAGGAGGCGGCCGATGCCCGGCTCTCCGATCTCGCCGACTTCCGGCGCGCGGGGACGCTGCTCGCCGGCGACCTGGGCCAGGCGGCGCCGCGAATGCCGCGGGACGAAACCGGGACCGCGCGCCCGGCTTTCGTCGGGGTCGGCGGGGCGCAAGGGGGGGTGGCGCTCGCTTTCGTCCGGCGGGGCTGGGAAAATCTCGACGATACGCCGCGCGCCTCGCTTCAGCGGGTCGAATACAGCTTCACGGAAGGACGGCTCGAGCGGCGCATCTATCCTCGCCTCGACGGCGCAGCGGCGCTGCCGGCGACGATCGTGGTCGACAGGGTCCGCCGAATCCGACTGCGCTATCGCGACCGCGAGGGCGCCTGGCGGGAGCGCTGGGATCCGACCAAGGCGACCGAATTGCCGCGCGCCGTCGAGCTCGTCATGGACGCCGAGGGCAGCGGCACGACCCGGCAGCTCTTCCAGGTGGGGACGATGGGGTGATCCGGCCGGTGCCCCCCTCGGAGCGCGGCGCCGCCTTGCTGGCGGTCCTGGTCCTTGTCGTCATCATGGCGGCGATCGCCGCCGGCGCCTTCGAGCGGCTCCGTCTGTCGACGGCGATGGCGATGAACGGCGCCGCCCTCGACCAGGCGCGCGGCTACGCGCTCGGGGTGGAGGACCTCATGGCGCTCCGGATCGACGACCTCGCCGGCGCCGACGCCTATGTCACCACCCTGGCGGGCGGCTGGAACGGCACGCCGCGCCGGATTCCACTGCCCGGCGAGGGTCTCGCCGTCGGCACCGTCCGCGACGGCGGCAATTGCTTCAACCTCAACAGCCTCGTCCAGGGCGAGGCCACCACCGCCCTCGTCCAGCGGCCCGCGGCGATCGAGCAGTTCACCGCTCTGATGACGGTGCTAGGCCTTCCCGAACCAACCGCCCGGCGGATCGCGGCTTCGACGGCCGACTGGATCGATTCAGACGCGCAGACCAGCCCGCAGGGCGCGGAGGACGGCGCCTATGCCGGAGCGCGGCCGGCCTATCGCACCGGCAACACATTGCTCGCCGACCCTAGCGAGCTTCGCGCCGTCGCGGGGGTCACGCCCGAAATCTACCGGGAGCTGAAGCCCTATCTTTGCGCGCTGCCGGCGGCCGACATGTCTCCGATCAACGTCAACACCTTGCTTCCCCGCGACGCGCCACTGCTTGCCATGTTCGCTCCGGCCAAGGCCCGGCCGGACCGGGTACGGGGGCTGATCGCGTCACGTCCGCCGGCGGGGTGGCGCAACACGTACGATTTCTGGCGCAGCGCGGAGCAGGCGGGGCTAGAGACGAACGCGGATCCCATGTCGCAGCTACAGCTCAAAACCTACTGGTTCACCATCGAACTCTCCGTTCGCTTCGCGGATTCGGAGATGGAGGAATGGGCCCTGGTCGACGCCCGGCTCGCTCCGGCCAAAGTGGTCGCCCGGCGTTGGGGTGGCGGCGAATGAGGGAGGCGCTGCTTCTTTTCCTGAGCGGCGACGGCGCAGTCGAAGGCTGGATCCGCCTCGCCGACGGCGCGGTCGCCGCGCGCGGAATCGGGCTGGAGGGCGCCGACGGCCACCGTTCGGCTCCGGTCGTGGCCGTGGCGCCGGGGGAAACGGTGACACTGCGATGGCTCGAGCTGCCGGCCGGGCTCTCCCCGGCCCAGGCCGTGGGCGCGGCCAGGCTCATGGCGGCGGACCTGAGCGCGCAGCCGCTCGGAGAGCTCCACGTCGCTGTTGGGCGCGGCTCGGCCGACGGCGCGGCCCGCTGCGTCGGGCTGGTCCCGATGGAGACGATGCGGACCTGGCTGGACGGCCTCGAAGCTGCCGGGTTCGACGCCGAGCGGATCGTTCCCGAAACCCTGCTGGTGCGGGCACCGGGGGAGGGGCTGGCGACGTGGGATTCCGGGCTGCTCCGCCTGTATCGCGGCCGGGACGAGGCCTTCGCCGCCGAGCCGGAGCTGGGCGAACTGCTTGTCGCCGGGCGGGCTGCCGTCCCTCTCGATTCCGACACCTTCGCAGGCGGGCTTTCCGACGCCCTCGATGAGGCGCCGCTCGATCTGCGCCAGGGCGTCTTCGGCCGGCGGCGCGACTGGCGGGTCGCTCCCGCGCGGGCGCGGCGGCTTGCGGTTCTGACGGCGGCGCTGCTTCTGATCAGCCTGGCGGTCCAGGTCGCCCTCATCGCCCGCTACATCTTCGCCGCCGATTCGGCCGATGCGGAGACCCGCCGAATCGCTGCCGCGGCCTTGCCGCGAAGCGCCGCCCTCCCCGATCCCCAGGCCGCACTCACGCAGCGCCTGGCGGAGCTTCGAGGCGGCGGCGCCGGCTTCCGCGCTACGGCCGGGACGTTGTTCGAAGCGGTAAAAGCCACCCCCAACATCGAACTGACCGCGCTCGCCTTCGCGCCCGACGGGCTGCTTCGGGCGACGGTCCAGGCGGATTCGCCGGCGGCGATCGAAGCGCTGCGGCAGCGCGTGGAGGCCAGCGGCTTCGCGGCCGACGCCGGAGCGCCCCGGTCCGGCGGGGGACGGCCGGTCGCGGAGTTGATGGTGAGGCCGCGATGAGCGATCGGCTCAAGGCCCTGTGGCTTGCTCGGACTTCGCGCGAGCGCTGGCTGCTTGGAGTGATGCTGGCGCTGGTCGCTCTGGTCCTCGTCTGGCTTCTGGTCCTCCGGCCCCTCTCCGACATGCTCTCGGCGGCTCGCCAGAGGCACGGCGAGGCCGTTGCCGCGCTCGAGGAGGCGCGCGCGCAAGCGGCGGCGATCGCAGCGCTCGAGAAGAACAGGCCGGCCGCCTTCGCCGGGCCGATCGACTCGGCCGTCGCCGCCGCCGCTTCCGAAGCGGGATTCCAGCTTTCCGGGTTGCAGCCCGAGGGCGCGGGCCGGGTTTCGATGGCGATTGGAGCGGCCAAGCCGCAGGCCCTGTTCGGATGGGTCGACCGGTTGGAGGGGCAGGGATTCATCGTCCAAAGCCTGACCGCGACCAGCAACCCCGACCGGACGCTCTCCGCCCGGATCGTGCTTCGGGCGAGGGGGGGCTGATGCGGCTTCGACTGCGCTGGTGGCGGGAGATTTTCTTCGTCTGCGCCTTGCTGTTCTCGCTCGCCGCCTTGCTTCCGCTGCGCTTCGCTCTGGACTGGCTGGGCTATTCGGACAAGGGGCTGGCCGCCCGCGAGGCGACGGGAAGCATCTGGCTCGGCGCCCTTACCGAGGCGCGCTTCGGGACGGTCGCGCTCGGCGACGTCGCGACCCGCCTGCGTTTCCTGCCCTTGTTGCTCGGCCGCGCGCGGCTGGACCTCGAGCAGGCGGACGAGGGCCTGAGCGGCGCAGTCACCGTCTCCCGCCACGGCTTCGGGATCGACGACGCGACCGGAACGATCGAAGCTGAGGCGCTGGCCGATCTGCCCCCGCCCACCCTCGACCTGGCCGACCTCAGCGTCCGATTCGCGGATGGGCAGTGCGTTCATGCGGAAGGGCTGGTCAAGGCGCGCTTCGCCGGCGAGCTCGTCGGAGTGTCGCTGACCGCCGGCTTCAGCGGCGAGGCGCGCTGCGACGGGGCGGCCGTGCTTCTGCCGCTGGTCAGCCAGTCCGGGGGCGACCGGCTCGACGTCCGGCTGTTTGACGACGGCCGCTACCGGATCGACGCCGCTCTTCGCCCGGGCGGACTGCCTTATTCCTCCCGCTTCGAAGGCAGGTTCTGACCCCGGCCTGGGCCGGGCATGAGCCGCCTGTCCTCTCCCCGATAGCGGCTTTCCAGGAAGCGGCCCTGGGTTTCGAAGGTCATCAGCGGATCCCGGCAGACTTCGCGGCACAGCTGGTCCAGCGCATCCGCCAAGGTCTCCAGTCCGGAGCGAAGCCCGGCCCGGACTTCTGGATCTTCCTCCCTCGCCGTGGCCGGTATGGCTTCGAAAGCGAGGATGAGCCGCGGCAGATGATCGCCGAGCAGCCGCCGCGCTTCCCAGGCAGGGGTGGAATGGGAGTCGAGCGCGGCGAGGTGCGGCTGGAGGTCGCCGAGCCGCTGGAAGATCCGGTCGAGTTGAGGGCGGCAATCGAGCGGCAGGCCGTCGCGCCGCTCGAGCAGCCAGTCCTCCGCGTCGCCGGGAAGATGGGCGAGCTCGGCTTGCGAGAAGTCGCCCCCGGCTGTCCGTCGCCGCGACGGCCTGAAAAGCGTTCCGACGGCTATAAGCAAGGCGCCGCCGCCGGCTGCGGCCAGCACCGGTACCGCGACCGGAGCGACGAGCGTTCCGAGGCCGAGGATCGCCGCCCCGGAGGCGCCGCCGACAAGGGCTGCCCGCTTGATCCGGGCCTCCGCCTCGCGGGACTGCCGCTCCTGGCGCCGCTTCTCCGCGGCGCGCACCGCCTTCGACTTCATGTTGCGGCGAAGATATTCGTCGGCCTGCCGAAGCATCCCGACGACATCGAAGCCCATCATCCCTCTCCCGGGCCGCGTTCTTCCTTGTAGCGGCTCTCGATGAACCGCCCTTGGGTCTCGAACGCCTGGCGGTCGCCCTGGACGAGCTTGTCGCCGATCTCGCCCAGGGCATTGCGCGCCGCGTCGAGGCTGGCGACGAGGCGCTGGTCGGCGGTCAGGCCTTCCCCGTCGGGCTGGTGGCGGTAGCCGGCCGGGATCCGTTCGTAGCGGTCGATCAGCTCTGGCAGGTGCTTGCCCATCAGCCGCCGCGCATCCTGGGCGAGCGGATCGAGCGGGTCGACCTCGGCAAGCCGCGACTCGAGCAGGGGAAGCTGGGCGCCGATCGCGTCGGCGCGCTGGGCGGCCGGGGCGGGCAGGGCGGCGCGCTGCCGGGTCAGAAGGCTCTCGAGCTGCCGAACGACCGTTCCGGTCGGAAGCTGCTCGCTATAGGCGATGCGCTTCTGTTCGGTCGACGGCCAGAAGAAGCCGAGGAGAAGGATGGCGAAAATGGCCATCGCGACGACGAAAAGGCCGGTGATCCCGATCCCGTCGACGACGAGGCCGAGGCCGATCGTGACCGCGATGAGGGCGGCGATCGCAACGCCCATCTTCGGCATCCGCCGAACGATCCTGCCGGCGGCTCCGCTTCGATAGCGCCGCTTGAGGCTGGACGCGGCCGGCACGTGGCCGTCGAGACGCGCCGAATATTCATCGAAGCGGGCGATCGCTTCCTCGACTCGGCGGGGCGTTCGAGCCATTTCAGCCCTCGATCGGTCCGAGCAGCGAGTTGGGAACGCTCCGGCCCGCAAGCCGGTTCTGCTCCGTGCCCTCGGCCCTGGCGATATAGCCGCGGCTCTTCTCGACCTCGCTGGAGAGGGTCTGCACCGTCTGCTTCATGCTGCCCAGCGCCTCGAGCTTGAACGTGTCGATCGTGTCCATCGTGTCGTAGATGTTCTGGAAGGCGCGCTGGAGGGTCTCGAGCGGGATGGTCGAGTTGACGGCCTGGCGATGGATCTCGCCGGTCTGGCTCTTGAGCAATTCGCCGGTCGAATCGATCATGTTGGCGGTGGTCGTGTTGAGCGAGGTGATCTGCTCGAGCACGAGCTTCTGGTTGGTCATCGCCTGGGCGACCGTGACGGCGGTGCGAAGCGCCGCGACGGTGGTGGTGGAGGCCCGGTCGACGCCCTTGATCAGCTCGACATTGTTCTTCTTGACGAGGTCGAGGGCGAGATAGCCCTGAACCGTCACCGCCATCTGGGTGAGGAGGTCGGTGGTGCGCTGGCGGGTGTAGAAGAGCGCGGTCTCGCGGATCGCCTTGGCCTTGGCCGGCTCGGTGGCGTCGAGCTCGTTGGCCTTGTCCTCGAGCTTCTGATCGAGCGCCTTGGAGATGTGGATCATCTGCTCGAGCTGGCCCATCGTCTTCCACATCGCGGCGCGCTCGGTGTTGATCGCCTCATTGTCGTATTGAAGCTCCTCCTTGCCGGAGGCGAGGCTGTTCAGGATCTTCGAAATGTGGGTCTGCGAGCTCTGATATTTCTGGAAATAATTGCCGAGCTTGTTGCCCCAGGGGATGAAGCCGAGGATCTTCCTCGACGTGCTGAGATTGCCCTGCTTGCCGGGATCGAGCTCCTCGACGGTCCGGCGAAGCTCGAGCAGGTCGGCGCCGATGCCGGTATCCTTGTCGATCGCCTTGATCGGCCGGTCGAGGAAGCGGTTGGAATGGCCGGCGGCCTCGGCGATCTGCTTTCGGCCCATGTTGGTGAGCTCGTCGACCTTCTTGCCGAATTCCGGGCTGTTGGCGTCGACCGCGACCAGCTCGTTGACGAACTTGTCGACGACGGTCTGAAGCTTGTCCTTCACGCCCGGCTCGATCGGAACAAGGCCGGCCGCCTCGGAAGGCTCGATCGTCTGCAGCGCCTCCGGCGCCTCGAGCTTCAGCTTGGTCTCGGTCTGGGTGG
>DASVVM010000054.1:0-7210 GCA_036386555.1 Allosphingosinicella sp.
CCCCCCCCCCCCCCGGCGCGGTCAGCCCCTCCACCACACTTCGTGTGGTCCCCCTCCCCACGCCTTCGGCGAGGGGAGGACAATTTCGCGTTCCCCCCCGCCCCCCAACCCTCTAACCTTCCCTCATGGCCACCCAGGCGAAGACCGGCACCGCCCCCACCCCGATGATGGCGCAATATCTCGCGCTGAAGGCGGAGGCGTCCGATTGCCTGCTCTTCTACCGGATGGGCGACTTCTTCGAACTGTTCTTCGATGACGCCAAGGCGGCGGCGGCCTGCCTCGACATCGCGCTCACCGCCCGCGGCGAGCATGAAGGCGAGCCGATCCCGATGTGCGGAGTCCCGATCCACGCCGCCGAATCCTATCTGGCGCGGCTGATCCGGGGCGGATTCCGGGTCGCGATCGCCGAGCAGACCGAGAATCCGGCGGAGGCAAAAAAGCGCGGCGCCAAGTCGGTCGTCAACCGAGCGATCGTCCGGGTCGTCACCGCCGGCACGCTCACGGAAGAAGCGCTGCTCGATAGCCGGGCTTCCAACTGGCTGGTGGCGGTGGCCCGGGCGGGGGAGCGCTTCGGGCTCGCCGCCGCCGATGTCTCGACCGGCCGTTTCGAGCTGGGCTCCATCGCCCCCGCCGCCCTCGACTCCGAGCTGGCGCGGCTGGGCGCGGCCGAGATCGTCGCCGCCGAGCCGATCGCCGAACTGCCCGTCACGCAGCGCAAAGGCGGGTTCGACAGCCTCGCCGCCGAGCGCCGGCTCAAGGAGCGGTTCGGGGTCGCCACCCTGGACGGCTTCGGAACGTTCGATCGCGCCGCCTTGTGCGCGGCGGGCGGACTGCTCTCCTATCTCGACGAGGTGGCGAAGGAGTCGCTTCCCTTCCTCCTCCCGCCGGTGGCGCGGGCGTCGGGCGATCATATGATGATCGACGCCGCAACCCGCGAGAGCCTGGAGCTGACCCAGGCGGCGGCGGGCGGCCGGGCCGGAAGCCTTCTCCACGCCGTCGACCGCACGGTCACCGGGGCCGGCGCCCGTCTCCTCGCCGCCGACCTCGGAGCGCCTTTGCTCGACCGGTCGGCGATCGAGGCCCGGCTCGACCTGGTCGCTTCGTTCCAGGGCGATTCCGGCCTTCGCGAATCGCTCCGGCGGCAGCTCAAGGCGCTTCCCGACATCGGACGGGCGCTCGGGCGCCTCGTCGCCGGCCGCGGCGGCCCGCGCGACCTCGGCCAGCTTCGCGACGGGCTCAACGAGACCCGCCGGCTCCACGCCCGACTCGCCGCGCTTCCCGATCCGCCGCCGCTCCTCGCCTCGCTTCTTCCGGCGCTGACCGGGCACGGCGAATTGACCGACCTGCTCGACCGGGCCCTGGTTCCCTCCCCGCCGATCGATTCGGCGCAGGGCGGCTATATCGCCGAGGGCTATGACGCGGCCTTGGACGATCTGCGCGCCGCCGGCGGCGAGGGGCGGCGGGCCATCGCCGTTCTCGAGGCCCGCTACCGGCAGCAGACCGGGATCGCGACCCTCAAGATCCGCCACAACGGAGTCCTCGGCTTCCATATCGAGGTTCCGGCACGCCATGCCGATCCGCTGATGGCGGTGGATTCCGGCTTCACCCACCGCCAGACCCTTGCCGGAGTCGTCCGCTTCAACGCCCCCGACCTCCACGAGCAGGCGATGAGGGTCGGCCAGGCCGGCGCCCACGCCCTCGCCGCCGAGGCCGCGCACCTGGAGGAGCTCACCCAAACGGCGCTCGCCCGCGCCGAGCCGATCGCCGCCGCCGCCGACGCCCTCGCCCGGCTCGACGTCGCCTCGGCGCTCGCCGAACGCGCGGCCGAGGGCGGCTGGTCCCGCCCCCGCTTTGCCGGTCACAATTGCTTCGACATCGAGGGCGGCCGCCACCCCGTGGTCGAGGATTCGCTGCGGAGCTCGGGAGCACGCTTCGTCGCCAACGATTGCGGCCTGTCCGAGGAGGAGCGCCTCTGGCTCGTCACCGGTCCGAACATGGGCGGCAAGTCGACCTTCCTGCGCCAGAATGCGCTGATTGCGGTGCTGGCCCAGGCCGGATCGTACGTGCCGGCGACCCGGGCCACGCTGGGGCTGGTCGACCGGCTGTTCAGCCGCGTCGGAGCCTCCGACAATCTCGCCAGGGGCCGCTCGACCTTCATGGTCGAGATGGTCGAGACCGCCGCCATACTCTCCCAGGCGACCGAGCGGAGCTTCGTCATCCTCGACGAGGTCGGCCGGGGCACCTCCACCTACGACGGCCTCGCCATCGCCTGGGCGGTGACCGAGGCGATCCACGACCGCAACCGCTGCCGCTGCCTGTTCGCCACCCATTATCATGAGCTGACGAGGCTCGCCGAGCGGCTCGACGCCTTGTCGCTCCATCATGTCCGCGCCCGCGAATGGAAAGGAGACCTCGTCCTCCTCCACGAGGTGGCGAAGGGCCCCGCCGACCGAAGCTACGGCCTTGCCGTCGCCAAGCTCGCCGGCCTGCCGGCGCCCGTGCTTGCCCGGGCCCGGTCCGTCCTGGCCAAGCTGGAGCAGGGCCGGGCCGCCACCGGCGGGATCGCGGCGGGCCTCGACGACCTTCCGCTGTTCGCGGCCGTCGCCCAGCAGGAAGAGGAGGCCCCCGATCCTCTCCAGACCGCACTCGCCGAGGTCGACGCCGACTCGCTCAGCCCGCGCGAGGCCTTGGAGCTGGTCTACCGCCTGAAGCGGCTCGCCGCCCCGAGCTAGGCTGGATCGATATTCGGTTCGGTGATTCCCCTCTAAATTCCTCCCCCGGATTTCCGGGGGAGGGGGACCGCGCGAAGCGCGGTGGAGGGGTTCTTCCGACTCAGAAAGGCCCCTCCACCATGCTTCGCATGGTCCCCCTCCCCTGCAAATGCAGGGGAGGAATTAGGAAGGCTATCGCCAGGCCCGCTCCCGCCCTTATCTATAGCCCATGACGACCCGCTTCGCCTCGGTCCCGGACAAGCGCGCGATAATCGACCGCCGTACCCTCACCGACTCGCTCGCGTCGGCGCCCGACGCCGCGGCCGCGACCCTCAAGCAGGCGCTCGCCTCGGGGCGGGCGGAAATAAGCCGCCGCCTCGACGACAAGCCCTATGCCGGAAGCGAAACCGCCGCCGCTTACGCCTTCCTCACCGATCAGATGGTCCGGCTCGCCTTCGACCACGCCGTCGCCGGCCTGCCTCCTCCTCGCCGGGGCGACCGGCTGCTGCTTCTCGCCGTCGGCGGCTACGGCCGGGGCGAGATGGCGCTCCATTCCGACGTCGACATCGCCTTCGTCACGCCCGGCAAGCCCGGCCGCTGGGCAGGGCAGGCGGTCGAGGCGGTGCTCTACCTGCTCTGGGACCTCGGCCTGAAGCTCGGCCCTTCGACCCGGTCGGTCGACGAGCTGATCGCGCTCGCGTCCACCGAACACACCGTCCGGACCGCTTTGCTCGAAGCGCGCTGGCTGTGGGGCGACGAGGCCCTTTTCGACGAGGTCCAGGCGCGTTTCTGGAAGGAGGTGGTGGCGGGGAAGGCGAAGAGTTTCGTCACCGAGAAGCTGGAGGAACGCAACGCCCGCCACCGGCGGATGGGCGACAGCCGCTATGTCGTCGAGCCCAACGTCAAGGAGGGCAAGGGCGGCCTTCGCGACCTCCACACGCTCTTCTGGATCGGCAAATATGCCTATCAGGTGAGGAGCGTCGCCGACCTGGTCGGAGTAGGCCTACTGTCCGAGACGGAGTTGCACCAGTTCCGGCGCGCCGAGCGCTTCCTCTGGGCGGTTCGCTGCCACCTCCATTGCGTGGCCGGCCGGGCCGAGGAGCGCCTGACTTTCGACTATCAGCGCGAGATCGCCGGGCGGATGCGCTACGCCGACCGGCCGGGCAAGTCGCCGGTCGAGCGCTTCATGCGCCATTATTTCCTCCACGCCAAAACCGTGGGCGACCTGACGGGGGTCTTCCTCGCCCATCTCGACGAGAAGTTCGCAAAGAAAGGCGGGCGCTTCGGCCTTCCGACCCTCCGCCGCCGGCCGAGCCGGCTCGAAGGCTTCGTCCTCGACCGCGGCCGGCTCGCTCTGCCGCGCGACGACTTTTTCCGCGAGGATCCGGTCCGCCTCCTCCAGCTCTTCGCCCTCGCCGACCTTTACGGGCTCGAAATCCATCCGCTGGCGATGCGCGCCGCCGCGCGGGACTCCAAGCTGGTCGACGAAGTCCGCGACGATCCCCGGGCGAACCGGCTCTTCCTCGAAATCCTCACCAGCCCGCGGGATCCCGAGACAGTGCTGAGGTGGATGAACGAAGCGGGCGTGTTCGGCCGCTTCGTTCCCGATTTCGGCAGGGTCGTCGCCCAGATGCAGTTCGACATGTACCACCATTATACGGTGGACGAGCACTCGATCCGGGCGATCGGCCTGCTCTCGCGCATCGAGAAAGGCGAGCTCAGGGAGGATCATCCGCTCGCCACGGCCCTCTTCCGCCACATCGCTTCGCGGCGGGTGCTCTACGCCGCCGTCCTCCTCCACGACATCGCCAAGGGCCGGGGCGGCGACCACAGCCTGCTCGGAGCCGAGGTGGCGCGGGCGCTCTGCCCCAGGCTCGGCCTCGAGGAGGCGGAGACCGAGACGGTGGCCTGGCTGGTGCGCTGGCACCTGCTGATGTCCGCGACCGCCTTCAAGCGCGACCTCGCCGACCCGCAGACCGTCCACGACTTCGCCGCCCGGGTGCAGAGCCCCGAGCGGCTGCGCCTCCTGTTCATCCTCACCGTCGTCGACATCCAGGCGGTCGGCCCCGGCGTCTGGAACGGCTGGAAGCGACAGCTGCTTCGCGAATTGTTCGACGCCGCCGAGGAGGCGCTTCGCCTCGGCCACAAGCAGAAGGGCCGGAGCGAGCGGATCGCCGCCACCCAGGCCGAGCTGGCGGCGCGGCTCGGCTGGGAGGAATCGCGCTTCGCCCGCCACGCCTGGCGGCTTCCCGACAGCTACTGGCTGGCCGAGCCGGCCGGCGTTCTCGAGAAGAATGCGGCTTTGATGGACTCTGCCGACCGGGCGCCGAGCAGGACCAGGCCGCTCGCGGCTTCGGTCGAGGAGGAGCGCGGAGCCACGCTGCTCAGCGTCTACGCCAAGGACCGGCCCGGCCTCTTCTACCATCTCAGCGCCGCGATCAGCCTCGCCGGGGCCAACATCATCGACGCCCGGATCCACACCACCCAGGACGGGATGGCGGTCGACAATTTCCTCGTCCAGGACTCGAAAGGCGGACCGTTCGCCGACCGCCACCAGCTGAAGCGCCTCGAGGAGAATGTGCTCCGGGCGATCGAGGGGCAGGAGCCGGCGATGGAGCGGCTGGAGGCCAAGGCGCTGCCTCTGCTTCGGGCCGAAGCCTTCGCCATCCGGCCCGCCGTCTTCGTCGATAACCAGGCGTCGAGCCGCTACACCGTCGTCGAGGTCAACGCCCGCGACCGCGCCGCCCTGCTCAGCGGGCTGGCCCGGGCGCTCTACGAATCCAAGGCGGCGATCCACAGCGCCCACATCGCCACCTATGGCGAGCGCGCGGTCGACGTCTTCTACCTGACCGATCTCGCCGGCGAGAAGATCGTTAGCCCGGGCCGATTGAAGGCGCTCCAGTCCAACCTCCTCAAGGCCGCCGCGGAGCCCACTATCCTCCCCATGCGGAGCATGGGGAGGGGGACCACACGAAGTGTGGTGGAGGGGTAGAAGCCTACCACCTTCGAGGTTCCGTGCCGGATCCGCACAGTCCGCACCACTTACCCCTCCACCATCCTTCGGATGGTCCCCCTCCCCATGCTCCGCATGGGGAGGACAAGCTACGCGCTGTGCCAGTCGCGCTTCAGGCGGGTGGAGGCGGCGAGGTAGATGAGGGCGCTCAGCACGTAGAAGCCGAGGCCGTAGAGGATCGAATATTGCAGCGCGTCGTCGCCATGCGCCGCCTTCATCCGGTCCGACATGAAGCCGAGGAAGAAGATCCCGAAGCCGATCCCGATCAGATTGTTGATGAACAGGAAGCTCGCCGAGGCGGTCGCCCGCATGTTCGGCGGCACGATATGCTGGACCGCCGCGATCACCGGGCCGAGCCAGGCCAGCGCCAGCATCTGGCCGATGGCGAACAATATCCATCCTACCTCCAGCGACGGCGCGAACAGGCCGAAGGCGAAGACAGGGGCCGCGATCAGGAAGCAGATCGCCGGGACGAGCGCATAGGCGCCGGGATTGGCCGCCCCCACCCGGTCGCCGAACCAGCCGCCCAGCAAGGTGCCTGCGACTCCGCCGATCAGGACGATCGATCCGTAGAACCAGCCGACCTCGGCGAGCTCGAGCCCGAAGCTCCGGCTGAAGAAGCTCGGAAGCCAGAAGATGAGGCCGTAGCCGAGGATCGAGCCGGACGCGGCGCCGAAGGACAGGAGCCAGAAGCTTGGCTTTGCGGCCAGGGTCGCCACCACCTCGAGGAAGGGCGGGGCCGGCTCGCTGGCCCGGCCGTCGGCGGTGTCGAAGCCGCCGCGGACCGGCTCGGGGACCCCGAGCTTGACGAGCAGCGCTGCGGGCAGACCGGCGAGGCCGACGATGAGAAAGGCGGAGCGCCAGTCGAGGTGGCTCGCGATCCAGCCGCCGAAGAAGACCCCGAGCGCCGATCCGATCGGGATGCCGAGCGAAAAGAGGGCGAGCGCCCGCGCGCGCCGCTCCTTCGGGTAGAAATCCGATATAAGCGCGTAGGAGGGCGCGACTCCGCCCGCCTCGCCGATCCCGACCCCCATCCGGGCCAGAAACAGGTGCCAGAAATTCTGCGCCAGCCCGCAGATTGCGGTGAAGGCGCTCCACAGCGCCACCGAGGTCGCGATGATGTTGACCCGGCTCTTGCGGTCGGCCAGCCAGGCGATCGGGATTGCGAGCCCCGAATAGAAAAGCGCGAAGGCGATCCCCCCCATCAGCCCGAGCTGACGGTCCGTGAGCGCCAGCTCCGCCTTGATCGGAACCGCGAGCACTCCGATGATCTGCCGGTCGATGAAGTTGAAAATGTAGGCGATGAGCAGGATCGCGAGCACGCGGCCGCCGGAGGTGGCTGATTTCGAATAACCGGGCTGTGTCGACATCCGCTGCCTTTTCGTCGCTCGTCCTCCCCGTCCGCGAAGTGGATGGGGAGGGGGACCATGCGAAGCATGGTGGAGGGGCTATAGGGGCTCCGATGGCCCCTCCACCACCCATAGGG
>DASVVM010000055.1:0-6735 GCA_036386555.1 Allosphingosinicella sp.
GGCGGCCTCGCCCGACTTGAGCGGATAGGCGCTGACGGCGCGGAGCATCGGATCGACCAGCAGCCAGTGCCGCCGCTCCCCGGGCCCCGCTCCGAACAGCGCGGACAGCCGGCCCTCGGGGTCCAGGAAGAAGCGGATCCCCGGGAGCTGCTGGGCGACCCGGCCCGCCGCCTCGTCCTCCGGGTCGGACGTGATTCCGAAGAAGCAGGCATGATCGTCGTCGAACAGCCCGCGGTGCCGGGCGACGCAGGCCAGGGCCTCCGCGGCCCCCGGGTCGCTGCCGCGGCCGAGGAAGAGCATCAGCATGTAGCGCCCGGCCGCCGTGTCGAAGACGTAATTGGAGCTCCCGCCGATCGCCTTGGCCCTGAACCAGGGCACGGCCTCTCCCGCAAGCAGCGGGCGCGGGCGCGGGGGAGGGATCTGCGGATTCATGACAGCTTTATGCCCTCTCATTCCCCTCCCTGAAAGGGAGGGGTTAGGGGTGGGTAGGCGAGCGCAGCGAGACTTTTACGGCCTCGGAGTCTCGGCCGCCTTCGGCGGACCCACCCCCCAGCCCCTCCCTTTCAGGGAGGGGAGTCTATCTTAGCGCCGAATAGATCAATGTCTTGAGCTGGCGCCGGATCGGATAGGTGGAGGAAGGCATGAGCTGGGTCATGAAGATCATGTGCAGCCGCTCGACCGGATCGACGAAGAAGGCGGTCGAGAACATCCCGCCCCAATAATATTCGCCCTTGCTCCCGGGAAGCATCGTCCTGGCCGGGTCGAGATTGACCCCGAAGCCGAGCCCGAAGCCCTGCCCCGCGTTGATCGCCTCGCTGAACAGGGAGCGGCTCATCTCGGTGAGGTCGGCGCCGCCCGGCAGGTGGTTGGCCGTCATCAGCTCCAGAGTCTTGCGGCCGACCAGGCGGGCTCCGCCAAGCTCGCCGCCGTTCAGAAGCATCGAGCAGAAACGGTGATAGTCCGCCACGGTCGAAACCAGGCCGGCGCCCCCCGCCAGCATCTTCGGCGGGACGCTCCAGGCGCTCTTCCCGCCTTTGTCGTAGAGCCTCGCGCCTTTGCCCTCCTCGAACGCCCAGCAGTCGCCGAGCCGCCCGGCCTTCCGCGGCGGCACATGAAAGGCGGTGTCCGTCATCCCGAGAGGACCGAAGATTCGCTCGTCGAAGAACCGGTCGAGCTTCATCCCCGACACCCGCTCGACGACCAGCCCGAGAACGTCCGTCGAGACCGAATAATTCCACGCCGTCCCCGGCGAGAATTCCAGCGGAATCTCAGCGAGAGCGGCGACGAAGCCGTCGAGATCAAGCCCTCCATGCCATTTTTCGATCTTGGTCTCGCGATAGGCCGAGTCGACATTGGTCCGGTGCTGGAAGGAATAAGTGAGGCCGGAGGTATGGCGAAGCAGGTCGATCATCATCATCGGCCGGTCTGGCGGCCTGACGATGAACGGCGCTCCGCCGCCGCCGCCGGCATAGACGCCAAGCCCCTTCCATTCCGGGATGAAAGTTTCGACCGCCTGGTCGAGGCTCACCTTCCCCTCCTCGACAAGCATCATGAAGGCGATCGAGGTGACCGGCTTGGTCATCGAGGCGATCCGGAACAGTGCGTCCTCGCCCATCGGCTCGCCGCTCGCCCGCGCCTTGCCGGCGGTCGAGAAGTGGACGACCTTGCCCTCGCGCGCGACCAGCAGCTGCGCTCCGGCGAGAAGCTCCGGGGCGAAATAGCGCTCGTCCAGGAAAGCGTCGATCCGGGCGAGCCGATCCGGATCGAACCCGGCTTCACGAGCGTCCACCCTGTCCATCTTCGCTCCTTCATCTTTGTATCCTCCCCGAGATTTCTCGGGGAGGGGGACCCTGCGAAGCAGGGTGGAGGGGTAGATGGCGCAGGTCTCGTCAGCTACCCCTCCACCACCCTTCGGGTGGTCCCCCTCCCCACGCGCTTTGCGCATGGGGAGGATTGAGGCTTCGCCTACCGCTTGAGCCCGAGGCAAATCAACAATATCGCTCGTGCAAAAGGAGCGCCGCGTGATCGAAGGCTTCGAGCTTGATCCTGACTGGCCGCGGCTGAGCCTGAAGCAGGTCGACGCCCTGCTCACCGCGCCCGGCTCGAAGCTGGAGATGGACGAGGCCGTCATCCGCGGAATCCCGACCCGGATCTGGAAGAACGCTCCGCCCAACCTGCCTTCCCTGGTGCGGCTGTCCCGCGCCCACGGCGAGCGCACCGCCACGATCTTCGGGGAAGAGCGGGTCTGCTGGGATGCGCAATATCGCGCCATCGTCGCACTGGCCCTGGAGCTAAGGCGACTCGGCATCGGCAAGGGCGATCGGGTGGCGATCGCCATGGTCAACCTGCCGGAATGGCCGGTCGCCTTCTTCGCCGTGACCTCGCTCGGCGCCCTCGCCGTCCCGCTCAACGCCTGGTGGACCGGAGCGGAGCTCGAATACGGCCTCGCCGATTCGGGCGCCAGGCTGCTGATCGCCGACGCCTCGCGCTGGCAACGTATCGAGCCGCACCGGGCGGGGCTTGTCGCCCTCGAGCATGTCATCGTCAGCCGCGCCGGCGCCGCGCCGTCCGGCACGGCCCGGCTCGAGGACCTGATCGGAGCGCCCGGCGCCTGGAGCGCCCTTCCGGACTCGGCGCTGCCCGAAGTCCCGGTCGAGCCCGACGACGAAGCGGCGATCCTCTATACCAGCGGCACCACCGGCCGGCCCAAGGGCGCGCTCCACACCCACCGCAACTTCACCACCAACATCCTTTCGGTCGGCTATTCCAACGCCCGCGCCGCTCTCCGCCGCGGCGAGGCTCCGCCCGAGCCGCAGCCGCGGACCGCCCTGATGGTCATCCCGCTCTTCCACTGCACAGCCCTGAGCGCGATGCTGATGGGGACGATGGTCGCCGGCCACACCCTGATCTTCATGCGCAAATGGGACCCGCTCGAGGCGATGGCGATCATCGAGCGGGAGCGGGTGCAGATGACCGGCGGCGTGCCGACCATCGCCTGGCAGCTGCTCGAGCATCCCGAGCGCGCCCGCTTCGACCTCTCCAGCCTGGAGACGGTGAGCTACGGGGGGGCGCCCGCCGCGCCCGAGCTGGTTCGCAAGATCCGGGAGGAGTTCGGGGCGCTTCCCGGCAACGGCTGGGGGATGACCGAGACGACGGCGACCGTCACCAGCCATGTCGGCGAGGATTATCTCAACCGCCCGGACAGCGCCGGACCGCCGGTGCCCATTTCCGACCTGAAGATCATGTCGCCGGACGGGACCGGGGAGCTTGCCGTCGGCGAGGTCGGCGAATTGTGGGCGCGCGGACCTCAGATCGTCAAAGGCTATTGGAACAGTTCCGAAGCCACCGCCGCCACCTTCGTCGATGGCTGGGTCCGGACCGGCGACCTCGCCCGCCTCGACGAGGAAGGCTTCCTCTACATCGTCGACCGGGCCAGGGACATGGTCATCCGCGGCGGCGAGAACATCTATTCGATCGAGGTGGAGAACGCCCTCTTCGACCATCCCGCAGTGACGGACGCGGCGCTGATCGGCCTTCCCCACCGAACTCTCGGCGAGGAGCCGGCGGCGGTCGTGCATCTGGCCCCGGGCGCGAGTGCGACCGAGGAGGAGCTCAAGACCTGGGTGCGCGAACGGCTCGCCGTCTTCAAGACCCCGGTCCGGATCGCCTTCCTCCCGGAGCCCCTGCCGAGGAACGCCAACGGCAAGATATTGAAGAACGAGCTGAAAGCGCTGTTCGACTGAGCCTCCCCTCCCTGCAAGGGAGGGAAATCGCTCGGTCCCCGAGGACCCCTCGTCGAAAGCCGGAATCCTGCATTTGCCGCGACTTAGCGCCCCGAAGGTCCGACGAAACGCTGCAGGTTGGCGAAGAAGAGGTTGTCGATCCACTCCGCTTCCCAGCCCGCTTCCGCCATCGCTTGACGGATCACTGAGACGTAGGCCTGGTTGCGATCCTCGCGAGCGAGCAGGAGCCAGTCGCTCCCGAACAATATGTGGCGGAACTGCGGATCGTGCCTGAAGCAATAGGTCTTCAGGTCGAGGAAGAAGCGCACCGCGCGCTCCCGCCCGCGTCCCTTCCGAAGCTGCAGGAGCTCCGACATATAGCTGATGTCGGCATAGGCCCGGCCTTCGCGCTCCCGGTTCAAATCCAGCAGCTTACTCGTACCGGTAAGCGGCCACATGTGCGGCGGCAGGTCGGCGCCCTCCGCCATTTCGAGGCCTGCGGCGAAGTCTTTCGCATCCGCGAAATGGCCGAGGCAGATTTTCAGCCGGGGGTTGCGCCGGAGCACCGGTTCCCATCCCAGCGGCGAGGCCCGGGACCCGAAGCAATGCCCGGCCTCGTTGCTGTGAAAGGCGTGGGCCAGGACCGGTATGCCTTCGTCGCTGCACGCCCTGAAAAATTCGTCCAGAGCGCGGTTCAGCTCTTCGTGGATCCTCCGGTCCGGGAAGCGGCCCGCCCAGCGGGCGCGGATCGTCTGCACGGTCGGCGAATCGCCCTCGAACATCCAGGCCACGTTGCCGCTCGGGGCGAAGCCCATGGGCGGATAGAGCTTGAAGCCGTGGATGCCGAAGCGGGACCCGGCATTCCAGCGGTCGTGGTAGAAGCCGAGCAGATCGTCGAGATAGGCCGATCCTCCCCCGTCCCGGCGTTCCTCGGCATGCTTGAGCGGATCGAAGCCTGCGAAAGTGCGGATGTCGACGGTGCCCGCCTTGTCCCGCGCCAGGCGGGTCCAGAAGGCGATCTGGTCCCGATGCCGGGACCCCGGGCTCGGCAGGTCGCTGAGCCAGCGATCGTAGTCGACGAGCAGATTGACGATCGTCGTGGGCGCGACTTTTCCGTCCTGGATGACCTCCAGATAGCGTTTGAGGAGGCAGCGGCGCGGCTGGGCCATCAGATGCACCCACTGCAGCTGGGCGCGAATCGCGGCAAGCGACATCCCGTCGCCGCCGCCCCGCGGAGCCTCCGGGCATTTCGGGCTGCCCGGCCGGAATAGCCGCAGGACCCGGTCGGCGAAGCCGGATTTCATTTCCTTGGAATCACCTCCGAAGATGACGTCGCGGTCGCCCGGCTTCTTGATCCCAAGCACCGCCTCGAGATTTGTGTCCCGGCGCTCGGCGGCGGCTTTGAGGCGGCTCAGCACCGCATCCAGAAGGCCATAGCTGTCGGCGAGCTCGAGCGGCCGGCCGAACAGCTTCACCAGTCGGAAGAAGCCGGGATGGCCTATGCTGCTTCGCCCCTTCCCTTCCGCGATGAATCGCAGGGCCTCGTTGAAAAGCCTGGTGGAATGAACCGGCACGGGGTCGATGCCGCGCTCGAGGTCGCTCAGCTCCTGCGCCGCGGTGACGGCCAGCGGCTGAAGCTTGTCGATCAGGTCGAGCAGGGCGGGCACCGGACCGTTGCGCTCGAGACCGGCCGGGAGGCCGACATGACGGATGAAGCCGCGTACCGGGAGGTCCGACATGTTGAACAGATGGGCATGGGCGTCGCCGAGCCTGAACGCAGCGGCCCCAAGCGCCTGTGCCGCCACCCGGCGGGGCGCGAGCGCCGCGGCGATTCCAAGCACGGCAACCTGCAGCACCTGCCGCCGCGACGCGTCGAAACCCTGCCGATTACCCACCCTTACCTCCCCCTAGAGGCTGATCGGACGGCATTATCCGATGCGCTGCGGCCCGGCGCAACCGCTGCCCTGTGAGGCGCCGTCCTTCCTCTTTCGCATGTCGCGGGCCGTGGAAGGGAGTCTTATTCCGCCGGCCATCCCTCCAGCACTTCCACGAACCGGCTCAGCCACGCATTCGTCTGGTGACCGTCCACCACCCGGTGGTCGATGGTCAGCGACACATAGGCCATCGGCCGGATCAGGATCGCGTCGGCGCCGTCCACCTCGCGGACCACCACCCTTTTCTCGAGCTTGCCGACCCCGAGGATCGCCGATTGCGGCTGGTTGATGATGATCGGCGCCGCGAACAGGGAGCCGGAGACTCCGTGGTTGGAGATGGTGAAGGTGCCGCCCGACACGTCCTTCGCCGTGAGCTGCTCGGCCCTCGCTTTCTCGACCAGCTCGTCGAGGCCGGCGGCGATGCCCTTCAGCGACAGGGCCTGGACGCTGCGGAGCACGGGCACGATCAGCCCCTTCTCGCCGAGCGCGGTTCCGACCCCGATATTGATATCGTCGAAAATCTCGAGCCGGTCCTCGTGCCAGCGGCTGTTGATCGCCGGAGCCACCTTCATCGCCTCGGCGGCCGCAGCGACGATGTAGGCGCTGTAGGTGAGCTTCACGCCCTTCTTCGCCCAGGCGGCCTTGTGCCGCTCGCGATGGGCGATGATGGCGCTGAAATCCGCCTCGAACATCGCGGTGACGTGCGGCGCCCGGGTCACCGAGTTCAGCATGTTCTCGGCGATCTTCAAGCGCATCCGGTCGTGCGGGACGCTGTGCGAGCGGATACCCGTCATCCCGGCGGAAGCCGGGACCTCGGGTCGAGAAATCTCGGCGGGTCTCCCCGAGGTCCCGGCTTGCGCCGGGATGACGGGAGGTTCGACCTTCGTCGCCGCCTCGACGGCGCGGTCGACGTCGGCGCGGGTGATCCGCCCGCCGCGGCCGGTGCCCTCGATCCGAGAAGGATCGATATCGTGCTGGAGCAGGGCGCGGCGGACGGAAGGCGAGAGCCGCATTTCCGTCGCCCCAGCGAAGGCTGGGGCCCCGGGGGGTGAAGGGATCAGGCGTTTTTCACCCGCCGG
>DASVVM010000056.1:0-28545 GCA_036386555.1 Allosphingosinicella sp.
CCCACAAACAGGCCCTCGTCGCCTGCGCTCGAAAGCTCCTCATCTTCGTCAACACCGTCCTCGCCAGAGGCTCCGCCTGGCAAAAACAAACCGCAATCAGCTAATGGTTGCTGAACTTGTTTCAGGATCCAGCTGGTCGCCGCTCGCGAGGTGGAGGACTGGATGCTGAAACAAGTTCAACATGACGGGCTGAATCACGTCCTGCGCGTAGGTTACGCCGTCCCGAAATCCGCGGTGAGCATTCTTGTGTCTACTCCGGCGCTCCTGAAGGCCGCGCACCAGCGGTTGTCGACATCGCAGGTGAAGAGGAGCTCGTCGCTTCCGGGGGTTGCGAACCAGCCATTGCCGCGCAATTCCTCCTCGAGCTGGCCGGCGCCCCAGCCGGCATAGCCGAGCGCCGCGAGCCAGTGCCTGGGGCCCCGCCCCTCGGCGATGGCGCGCAGGATGTCGAGCGTGGCGGTGAGCGCCCAGCGGCCGGCGACGTCGATCGATTCCTCCCCGCCCCAATCGGTGGAATGGAGGATGAAGCCGCGCTGGGGCTGGACCGGGCCACCGGCATGGATCGCAACGTCGGGCGCGACCCCGGGCTCGATATCGAGCTGGGTGAGCAGATCGTGGAAGCTGATGCGCGGGACGATCCGCCCGAGCCCGATCCCCAATGCGCCATTCTCGTCGTGAACGCACATCGCGATCACGGCCTTCTCGAACCGCGGATCGCCGATGCCCGGCATCGCCAACAGGAGCTGACCCGAGAGGAAAGGCGGCTGGTCCATCGCCTCCGCTATAGGCGGCGACGCGGCGCGCTGCTAGGGCGGCGCCGATCTTGACGACGAAACGAAAGGAAGCCGAGATGAGCATCAACGTGGGCGACAAGCTCCCTAAAGGGACCTTGGTGAAGGCGAGCGCCGACGGGCCGCAGCCGATCGACAGCGAGGATTATTTCGGCGGCCGGCGCATCGCCCTCTTCTCCGTACCCGGCGCCTTCACCCCGACCTGCTCGGCACGCCATCTCCCCGGCTTCGTCGATCGCGCCGACGAGCTGAAAGCGAAGGGCGTCGACGAGGTCGCCTGCGTCGCGGTCAACGACGCGTTCGTGCTTCAGGCCTGGGCCGAATCCGCGGGCGCGGTCGACAAGGTGACGATGCTCGCCGACGGCAATGGCGATTTCGCCCGGGCGCTCGGCCTCACCATGGACGGCTCGAAATTCGGCCTCGGCGAGCGCGGCTCCCGCTGGTCGGCGATCGTCGACGACGGCGTGGTCGAGCAGCTCAACGTCGAGGAGCCCGGCGCATTCAACGTGAGCAGCGCCGATTATCTGATGGAGCGGCTGTAGGCGGCGCAGGCAACGCCTGCGGCGCGCGTGCGTTGACTCCTTGCTTCGAACTGACTGCGGGGAAATTCCGACATGGCTGCCAATTCCGACAAGCCCGGCAAACGGGAAGGCAAATCGGCAGCCTTGAAGCTGGCCGAGGACATCAAGCGAAGCCCGCTGACCGCCGCCGCGATCGCCGGCGGCGCCGCCGCCGCGGTCGCGGGGACGGTGCTTGGAGCGAGGGCGATCGCGCGGCGCAACGGCGCTCGCGAGGGCAAGCCGGTCAACCAGGTGCTGGCGGCGGCGATCACTGCCACCGAAGCCGCGGCGGCGTGCCAGAAGACGCCCGATCCCGCCACGAAGCCCGAGCCTGGCGCGGGCGAGGCTGAAGGTCATCCCAGCTGAGCGGGCCAAGACGCCAGCCGCTTGCTTTTGGAATGCCCAATGGGGCGGGGGAGGCTCGACAAGTGGTTGGAGATGCCCGAAGGCAGAGCGGTGCTTGAGCTGGGACCCCGGCGGTCGGCTGATATGTGGATGTGCACGAAGTTTCCGGATGCCGATTCGGACGGTGTTGGCGCCCGCCGCGCAAGCCGTCGCGTCCTGAGCGACTGAGGGGGCAGGAATGGCGGAGGACAACCGAATAATTCCGGTGATTCTCTCGGGAGGCGCCGGGACCCGGCTTTGGCCGCTGTCCAGCGCAGCCAGGCCAAAACAGTTCCTGGCGCTCGCCGGGGAGCGCACCATGCTTCAGGAGACCGCCTTGCGGGCCGGCGACGCGGCGCTTTTCGAGGCGCCGCTGGTCGTCGGCAGCGCCGAGCACGCGCCTCTGCTCGAAGCGCAGCTCGCCGAGATCGGCGCCTCACCTCTGGCGCTGATCCTCGAGCCGAGCGCGCGCAACACGGCGGCGGCGATTGCGCTCGCCGCTTTCGCCGTCGACCCCGGTCGGTTGCTCCTCGTCATGCCCAGCGATCATGTCGTGCGCGACCAGTCCGCCTTCAGGACGGCGGTCGCAGCCGCCGCCCCCTTGGCCCGGCAGGACTGGCTGGTCACGTTCGGCATTCGAGCGACCCGTGCCGAAACCGGCTTCGGCTATATCCGCCGCGGCGAAGCCATCGCTGCCGGCGCCTACCGCGTAGATCGATTCATCGAGAAGCCCGACGCGGCGACCGCTCAGCGATATTTCGACGAAGGTTGCTACGATTGGAACGGCGGCATTTTCATGTTCCGCGCCGGCCGCTACCTAGAGGCGCTGAGACGCCTCGCGCCTGCCATTTTCGATGCCGTTTCGAGCGCAATGGACCAGGCCCGGCGGGCCGGGGCCGACATACGTCCCGATCCCGACAGCTTCGCCTGCTCCCCGTCCGTCTCGATCGACTATGCGGTCATGGAGAAGGATGACCGCGTAGCCGTCGTCCCGGTCGAGATGGGCTGGTCCGACATCGGCAGCTGGGACGCCCTCCACGCGCTGCTCGAGCATGATTCGCACGGCAATGTCGCAAGCGGCCCTGCAACCCTCATCGATAGCGAGAATTGCCTCGTCCATTCCGCCGGAAAGCGCGTCGTCACCCTTGGTGTCAGCAACCTGATCGTCGTCGTCGGCGACGACGCGGTGCTCGTACTGCCGCTCGGCCAGAGCCAGCGGGTCAAGGAGGCGGTCGAGCAAGCGACGTGACCGCGATACGGGGTCAGGTTCTCACGACTGTCTCCTCTTTGGAGACCAAATCCGGGATCAGCGCGGCGTCATCGCATAGTCTATCCAGACTTGCACGTGCGTGCTGACCTCTCCCGGCTCCACCGGCGACACCGGGATCCGGCTGCCCGTGACGATGATCGTCCCGTCTTCCTCGCTTTCGAAGGACTGGCGCTCGCTGACCCGAAGGACCCGTGCGATCCTCATGCCCAGCGCGTCGGCATAGGTCTCGGCTTCGGCCCGCGCTTCGGCGACGGCGGCGCGGCGCGCGGCCTTGAGGGCGGGGGCAGGATCCTGGAGCGCGAAATGCGGTCCCGAAACCTCGTTGGCGCCGGATTCGAACAGCGCATTGATGATGTCCGGAGCCCTGGCCAGGTCGCGCAGACGCAGCTCGAGACGATTGCGGGCCAGATAGCCGATGATGCGCCGGACTCCGTCCTCGTCGTCTCCGCCCGCCCGGCCGCGCTCATATTGCGGACTGACCGAAAGCTGGGAGGTCTGCACGTCGCGGGGCTCGATACCGCTTGCGCGCACGGCCGCGAGCAGCCGGTTGGCCAGAGCCGCGTTGGCGGCGAGGGCTTCTTTCGCCGTCCGCCCGGTGGTGACCACCCCCGCGGAGACACCCATCATGTCCGGGCGCGCAAGATGCTCGCCGCGGGCTTGGACCTTGAGGAGCACCTCCCCCGGGGCAAGAGCGATGGCGACGTCCTGAGCGGCAGCCGCCGCCGGCGCCGCGGCCAGCGCCAGCGCCGCGGTCAGGCCTGCCAGCCGCACTTGCGTCCCCGGTTCTGCTGCTGCAGCCAGCCCATCAGCGGCCGGAAATATTCGAGCATCGGCCCACCCGACATCTCGCGGCTTCCGGTGAAGGCCTCGAGCGCGTCCGGCCAGGGCTTCGAGGCGCCCATCGCCAGCATCGCGTTAAGCCGCTGGCCGACCTCCTTGTTGCCGTAGAAGGAGCAGCGGTGGAGGGGTCCCGTCCAGCCGGCCTGCTTGCACGCGGCCTGGTAGAATTGGAACTGGAGGATCCGGGCGAGGAAATAGCGCGTGTAGGGGACGCTCGCGGGCACGTGATATTTGGCGCCGGGATCGAAATCCTGCTCGCTCCGCGGCGAAGGCGGAGCAATGCCCTGATATTGAAGGCGAAGGTCGTTCCAGCCCTGATTGTAGGCGGTCGGGGCGATCTCACCGCTGAACACCTTCCACCGCCATTTGTCGACGAGCAGGCCGAAGGGCAGGAAGGCGACCTTGTCCATCGCCTGGCGAAGCAGGAGGCCGATATCCTTGTCCGCGGACGGCACCTTGTTGCGCGGAAGCAGGCCGACCTGGACGAGATATTCCGGAGTGACCGACAGGGCGATCATGTCGCCGATCGCTTCGTGGAAGCCGTCGTTCGCGCTGTCGAGATAGAGCAAGGGCTGCTTGTTGTAGGCACGCTGATAGAAATTATGACCCAGCTCGTGATGGACGGTGACGAAGTCGTCGGCATTGACCTTGGTGCACATCTTGATGCGCAGGTCCTCGATATTGTCGACGTCCCAGGCCGAGGCGTGGCAGATCACCTCGCGGTCGCGCGGGGCTGTGATCATCGAGCGGGTCCAGAAGGTCTGCGGCAAGGGCGCGAAACCGAGGGAGGTGAAGAAGCCTTCGCCGGTACGGACGATCTTCTCGGGCGTATATTTGTTGCGGACGAGCAGATCGGTGAGGTCGTAGCCCACGTCGCCCGCGCCCTTGGGAGCGACGACGTCGTAGATGTTGCCCCATTCCTGGGCCCACATATTGCCAAGGAGGTCGGCGCGGATCGGGCCGGTCTCGGGCTGGACCCGGTCCCCATATTTGTCGTTGAGCTTGGCGCGGGTGTAGCAATGGAGCTCGTCGTAGAGCGGCTTCACCTCGTTCCAGAGGCGATCGGTCATCGCCGCGAACTCGTCCGGCGGCATGTCGTAGCGCGAGCGCCACATGGCGCCGGTATCGGGATAGCCGAGCTCCTTGGCGCCCTGGTTGGCGATCTCGGTCAGCCGAATGTAATCGGGACGCATCGGCCGGCCGACGTTGGAGTGCCAGCTCGTCCACATCTCCTGGAGCTGGGCCGGGTTGCGGACCGTGCCCATCTTCTCCTCGAGGTCGTTGCCGGTCATCGGCTTGCCGTCGAGCGTTCCGCGACCCTTGCCGTAGGTCGAGTTCAGTCGGGTCGAGATGGTGTTGAGCTCGGCCGCCGCGCCCGGGGTCGTCGGCGCCGGGAGGACCAGCGCGCTGCGAAGGATGTCGAGCTTGCGCTTGGTGTCGTAATCCAGACCCTGCACGTTCGCATATTTCGCCGCCTCGTTGGCGAAGCGCACGGACATCTCGGTTCCGATCGTTCCGAAATGGGCGGCGAGCGCGTCGGTGTCGTCGGTGATATAGGTCGAATTGACCCATTGGGCGCGGCTGTTGAGAATTGCGAATTCCGACAGCTCCTTCTCGGCGCGCGCGACGAAGGCGCGGGCTTCCTCGAGCGTCGGCGCCGCGGGCTCGGCCGCAGCCGGCGCCTCAGTCGGAGCGGCCGAAGCCGTGTCGACCGAAGTGTCGGCGGAAGCATTGGTGCAGGCGGCGAGGGAGACGACGAGGGCGAGAGCGGAGACGGTGGCTTTCATCGGTTAGGCATCCTCGTTTCTGGTCTTGTCGACGCGGCTATTGCTCCTGCGCCCCGGTTGAATCAAGCGAGAGGAAATCGGCGATCGCCTTGCCCAGCTCGGGCCTGGTGACGGCGTTCATATGGTTACCCGGCACCTCCACGAAGAGCGCGTCGGGGAGAAGTCCGGCGAGGTCTTCCGCAGGGCCGTTATCCTGATCCTCGATCCCCGACACGACAAGGGTCGGCGCCACGATCCCGAGGAGCTCGGCTTCCGTCGAATCGACGAAGCTTCCGAGCAGGGGCAGGAGCGCTTTCGGATCGCCGCCGGTGGTCTTGAGGAAGGCTTCGGCCATCCATTCGTTGGACCCGCGCTCATGCGTGCCCATGCCGGTCAGGACCTTGCGAAAATGGGCCGAGCGGCGTCCGGTCTCGAGCATTCCGCGGAGCCCCATCCCGGCGATCACGAGCCGCCTCGGCCGCGCGCCCATGATCGCCATCCGGGCGGAGGTCCGGGCGCCGAGCGAATAGCCGCCGAGATCGTAATCGGCGAGGCCGAGATGCGCGATCAGCTCGAGCCCGTCGCGGGCGAGGACATCCGGCGGGTAGGCGGATTCGTCATGGGGGGCCGAGCTCTCGCCGTGCGCACGCAGGTCCGGCATGACCGCCCGGAACCCGCGGGAGGCGATCTCGGCGGCGTGGCCGAAGCGGATCCAGTTCATGTCGGCGCTGGAGAAGAGGCCGTGGAGGAGCATGACCGCCCTGCCCTCGCCCAGCTCGTGCCAGGCGAGCTCGACGCCGTCGGAGGCGGTGAAGCGGTGGGTGGCGATGTCCATGGTTGGCTACCCGTCATGCCGGCGAAGGCCGGAATCCCGGGAAGTGAGAAGCGCGGTGGATTTCACCCGACGGCGCCCCAGGCTGGGCGGGGGCGACGGGAATGGCGACTCAGGCTCAATCCGGCATCTTCCCGGTGGCTTCGATCCAGCGGTCGACCAGGGGCTTGTACTCATCGGTTCGATATTCCGGCAGTCCCTCGGTGTTGATCCAGGCGCGGTGCAGGCTCTCCGCGCCGAAATGGTGCTTCGGCCTGAAACGCGACGGATCGTCGAAAGAGCCGATGGTGAGGTCCATATTCTCGCCGTCGGGAAAAGCGAAGCCGAGCGAGGTGCCGCATTCCCGGCAATAGGGCCGGTGGGCGATCGGCGAGGAGGCGTACCAGTCGGGCTCATGGTCCCAGGCGACATCGGCCTTCTTCATGTTCTTGAAGGCGATCGACACTCCGCCGGTAGCGCGCTGGCACATCCGGCAGTGGCACAGATAGGCCTCGTCATTCTCGACCCGCGCGGTGTAGCGGATCCGACCGCAGGCGCAGCCGCCCTTCATCTCGTCGGTCATCGACACCTCCTGCCTTGCCCCTTTACGTCATTCCGGCGAAAGCCGGAACCTCGGGAAGACCCGCCGAGACTTCTTATCCTGGGTCCCGGCTTTCGCCGGGATGACGGGGGCGGGCTGGTCGTTGCCCCTACCCTGCCGCGTCTCGCGGTCTCATCGCCCCTTCTCCCAGCGCCAGACCAGGCCGTCCTCGGGGTCGCTCACCTCCCCCGCGAAGGCGAAGCCGCTCGACCGCAAGGCCCGATTCGAGGCATTCTCCTCGGGCAAGGTGTGGGCGATGACCAATGAGGCCCCGTGCTCGATCGCCATCGCGTAGAGACTGGGTACCATCGCCCGGGCGTAGCCCTTTCCCTCATGGGCCGGGAAGGTCATGTAGGCGATTTCGACCGTGCCCGCCCCGTCCGGCGCGCTCTTGAAGGCGCCCAGGCCGACGGCCGTCTCGCCGGCATAGCCGATATAGCTGCCCCACGGATCCGGCCGAGGTTCGCGGGTGAGGAATTCCACGGTCTGGATCAGGATTTCGCGGGCGGCGCCGGAATCGCCTCCGAAGCCGGGCGCGAGCTGCGCGGCCAGCCCTTCCGTGTCGGCGCCGGCGCCGATCGGAACCAGCCTCAGGGTCACGCCGCCTTCTTGAGGTGCTTGCGGCCGAGCAGTTCGGCGATCTGGACGGCGTTCAAGGCCGCGCCCTTCCTCAGATTGTCCGAGACGCACCACAGGTTGAGGCCGTTCTCGACGGTCGGATCCTCGCGGACGCGGCTGACGTAGGTGGCATATTCGCCGACGGCTTCCACGGGCGTGACGTATCCGCCGTCCTCGCGCTTGTCGACGAGCATCACGCCCGGCGCCTCGCGAAGGATCGTCTGAGCCTCCTCGGCTGAGATCTCGCGCTCGAACTCGATGTTGATCGCCTCGGAATGACCCACGAAGACGGGGACGCGGACGCAGGTCGCCGTCACCTTGATCTTCGGGTCGAGGATCTTCTTGGTCTCGACCACCATCTTCCATTCCTCCTTGGTCGAGCCGTCGTCGAGGAACTCGTCGATATGGGGGATGACGTTGAAGGCGATCTGCTTGGTGAAGACGGTGGCCTCGTTGGAATCGCCGACGAAGATGTTGCGGCTCTGCTCGAACAGCTCGTCCATCCCCTTCTTCCCGGCGCCGGACACCGACTGGTAGGTGGAGACGACGACGCGCTTGATGCCCGCCGCATCGTGCAGCGGCTTCAGCGCCACCACCATCTGCGCGGTCGAGCAATTGGGGTTGGCGATGATGTTCTTGCGGCGGTAGCCGTCGATGGCATGGGCGTTCACCTCGGGCACGATCAGCGGAACGTCCGGGTCCATCCGGTAGAGCGAGCTGTTGTCGATCACCGTGCAGCCCGCCGCCGCCGCTTTCGGCGCATATTCGCGCGAGACCGCCGAGCCGGCCGCGAACAGCGCCATGTCCCAGCCGGCGAAGTCGAAATGCTCGATGTTGCGGACCTTGAGCTCGGTGCCGCTGTCGCCGAAGTCGATGATGTCGCCCGTCGAGCGCGGCGAGGCGACGGCGGCGACTTCGTCGAGCGGGAATTCGCGCTCTGCGAGGATGTTCAGCATCTCGCGCCCGACATTGCCGGTCGCTCCGACGACGACCACCCGATAACCCATGTTTTCACTCCTGAAGGCAGGCCCCTCAGTTAGGCATCCCGCCGAGCTTTACAACGTAGATGTCGGCCATGCCCTCCGGCTGGCCGGCCCTTGGATGCGTGCTCGCGAAGCGAAGGCTCCGGCCGTCGCGCGTGAACGAGGGCGTGAAGTTGAACGGGCCGATATTGACGTCTTCGGGGAGCGGAACCGGAACCGACCAGTCCGCGCCTGTTCGATGGGCAATATGCAGGAGGCCCTTGTCCCCGATCATCCGCCAGAAGACCGCTCGATGGCCGTCGGGGGAGAGCGTGAAATCGCTTTCGCTCGCGGCCGTATTGAAGGGTCCGCGAAGCAGCTCCGGAGCATCCGGGAAGCCGCCGTCGCGCGTTCGGGCGGCATAGATGTCGAGGCCGCCTCGGCCGTTCTTCCGGGCCGAACCGAAATAGAGGATTCCGCCATGATATTCGGGGCCGAGCTCCGGCCCGGCGCCGTTGACCGCGGGGCCGAGATGCTCGGGTGCCGACCAGCTGCCGTCGCGACTCCGGCGGGTGCGCCAGAGGTCCAGGTCCTTCTTGCTGGGGCGGTCGGCGGTCGGGCGGTTCGACGCGAAATACAGGGTCCTGCCGTCGGGGCTCAGCCAGGGATCGGTATCGCTGTAGCGCGGGTCCGAGAAGCCGATCGGCTCGGGCAGCGACCAGCGCCCGCTCTTCCTCTCGGAAACGTAGATCATGGCATTGGCGAAGTCGGCTTCGGAACGTGCGAAGACCCGGATCCGCTCGGCCCGGTCATAGCTCAAATTGTAATCGTTCAGAGGGGACGAAACTTCGGCCGCCAATTGCGCGGCTCCCGCCCCGCCGACGGCCGCCAAGGCCATGAGCCACTGCCACATTCTCTTCATCCTCCCCGCCCGTTGCTACCCTGCGGCCGTCTGTTATCAGGAGCGCCGGGCACCGCAAGGGAGAGCGGATGAAAAGGACCGGCCTGATCGTCGCGCTGCTGCTGCTGGCGCTGCTCGGCGTGATGGGGGCGAAGAGCGCGCTGGTGCCGGTCCCTCCGGCCGCAGTGGTCGAGGCTGGCGGGTTCGACACCGCCCGGGCCATGGCCAGGCTCCAGCGGATCCTGGGAGACCAGCGCCCCCACCCCGTGGACAGCGCCGCCGACGACGCCGTTCGCGGCCGGCTCATCGCCGAATTGCGGGCGCTGGGGCTGGCTCCGCGAGTCGCCGACACCTTCAGCTGCAATGGTGCCGAGACGGGGGCGACCGTGTCCTGCGCACGGATCCGCAACCTAGTCGCCACTCTCGGTCCGGCCGAGGGGCGGCATGTGCTTCTCGTCTCGCATTACGATTCGACGCCCGCGGGCCCGGGCGCCGCGGACGACGGCATCGGCGTCGCTTCCATGCTGGAGGTCGCTGCACTGCTGAAAGACCGGCCCCTGAAGCGCCCGGTGAGCCTGCTGTTCAACGAAGGCGAGGAGACCGGGCTGATCGGCGCCCGCGCCTTCCTCGACTCGGATCCCTTGGCCGGCCGGGTCGACAGCCTGGTGAACCTCGAATCGCGCGGCACCACAGGTCCGGCGATCATGTTCGAGACCAGCCGTCCGAATGGCCGGGCTATCCGCCATTACGCCCGTTCGGTCGGTCGTCCGGCGGCCAATTCGCTGACCACCGATTTCTCGCGGCTGATCCCGAACCAGACCGACGTCGCCATTTTCAAGGAGCGGCCCTGGACGGTTTTGAACTTCGCGATCATCGGTAACGAGACCCGCTACCACAGCCCCGACGACACCATTGCCAATCTCGACCCGCGCAGCCTGCGCCACATGGGCGAGCAGGCGCTACAGGCTACGGCGGATCTGGCGGGCGAAGGCGCCGCCCCGGTGACCGGGGAGCTGCTCTACGGCGACGTGCTGGGCGTCGGCCTCGTCACCCTGCCCCTCTGGCTCGGCCTGGGGCTGCTTGGAGCGCTGCTGCTGGTTTTCGCCTGGCTCGCTTTGTCGCGTCGCGGCGGGGTCGGCCGGGGCGCGGGCGCCTTGCTCCTGGCCATGGCGGACGCGGCTCTGACCGCCTTCCTCCTCCACCGGCTGATCGGCTGGCTGCGCCCGGGCGAATATTGGCGGGCCCATCCCGAATGGATCTCGCTGGCGGTCGACGCGACCGCGATGGCCTCGGCGGCCGTGGCTTTGCTTTGGATCACCCGGGGGGTGGCCCGCGACCGTCTCCGGCTCGCCTTCTGGCTGACGTTCCTGATCCTCGGGGCCGCCATCTGCGCCGCCGCTCCGGGCGCCGCCATCTACTTCCTGGCGCCGCCGCTGCTCGCGGGGCTGGGAGTGGTGTGGCCGCGAGCCGAGCGGATCGCCACCGGCCTGGCTCTCTTCGCCCTCGCCGTCCACTGGCTGCCGCTCCTCCATCTCAGCCAGGTGCTGCTCGATTTCGACTCCGGCTGGGTTTTCGCGCCGATATCGGTTCTGATCGTCTTCCCCTTCCTGATCGAGGCGAAGGGGGCGATGGCGCGGCTCGGCCGCGAGCGGGTGACGGCCGCGTTCGCGGCCGCGGCGGCGCTCGCCTGGCTGCCGGCCGCCTTTGCGCCCGCTTACTCGCTCGAGCGCAAGCAACGGCTGAGCCTCGAATATGTTTGGGACGAGGCGCGCGGCAGGGCGCGGTGGATGGCCTATCACGACCGGGGAGCCCTGCCCGCCGGGATGATGGCGATGGGCGAAGTGGAGCGCGGGGTGGAGGTGCCCTGGTCGAGCTACAGACGCTGGGCGGTCGATGCGCAGGGCCCGGCGGTTGCGCCGCCGGTGCTCGAAGGGCTCGCCGGGCGGGTCGACCGAGGCAATCGCCTGGTCTCCTTCCGGCTGCGCAGCCGCGGCTCGGACGTGATCCGGCTCGTCGGCCCGAAGGGGGGCCGCTTCCTGGCGGTGAGGGCCGGCGGCGCGTTCCGGCGCTTCGGTGACGGCGACTCGAAGGAAGCGCCGGTCTGGCGCTGCCACGGGCGCAGCTGCGACGGGCTGGAGGTGACCTTGCTTGTCGCTGGGACGGGGCCGCTGGAGGCGACCGTGATTGGGATCCGAAACGGGCTTCCGAGGGAGGGAGCCGAGCTGGTACAGGGGCGGCCGGCGACCGCTCAGCCGCAATATGTGCCGGATTCGACTCTGGCGGTGGGCAAGGTGCGGCTCTAGCCATCGCCCCAGCGCAGGCTGGGGGCCCCAGAGGGTGAAGGGCGCTGCGCCTTTCACCCGCTGGGATCCCGGCCTTCGCCGGGATGACGAAGGAGGCCCCGCCCTCTCCGCCCACGCGAGGGCTCAGCCCTCGGCGGTCTCGGTCTCGGGGGTCGCGGTCTTCGCGGCCGCCGCGGCGGCCTTGTCCGGACGGGTGTCGCGGCGCTCGGCGATGCGGGCGGCCTTGCCGGTGCGGCCGCGCAGATAATAGAGCTTGGCGCGGCGGACGGCGCCTCGGCGCACGACTTCGATCGACTCGATGTTCGGCGAATAGAGCGGGAAGACGCGCTCGACGCCCTCGCCGAAGCTGATCTTACGGACGGTGAAGGAGGAGCCGAGGCCCCGGTTGGCCCGGGCGATGCAGACGCCCTCGAAATTCTGGACCCGGGTGCGCTCGCCTTCGACGACCCTGACTCCGATACGGACCGTGTCGCCGGGGCGGAATTCGGGGATGGGGCGGCCCTGGACGGCCTGCTCGATGGCCTCGGCCTCGAGCTGCTGGATGAGGTTCATGTCTTAATCGCTCTCTTCTTCGCGCTGCGCGCCAGAGGGCGGTGGCCTTCGGGCGTCCCTGTGACGCTCGACCAGGTCCGGCCGCCTTGACCGTGTGTCGGCCGCCGCTTTGGCTTGGCGCCAAGCGGCGATCCTCGCATGATCCCCCGATCGCAGCACTTCAGGGATCCTGCGCCCTTCCCATTCGACAGGTCGGGTATAATGCGGATATTCGAGAAGCCCGTTCTCGAAGCTCTCTTCCTCTCCGCTGGAGGCCGCGCCCATTACCCCGGAGAGCAGCCGAACGCAAGCGTCGAGGAGGACGAGCGCTCCGATCTCGCCGCCGGAGAGGACGTAGTCCCCGACGGAGACGGGGACTATGGGTCGGGCCTCGAACAGGCGCTCGTCTATCCCCTCGAAACGGCCGCACAGGATCGAGACCCCCGGGCCAGCGGCGAGATCGCGGACGAGGGCCTGGGTGAGCGGCTTGCCGCGGGGAGTCATCGCGAGGAGGGGGGCTTCGGGTTTCCGGGCGAGGACATGGTCGACAGCGGCGGCGAGCACGTCCGCGCGCATGACCATTCCGGCCCCGCCCCCGGCGGGAGTATCGTCCACGGACCGATGCTTGTCGGTCGCGAAGTCGCGGATCTGAACGGTCTCTAGCGACCAGATGCCCTCGTGCAGGGCGCGGCCGGCGAGGCTGCCGCCGAGCGGTCCCGGGAACATGTCGGGATAGAGTGTGAGGACATTTGCGCTCCACGTCATTTGGATGTCCAATCCTCTACCCGCAGTTCAGGTACGTTTCGAAAATGCCGAAGGTTGCGAGTTACCATCACCAGATCGAGTGAAAGCGCGTGGGCGGCGACGAGATGATCAAAGCGATGACGCTCGAAGACGAGTGTCCGGTACTTTTCCGCAGCTGCTGCGTCGAACGGTTGAACCGGGACGATCTCGAAGAACGCGGCCGCATGGGCGAGCGCCTTTGCATTGGCGTCCCTGAAGCCGTTCATTACTTCGGCATAGGCGACAGCGCTCGTGACGACCTCGCCAGGGCTATGGTCCTCGACGGTCTGGCGCGCCGGTTCCGACAAGCCTTTGAGGATATAGATGCAAATGTTGGAATCGAGGAGGAATCGAGCGCTACTCACGGTCAAGCAGCTTTCCATCCCAGTCGAGATCGGAGTCGATCTCCCGCTCCTCATCGGTCAGCGGCCTCAAGTTGGCGCATGAACCATAGATGCCGGTCAGGTCGATCTTCTTCGGCTCCTGCTCCACCGGCTCCACGATGTAGCGGCCACGCTCCTCGCGCACGATCATCTCCACACCCGGGTCGATGCCGAGCGATTTGGGCAACCTCACGGCGACCGAATTGCCGGACTTGAAGGTTTTGGTTTTCTTCATGCAATTTCCGTATATACTTCGAGTATATACATGGTGCAGGTGATCAGCAAGTGGAACCGCCCTCGCCGCGGAGCGCTTCGCCGCGATGACCGAACCCACCTTCGACTGCCTGATCGTCGGCGGCGGCCCCGCCGGGCTCACCGCGGCCATCTACCTCACCCGCTTCCATCTCACCGCCAAGCTGGTCGACGCCGGCAAGAGCCGGGCAGGCTGGATCCCCTGCACCCATAATCATGCCGGATATCCCGACGGCATCTCCGGCAAGGAGCTGATCGCCCGGATGAAGGCGCAGGCCCAGAAATACGGGACCTCGATCGTCACCAGCCGGGTCACCCGGCTCGACGTCGTCGAGGGCGGCTTCAAGGCCGACTGGGGAGAAGGGAGGGTGGTGGCGCGCAAGGTGCTTCTCGCCACCGGCGTCACCAACCGCCGGCCGCCGATGGACGAGGAGCTTCACGACGAGGCGCTCGCCCGGGGCCTCATCCGCTACTGCCCGATCTGCGACGGTTACGAGGTGACCGACAAGAAGGTCGGCGTGATCGGCGACGACAGCCACGGAGTCGCCGAGGCCGTGTTCCTGCGCGGCTTCACCGAGGACATCACGCTCATCGCGCCGCATGCGTCGCACGACCTCAGCGCCGAGGATCGGGCGCGGCTCGATGAATATGGAATCCGCACCCTCGACGGCCCATGCTCGGCGGTCGCCGCCCACGAGGATTGCATCGTCGTCGACACCGCCGACGGCCATTATACGTTCGACAGCGTCTATCCGGCGCTCGGCTCCGACATGCATAACGAGCTCGCCGAGCAGGTCGGCGCCAAGCTCAAGGACGGCAACATCGTCGTCGACCGCCACCAGCGAACCAGCATCCCCGGCCTCTACGCCGCCGGCGACATCGTGCTGGGGCTCGACCAGATCAGCCACGCCATGGGCGAAGGCGGGGTGGCCGCGGTAACGATCCGCAACGACTTGGCCAAGGAGCGGCAGATCAGGCGCGAGAAGCTGAGCGGATCGGTAGCGGCGAAGAGCGGCTCATAGCGTCAGGCGAGAAACTCCGGGTCCGCCACGATGCGCCCGTCGGCGAGGTCCGCGATCCCCGCGCGGAACGGGACCATTGACCTGCGCCCGTCCGGCTTCTCGATCTCGAGGATGTCGCCGGCACCGAAATCCTCGACCGCGACGACCTTGCCGAGCGGCTCGCCCCCGGCGGTCTCGCAGGGAAGGCCGATCAGGTCGGCGTGGTAATATTCGCCCTCCTCGAGGGGAGGCAGCGCCGAGCGGGGCACTGTGACGAGCTGGCCGCGCAAACCCTCCGCCCCGGTCCGATCCGGGATCTCGGCGAAACGCGCGATCGGGGTGCGGTCGCCCTTGAGCGAAGCGAGGGTGAGGAGCCTCCCCCCTACCCTCACCTGCTTGTGGCGCTTCAGGCTGTCGGCGCTCTCGGCGAACAGCTTCAGGCGCACCTCGCCGCCGATGCCGTGCGCTCCGGCAATGGCGGCGAGGGCGACCTGATCCTCGCTCAAGGCTATTCGGCCTTTTCGGCGCCCTCGGCGGGAGCGGCTTCGTCGGAGCCCTCGGCCGGCTCGCTGGTCGAGACGCCCTCGTTGGTCGCCTCATCGGCGGGAGTCGCTTCACCTTCGGCAGCCGGAGCTGCCTCGGCGGCGGGAGCCTCCTCGGCGGCGGGAGCTTCCTCGGCGGCGGGAGCCTGCTCTGCAGCGGGAGCCTCCTCCGCAGCGGGAGCCTCCTCCGCAGCGGGAGCCTCCTCTGCTGCGGGAGCCTCCTCGACGGCCGGAGCTTCCTCAGCGGCCGGAGCTTCCTCAGCGGCCGGAGCTTCCTCGGCCGCCGGAGCTTCCTCAGCCGCCGGAGCTTCCTCGGCCGCAGGAGCCTCTTCGGCGGCCGGAGCCTCCTCGGCGGCGGGGGCCTCCGCGGCCGCTTCCTCTGCAACGACCTCGTCGGCGGCGGGCGCCTCCTCGGCCGCGGGCGCTTCCGCCTCAGCAGCGGCGGCGGTGGCGGCCTCGGCTTCGCGCGTGGCGCGCTCCTCGGCACGCTCCTTCGCCTTGTCCCCGGGAACGCCCTTGTTCGGGTTGTTGCGCGCGGCGCGCTCACGCACTCCGGCGGCGTCCAGGAAGCGGGCGACGCGATCGCTCGGCTGGGCTCCGACCGAGAGCCAGTGGCGGGCGCGGTCGGCGTCGAGCTTCACGCGCTCCGGGCTGTCCTTGGGAAGGAGCGGATTGTAGCTTCCAATGCGCTCGATGAACTTGCCGTCGCGCGCGGTGCGGGCGTCGGCGACGACGATCTTGTAATAGGGACGCTTCTTCGCGCCGCCCCGGGAAAGCCGAATTGAAACTGCCATTTTTACGTTCCTTCTCTGATACCTGAAACTATTTCTTCATAAACTTTTCGAAGCCGGGCGGGAGGTTGCCCGGTGCCCCACCGGGGCCGGGAAGGCCGGGCATTCCGCCCGCGCCGCCGCCGGGAAGGCCGGGCATCCCCCCCATCCCGCCAAGGCCGCCGCCTCCGAACAAAGCCCCGAGCTTGCCGAGGCCGCCCATCTTGCGGATCTTTTTCATCGCGCTCGCCATATCCTGGTGCATCTTGAGGAGCTTGTTCACCTCCTGAACCGTCCGGCCCGAGCCCTTGGCGACCCGGATCTTGCGCTTGGCGTTGAGCAGCTCCGGCCGCCTGCGCTCCCTGGGAGTCATCGAGCCGATGATCGCGTCGAGGTGGACGAGCACCTTGTTGTCGACCCCGCTCGCCTCCATCGCGCCCGAGATCTTCTTCATGCCCGGGAGCATCGCGGCGAGGCCCGAGAGGCCGCCCATGCGCTGCATCTGGGCGAGCTGGGAACGAAGGTCGTCGAGGTCGAACTGGCCCTTGGCCATCTTCTTGGCGAGGGCCTCGGCTTCCTCGACCTGAATCGTCTCCTGGGCGCGCTCGACGAGGCTGACGACGTCGCCCATGCCCAGGATCCGCCCGGCCACGCGTTCCGGGTGGAAGGCTTCGAGCGCGTCGATCGCCTCGCCGACCCCGGCGAACTTGATCGGCTTGCCGGTGACGGCCCGCATCGAGAGCGCGGCGCCGCCGCGGGCGTCGCCGTCGAGGCGGGTGAGGACGATGCCGGTGAGATCCACCTGGCCGGAGAAGCTGGAAGCGACGTTGACAGCGTCCTGGCCGGTAAGCGCGTCGACGACGAGGAGGATCTCGGTGGGCGCGGAAACGTCGGCGACCGCCTTCATCTCGTCCATCAGGGCCTGGTCGACATGGAGCCGGCCGGCTGTGTCGAGGAGCAGAACGTCATAGCCCTGGAGACGGGCGGACTGGAGGGCCCGGCGGGCGATGTCGACCGGCTGCTGGCCGGCGACGATCGGGAGCGTGGCGACCTCGGCCTTCTCGCCGAGCACCCTCAGCTGCTCCTGGGCGGCCGGGCGGGCCACGTCCAATGACGCCATCATCACCTTCTTGCCGCCCTTCTCGCGCAGGCGGCGGGCGATCTTGGCGGTGCTGGTGGTCTTGCCCGAGCCCTGGAGGCCGACCATCATCACCACCGCGGGAGGCGTGACGTCGACATTGAGCTCCGAGGCCTCGGCGCCGAGCATCTCGACGAGAGCGTCATGGACGATCTTGACGACCTGCTGGCCGGGCGTGACCGAGCGGAGCACCTGCTGGCCGACCGCCTGCTCGGTCGCCCGGTCGACGAACTCGCGAACCACCGGCAGTGCGACGTCGGCCTCGAGCAAGGCGATGCGGACCTCGCGCATCGCGGCCCGGACGTCGGCCTCGGTCAGAGCGCCGCGACCGCGAAGCCGGTCGAAGACTGCGCCGAGGCGGTCGCTCAGACTGTCGAACATGCTCTACTGCCTTTCACCGCGCCGAGGCGCCAAACGCGAAAAACGCCGGCGGGCGAAACCTCGCCGGCCAGCGCGCGCCCCCGGAGGCGCTGTTCTATCCCAAAGGGATGTGGGGGCGCATAGCGGCGGGGGGAAAAGATGGCAAGGGTGGCGTCGCAACGCAGCGCCGCAGTTGGCTCCCTCAGGTCATTTCCTGCTGACGATGAAGCTCATCGCACCCCGCGTGCCGGTGTCAGGTCCCGCACCAATCGCAGATGGTGGATTCCGCTCAGATTGGACGTGTCACGGAAGTCCCGTCCCGTCGTCAGGGCCACATAAGTGGCGTTGAAGGCGGCCGCCGTCGACGTCCAGGGCCGCCGCACTCCAGACTGATTGACGTTCGCAGCATTCAATGCGGGAGTTCCCGGGAACAGGACCGGGTCCCAACCGGGCGAGGCATGGCCCCGGTCCAGGATGCTGGCGAGCTCCTTTACGTTTGGCACGCGCCATCCCTGGGTGCGGGCATGAGTCAGAGCCGCTTCATGGATGAAACCCTGCGGGTTTCCGGTGCAGGTCGTTCCACTCCATGTCATTCCCTCGAGACAGCGGCGCCACACGAGGCCAAGCAGGCCGTCCGTCACCGCCAACCCGTCCTCGGAGACGCGAAACCGGTTTGCGATCGGCGCGGCCGTCCCATTCACCAGCCGTACGTATCGCCGATCGCTGATTTGGTGGGTTCCGCTGAAATAACCGAAGGTGAAATCGACCGCATGCTGATAAACGCCCGCCCCGGCCACTTCGGCACTCGGCGTTCCCGTCCAGTAAATGCTGCTGTAATAGCCGGCCGGCACCGGTCCGATGACAAACCAGTCGGTGTCGATCGCTGGCGGCGAGGGCGCCCCATAATCGATGAGTCCGACCAGCTCGAACCAGGTCGGCAATCGCCAGCCGGACACGCCGCAGAGCTTCTCGGCATTTGTAGCGGTGATCAGGGGGGCAACGTCCCCGGTCCATCCGTTGACCTTGTACAGATTGTCCTTGTCGTGGACTCCGGCATCATCGGTCTTGTTCTCCCAGAGCAAGCCGGTGACATTGTCCCTCACGCAGGCCCAGGAGGACGCCTCCTTGCCCAGCGGCTCACCGGACGCGGAGATTTTGGTGAAGCTGAATCCCCGCCGTCCGTCACGGCCGTCATTATGGGTAACGTCGCGGCCGATCATCCCGTCCTGGCGGTCATTGAGCGCCCGGGCCGACGGCGACGAACAGCTCACCGCGACGCTGCCGCCGGCCCCATAACATTGGGTCGGAGCTTGGCCGGTATCGTTCAGCGGATAGAGAATGGCGGCGGGCGAGGCCGGTTCGACCGGACGAAGCTGGACTGGTATGCCGCTCCTGGGAACAGCGACGTCGCCGCGAACCTGTCCCCATGACCCCTCGGAAGCGAAAAGCGCGACGGCCCCAGCGACCCACAGGCGATGAAGTTTGACCACGAACCGCCCCTACGAAAGCCGCACGACATCTCGTGCCGGTTGTGCCGAAACAGGCCGAAGCTATCATAAGCGTCCCGGTCCGACCAGTCTCGGACGAACGGCCCGGCGTCATTCGATCTGGTAGACGCTGATCGAATCGCTGGCGGGGAAGGTTTTTTCTTGAGGGCCTCGTCGCGCAAATCGTCCTGGCGGCGGTCCTTCGAACACGCCTGCACCGGCGGGACCGGCGTCTTGCGACGACCGGGCGGCCGCGGCTTCGGCCTGCCGGTCAAAATTAAAGCCCTGAAACGGGAACGTTCCGCAAGGCCAAGGTCTATGAACCCCTGCGAAGGAGATCATTTCCGGAACCGCGCCGCCTCCTCCGAGCCGCCGGTGGCGTCGCCCTCGCTATAGCTGTGCGCGCCGGTGCCGGCCAGCCGTCCTCCTTCGACGATCAGATATTCGTCGCGGATCGGCCGCCCCTCGAAATAGCATTCGAGGATCTCGCGGGTGCCCGCGGCGTAGCGGGCCTGGGCGGAAAGGGAGCTTCCGGAGATGTGGGGCGTCATGCCGTTGTGGGGCATGGTTCGCCAGGGGTGGTCGCGCGGCGCGGGCTGTGGGAACCAGACGTCGCCCGCATAGCCGGCCAGGCGGCCCTCCTCGAGCGCCCGGGCGACGGCGTCGCGGTCGACGATCTTGCCGCGCGCCGTGTTGACCAGATAGGCGCCGCGCTTCATCCGGCCGATCATCGCCTCGTCGAACAGATTCTCGGTTTCCGGGTGGAGCGGACAGTTGATGGTGACGACGTCGCAGACGGCGACCATCTCCTCGACGCTGTCGTGCCAGGTGACCCCCAGCTCCTCCTCGACTTCGCTGGGCAGCCGGTGGCGGTCGTAATAATGGAGCTTCATGTCGAACGGCTTGAGTCGCCGGAGCACCGCCGCTCCGATCCGGCCGGCGGCGACGGTGCCGACATGCATCCCCTCGACGTCGAACGAGCGGGTGACGCAGTCGGCGATGTTCCAGCCGCCCCTTCTCGCGATGTCGTGCGAGGGGATGAAGTTGCGGACGAGAGCCAGGATCGACATCACGACATGCTCGGCGACGCTGATCGAGTTGCAATAGGTGACCTCGGCGACGGTGATCCCGCGCTCGATCGCCGCTTGCAGGTCGACATGGTCGGAGCCGATTCCGGCGGTGACGGCGAGCCTGAGCTTCGGCGCCTTGGCGATCCGCTCGCGGGTGAGGTAAGCCGGCCAGAAGGGCTGCGAGATGACGATTTCGGAATCGGCCAGCTCGCGTTCGAACTCGGAATCGGGCCCGTCCTTGTCCGACGTGACGATGAATTCGTGCCCCTCTCCCTCCAGCCAGGCGCGCAGGCCGAGCGCTCCGGTCACGCTCCCGAGCAGCTCGCCAGGGGTGAAGTCGATCGCTCTGGGCGTCGGCAGGGTCTGGCCGTCGGGATAACGCTCGAGCTCCGGCAGGCCGTCGCGAGGGCCGCTCGTCGGACAGCCGCCTTCGGGATCCTCGTAGAGGACGCACAGGATCTTCGCCATGGCCGCTCTCCTCGTGTCGCTGGACCGGCATCCTACACGAGGCCGGAAAAAGCGATATAGGGGGATGGAGAGCGGCTTAGCTGTCCAGGAGGAGCGCTATGTACATCCCGCCGGGCTTCGGCACCGTCAGCCCCTACATCTTCGCCGATCGGGCCGAGCGGCTGGTGGACTTCCTGGTCGAGGGGCTGGGCGGCCGCGAAACCCTGCGGACGGCCCACCCCGACGGCAGGATCGCCAACAGCCAGATCGCGATCGGCGATTCCACGATCATGGTCAGCGAGGCCGGCGGCCGGTTCACGCCCTCGCAGGCGAGCTTCTATCTCTATGTCGAGGACGCCGACGCCGCCATGGCCCGGGCGCTCGCGGCAGGCGGCGGGCTGGTGATGGAGGTGGGGGACATGCCCTATGGCGACCGGCAGGGCGGAGTGGCCGATCCGTGCGGAAATATCTGGTGGATCTCCCAGCGGCTGGTCGAGGAGCCATATTCGTGAAGGCTCTCCCCTTCGCGCTGCTGCTCCTGCTCGCTTCGGGCGCCGCCCCGGCGCCGAGCCCGGCCGGCGACTACCGCCTGACCGGCGAGCAGGACGTGGACTCGGGACTATTGCTGCAGCCGGACGGGCAGTTCCAATATTTCCTGACTGCCGGCGCTCTCGACGAGCGGGCGGAGGGGCGGTGGAGCGCCGCCGGGGGCGTCGTGATTTTGGCGACCGAGCCCAAACCGGTGCCGCCGCTGTTCGAGCTGAGCTCGGCGGCGAAGACCAAGTCGGCCGCCTTCAAAGTCAAGGTCAGCTGGCCCGGAGGGCGCGGGATTGCGGGAGTAGACCTGCGGATCGGCCTGGACGACGGGGTCGTCCTCGACGGCCATACTCAGGAAGACGGATGGAGCCTGTCGGAGGTGGAGAGCAGGAAGCCGCGCTGGATCCAGCTCGCAGTGCCGATGCACGGAGTCCGTTCGCCCCGCTTCCCGATCGACCTCAAGGCCGGGAATTCGCTGGCCTTCACCCTCACGCCCAACGACATCGGCGTGTTCGATTTTACCGGAGTTAGAATTGACGTGACGGAGGACGCGCTGGTCGTCCACCGCGACGGGGGCCGGCTGCGCTACCAAGCGATCAGGAAGATTCCGGCCGGTCGGTGAATCCGGCTCGGCCAGCCCGTCCGGCCGGCGGAGCGCGGCGCCGCCCGGCCTCGAGCGGTGGACGATCGGTCCCGCCTCGGCCTAGAAGGGCGCCGTGGCCTCTCCACTGATACTCGTCGATGCCGACGCCTGCCCGGTGAAGGAGGAGATCTACAAGGTCGCCTTCCGTCACGGAGCCGAGGTGAAGATCGTCAGCAACGCGCCTTTCAGGGTTCCGGCGCATCCCTCGATCGAGCGGGTGGTGGTGGGCGCCGGCTTCGACGCTGCCGACGACTGGATCGCCGAGCGCGCCGGTCCGGGAACCGTGGTGGTCACGGGCGACATCCTGCTCGCCGACCGCTGCCTGAAGGCCGGAGCGGCGGTGATCGGGTCCAACGGCAAGCCCTTCACCCCCGCTTCCATCGGAGCGGCGGTGGCGACCCGGGCGATCATGGCCGACCTTCGCGCCGGGATGGATGGCCCGGGCGGCGGTCCGGCGCCCTTCGCCAGGGCCGACCGGTCGCGCTTCCTCTCCGCACTCGACGAGGCGCTGGTGCGGCTCAAGCGAGGCTGAGCCGAAGAAAGGTGACGGAGCAGGCACGGAGGGATAGGTCGGGTACGAAACGAGCGAGGGAAAACGCCATGTTCAAGCGCGACGAGAAGAGGCCGCCGAGATCGTGGGCGAAACCCGTGGTTCGCCGATTGGTGAGCGGATCGGCAGAGGCTGGCACAGGCGGCGGCGCCGACGGCAGCGGGCCTTCCTAGCCGGCGGAGGCGCCGGGCCGGTGACCGGCCGCCGCCGCCAGATGCAGCTCCAGCTCTTCAGCCTGGCGCGCCCAGCTGAACTCCAGAACGCGCGCTCGGACCGCCTCCGCAGCCGGCGCTTCGGCCAGCAGGCTGCGGACTGCTTCGGCAATGGCCTCCGGGTCGGCCTCGACGATGCGCCCGGCCGCGGGCCGGTCGACGATCAATGCGGCCTCGCCGACCGCGGTGGTGACAAGCGGAGTGCCGCAGGCGAGCGATTCGAGGCGGGCATTGCCGAAACCTTCGACAAATGACGGATGGACGGTGACGTCTGCCGCGGTGAAGAAGGCGGGCAGCAGGGGATGGGGCAGCGAGCCGGGCAAACGCAGCCGGTCCGCGACGCCGAGCCTTCGTGCCCGGGCGAGCAAAGCGCCCCGCTCGGGGCCGTTGCCGACGACGATCAGGGTCGCCCCGTCGAGCCGCGCGAGCGCTTCGACCGCGAGCCAGTGGCCTTTTTCGGGGATGAGGTTGCCGACGGCGAGGAGCAAAGGGCCATTTATCCCGAGCCGCGCCTTCGCGGCGCGGCGATCGCCGGGGCGGAAGAGATCCGCGTCCACTCCGGAATAATGAACCGCGATTCTTTCTGCGGGAAGGCCGATCGCCGCCATCGTCTGCTTCATGCTTGCACTGACCGCGAGCAGCCGCTGGGCCGCCAGTCCCGAAGCAAGCAACTGGCGGCGAAGGCGGCCGTTCCCGGTGCGGCGCTCGAATTCCATGCCCCGCCCCTTGATCGTTACCGGCACCCCGAGCATCCGTCCGACGGCGACCGCGGCCGGGCCGTCCGGCCAGGAAAATTCCGCGGAAATGACGTCGAAGGGAAACTGCCCCCGCAGCGCCCTGGCCAAAGGCAATAATTTCCGCGCCAGCGACCGCGGGCGGAGGGACGGCAGGCCACGAAACCGCGGGAACCGGAGGCGGTGGACGAGGAGGCCCTTCCAGACCTCCTCCCCGGGCAGGCCGTCCAGCGCGCCCCTGTCGATGAGGGAAAGCGGAAAAGGAGGCCGTTCGAGCGGGGCAACCACCTGCACCTCCACGCCCGGGCGCGAGGCGAGCTCGAGCGTCTGGCGCTCGACAAAATTGCCCAGATTGGGGCGCAGGCGGTCGGGAAAACGGCTGGTGAGGACGAGGATGCGGAGCATCGGGCGGGCCGCTCAGCGGCCGCCGCGGCGGCTCAGCGGCCTGGTCCGTCGTCCAGAGCGCCATATCCCTGCCGGACGATCACCGGCTCGATACAGTCTCCGACCCGGTTGACGACCGCGAGGGTAAGGTCGCCCGGGGGCAATTCTCCAAGACGCCTGGGCTTCGACAAATTGGGAGTGCGGGCGTGACGGGGCTTCATGTCGTCCCCACAAATCCGGGACGGGACGAAGGCATTGGCCGCGCGCGGCGAGGGCCGGGCCATGGCGTTGGACGCTCCGGCAAACGCGGGCGAGGCAGGCGCTTCGGCCGCCGAGGCCGCCGGCAGGGTCAAAGCGAGAGCGAGGAAAGCAAGGCGCATGACGTCTCCTTTCGAGCCGCTATGATAGCCTGATTCGAGACGATTGGGGAGTGGGTGATGGAGGTAAGGACGGCGAGCTGCCGCTGCGGCGCGCTCAAGGCGCGGGCCCGGGGCGAGCCGGCGCGGATCTCGGTCTGCCACTGCCTCGCTTGCAAGGCGCGGACCGGAAGCGCCTTCTCCTGGAACTCGACCTGGCTCGAGGAGCAGGTCGAGACCGAAGGCGAATCCCGGAGCTGGACCCGGATCGCCGAGGAAGGCGGCCGGTGGTGCACCTATCATTTCTGCCCAGAATGCGGCTCGACCGCCTGGTACCGGATCGAGGCCCGGCCCGGCATGGTGACCATCCCGGCCGGCAATTTCGGCGATCCCGGCTTCGGCGAGCCGGCTTATTCCTGGTACGCCGAGCGCCGCTGCTCCTGGGTCAGGGTCGAGACCGAGGGCCCGCTCGAAGAGGGCTGAGAAGCCAGCTCACCTCCTCCCCGAGCTCGTCTCGGGGAGGAATTCACGAACACTCGTGGACTTGCTCCCCTCCCCTCCCTAGATGGCCCGAGCGATGAAGCGGCGGTTCCGGAAAATGCATGGGCTTGGCAACGACTTCGTCATCTTCGACGCGCGCGAGGCGCCGGTGGAGATGACGGACGAGCGCGTGCGCGCGCTCGCCGACCGCCGCACCGGCATCGGCTGCGACCAGCTGATCGTCCTGGAGCGCAGCGACGCCGCGGACGTCAGGATGCGGATCTGGAATTCGGACGGGGGCGAGGTCGAATCCTGCGGCAACGCCGCGCGATGCGTCGCTCTGCTGCTTGGCGGCGCCGGCTGGATCGAGACTGCCGGGGGCCTCCTCGCGGCCTCGGCCAAGAACAATTCGGCGACCATCGACATGGGGGAGGCACGCTTCGCCTGGGACGAGATCCCGCTCGCTTACCCGATGGACACGGCGGCGCTGCCGGTGGGCTGGGAGGATCTGCGCGAGCCGTTCGCCGTCAACGTCGGCAATCCCCATGTCGTCTTCTTCGTCCAAGATGCCCGGGCTGTGGAGCTCGAGCGGATCGGACCGCTTATCGAGAACGATCCCCTCTTTCCCGAGCGGATCAACGTCAACGTCGCCTCGATCGAGGACGGCGCCCTGCGCCTTCGAGTCTGGGAGCGGGGCTCGGGACTGACCCAGGCCTGCGGCACCGGCGCGTGCGCGACCGCCGTCGCCGGGGTGAGCCGCGGACTCGTCGCGAGCCCGGTCGAAGTGCGGCTGCCGGGCGGAGTCCTCAACATCGCCTGGGGGCCCGGCAGCACGATCGCGATGAGCGGCCCCGCGACCCTGGTCTTCGAAGGGGAGGTGGAGCTGTGAGCGGTCCCGAGGTCATCACCCTGGGCTGCCGCCTGAACGCCGCCGAGAGCGAGGCGATTCGGCTCATCGCGGGCGGCGAGGAGGATCTCGTCATCGTCAACAGCTGCGCGGTGACCAACGAGGCGGTCCGGCAGACCAGGCAGGCGATCCGGCGGGCGAAAAGAGCCAGGCCCGGGGCTCGGGTGGTCGTGACGGGCTGCGCGGCCCAGGTCGAGCCGGAGACGTTCGCGGCCATGCCGGAGGTGGACCGGGTGATCGGAAATAAGGAAAAGTTCGACCTGTCGTCGTTCCGGCGAAAGCCGGAATCTCGGGCAGATGAAGGCGAGGCGGCCGATCCCGCCGAGGTCCCGGCTTTCGCCGGGATGACGGTGAACGTCTCCGACATCTTCGCCGTTCGCGAGACCGCCCCTCACCTGCTCCCCGGCTTCGCGGAGCGCTCCCGGGCCTTCGTCGAGGTGCAGAACGGATGCGATCATCGCTGCACCTTCTGCATCATCCCCTACGGCCGGGGGAACAGCCGCAGCGTTCCGGCGGGGCTGGTGGTGGATCAGGTCAGGGCGCTTGCCGCCTCGGGCTTCCGCGAGATCGTCCTGACCGGAGTCGACGTGACCAGCTACGGGCCCGATCTGCCGGGCGCTCCGACCCTCGGGCTTCTCGTCGAGCGCATCCTTCGCCACGTGCCGGAGCTTCCGCGGCTCCGGCTCTCGTCGCTGGACTGCATCGAGATCGACGAACGGCTCGAGGATATCATCGCCTTCGAGCCCCGGTTCATGCCGCACCTCCATATGAGCTTCCAGGCCGGCGACGACCTGGTTCTGAAGCGGATGAAGCGCCGCCACAGCCGGGCGGAGGCGGTGGCGACCGTGGCCCGGCTCAAGGCGAAGCGGCCGGGGCTGGCGATCGGCGCCGACCTCATCGCCGGCTTTCCGACCGAGACGCAGTCGATGCACGAGAACAGCCTCGGGCTGGTCGAGGAATGCGACATCGTCATGGGCCATGTCTTTCCATTCTCGCCGAAGAAGGGAACGCCGGCGGCGAGGATGCCGCCGGCGCCGCCGGCCGTGGTGAAGGAAAGGGCGCGGCGGCTGCGGGAGGCTTGCGCGCGGCGGCGGGCCGCGTGGCTGGAGGGACTGGTGGGGACGACGCAGCGGGTGCTGATGGAGAAAGGCGGCCGCGGGCATGCGGAGAATTTCGCGCCGGTCATGGTCCGTCATCCCGGCGAAAGCCGGGACCTCAGGACAAGAAGTCTCGGCGGGTCTCCCCGAGGTCCCGGCTTTCGCCGGGATGACGGGGAAGTGGTTCCGGTCCTCATTACCCACATCGAAGCCGACTCCCTCGTCGGGGTCCCCGAATGAGCGAGGCGACCTGGCTCGACCGGCTTCAGTCCGGCTTCAGAAAGACCTCCGAGCGGCTCGGCGACAACCTCACCGGGCTGTTCACCAAGGCCGCCCTCGACGAGGAGACTCTGGACGAGATCGAGGAGGCGCTGATCGCGTCGGACCTCGGCCCCGCCACCGCCGCGAAGATCCGGTCGCGGCTTGCCGGCGAGCGGTTCGAGCGGGGCCTTTCCGAATATGCGGTGCGCGAGATCATGGCCGAGGAGGTCGAGAAGATCCTCGCCCCCGTCGCGGTTCCGCTCCAGATCGACGCCTTTCCGAGGCCGCAGGTGATCCTCGTCGTCGGAGTCAACGGCTCCGGCAAGACGACGACCATCGCCAAGCTCGGCCATCTCCTGCTGGAGCAGGATTACGGAGTGCTTCTCGCCGCCGGCGACACCTTCCGCGCCGCAGCGATCGAGCAACTGAAGATCTGGGCCGACCGAATCGGAGTCCCGGTCATCTCGGGCCCGGAGGGCGGCGACAGCTCGGCCATCGTCTTCGACGGAGTCAAGAAGGGCACCGCCGAGGGCATCGACACGCTCATCGTGGACACCGCGGGGCGGCTTCAGAACAAGAAGGTGCTGATGGACGAGCTCGCCAAGATCCGGCGGGTGCTCGGCAGGCTCAACCCGGAGGCGCCGCACAACGTGGTCCTGGTGCTGGACGCGACCACCGGGCAGAACGCGCTCAGCCAGATCGAGGTGTTCCGGGAGGTCGCCGGGGTGACCGGCCTCGTCATGACCAAGCTCGACGGGACCGCACGCGGCGGGGTACTGGTCGCCGCGGCCGAGCGTTTCGGGCTTCCGATCCACGCGATCGGGATCGGCGAGGGCATCAACGATTTGCGGCCGTTCGACGCGCGCGAGACGGCGCGGGCGATTGCGGGGCTTGGAAGAGAGTGAGCGTGACGGCGGAAAACAGAGAACCTTCGGTCGGGGCCCGGCTGATGATCGACCTCGGGCCATTGCTTGTCTTCTTCCTCGTGAACTATTTCGCGCCCGTTCCCGAGATGCTGAAGATCTTCTATGCGACCGGGGCCTTCATGGCCGCGATGATCGTCGCGATGATGATCTCCTACCTGCGCTACAAGCATATTTCCCCGCTGCTCTGGTTCTCGGGGATCATGGTGGTGATCCTCGGCGGGATCACGATCTGGCTTCACAACGACACCTTCATCAAGATGAAGCCGACCGTCTATTACGTGCTGATCGCGAGCCTGCTCCTGTTCGGCAAGGCGACCGGCCGCAACCTCCTCAAGATGGCGCTCGGAGCGGCCTATCCGGGCCTTTCGGAAAAGGGCTGGGGTCTCCTCACCCGCAACTGGGCGATCTTCTTCCTCGTCATGGCGCTGGTCAACGAGGCCGTCTGGCGCAACAGCAGCACCAGCTTCTGGATCGGCTTCAAGCTCTGGGGCTTCCTTCCCGCCACCTTCCTGTTCGCGATCGCCAACATCCCGATGCTGATGAAGCACGGAATGCAGCTCGATCCGGGCAAGGACGAGCCGCCGGTGCCGCCCGTCCAATGATTGCGTGTCCCGTCATTGCGAGCGGAGCGAAGCAATCCAGCTCCGCGCGGGCCACCTGCGCCGATGCTGGATTGCTTCGTCGCTTCGCTCCTCGCAATGACGGAGCTTGAGCACAATGTCCCCCCCTCCCCATCCCGTCGTCTCCATCCGGAACCTGTCGAAACGCTACGCCGGCGGGCACGAGGCGCTGAAGGGCGTCAGCCTCGACATCGCCAGGGGCGAGATCTTCGCCTTGCTCGGCCCCAACGGCGCCGGCAAGACGACCCTGATCAGCATTGTGTGCGG
>DASVVM010000057.1:0-30932 GCA_036386555.1 Allosphingosinicella sp.
ATTTTACATAATGTATATTATCGCACTTTAAGAGATGGTTCTGTCAACTTCGTCCGCTTCCCTCGCCGACCTGGTCGAGATCATGCGCCGGCTTCGCGATCCGGCCGCCGGATGCGACTGGGACAAGGCCCAGACGTTCGAGTCAATCGCGCCCTATACGATCGAGGAAGCCTATGAGGTGGCCGACGCGATCGCCCGAGAGGATCTCGAAGCGCTGAAGGACGAGCTCGGCGACCTCCAGCTTCAGGTCGTCTACCACGCCCGGATGGCGGAGGAGATCGGCGCCTTCGTCCTCGAGGACGTCATGGCGTCCATCTGCGCGAAGATGATCCGCCGCCATCCGCACATTTTCGGCGACGAAACCGCGACCCCCGGCTGGGAAGCCCTGAAGGCGGCTGAACGCCACGGCGGCGACGATAAGAGCGCGCTTGCCGGAGTCGCCCTCGCGCTGCCGGCCTTGAAGCGCGCCGAGAAGCTTCAGCGCCGCGCCGCCCGGATCGGCTTCGACTGGCCCGATTCGGCGGGACCCAGGGCCAAGATCGACGAGGAGCTTGGCGAGATCGATTCCGCGGCCACGCCCGAGGAGCGCGCCGCCGAGCTGGGCGACCTGCTGTTCAGCGTCGTCAACTACGCTCGCCACCTCGACATCGACCCGGAAGCCGCCCTGCGCGAGGCTTCGACGCGTTTTGAGCAGCGTTTCCGCAAAGTGGAAGAAATCGCCGATAAGCCGTTGACGGATATGGATATCGAGGCACTGGAGGCACTCTGGCAGAGAGCGAAGCGCGAACTCTAATCCTCCCCGTCGCGAAGCGATGGGGAGGGGGACCGCACGAAGTGCGGTGGAGGGGCCTTCGGGGTGGTTTGCCCCTCCACCATGCTTCGCATGGTCCCCCTCCCCATCCGCTGCGCGGACAGGGAGGACAGAGCCACTAGACCCTCTGCTTGCTCTGCAGCCTCGCCCAATCCGCGTCCGACAACCGCACTTCGAACACCGTCTCGACCCCGTCGGTGCGCTGGCTCTCGATGCGGCCGTTGGCGTGGAGCCAGGCGATCGACTCGCCGTCCGACGCTCCGAGCGTGACGGTCCGGAGCTTCGCGCCCTTGCTGAGCTTGACCGACGCGCATTCAAGCAATTCGTCGAGCCCCTCCCCCGTCAGAGCCGAGATCCGGACCACCTCCTCGCGCCGGGCCGCCTCCGCCTGCACGCGCTCGCCCCCCTCGCCATCGAGAAGGTCGATCTTGTTCCACGCCTCGACGAGGGGCGCTCCCCCTTCCCCGCCGGCCCCGATCTCCTTGAGGACGGCCTCCACGTCCTCGCGCTGGGCGTCGCTGTCGGGGTGCGAGATGTCGCGGACGTGGACGATGAGGTCGGCCGAGATCACCTCCTCCAAAGTGGCCCGGAAAGCCGCGACCAATTGGGTCGGAAGTTCCGAGATGAAGCCCACCGTGTCCGACAGGATCGCCTTGTCGAATCCGGGCAGCGGGATTTCGCGCATGGTCGGGTCGAGGGTGGCGAACAGCAGGTTTTCCGCCATCACGTCCGCGTTGGTGAGCCGGTTGAAGAGTGTCGACTTGCCGGCGTTGGTGTAGCCGACCAGTGCGATGACCGGCCAGGGCGCGCGCTGACGGCGGGTGCGGTGGAGGGCGCGGGTGCGGGTGACCTGCTCGAGCTCCTTCCTGAGCTTGGCCATGCGGTCGCGGATCAGCCGGCGGTCGGCCTCGATCTGGGTCTCGCCGGGGCCGCCGAGGAAGCCGAAGCCGCCGCGCTGCCGCTCGAGATGGGTCCAGCTCCTCACCAGCCGGCCCGCCTGATAGTCGAGATGGGCGAGCTCGACCTGGAGCCGGCCCTCCGCCGTCGCCGCCCGTTCGCCGAAAATCTCGAGGATGAGGCCGGTGCGGTCGATCACCTTGGCTTTGGTCGCGGTCTCGAGATTCTTCTGCTGGATGGGCGTGATCGGGGAGTCGACGATGACCAGCTCGGCCTCGTCGCGGGCCACCGCCTCGGCGATCGACTCGACCTGGCCCGATCCGAACAGGGTGGCCGGCTTGGGCGAGCGGATCCGGAAGTGGAGCTTGTCGGAGACCTCGACCCCGATCGCCTCGGCGAGGCCGGCGGCTTCGTCGAGGCGCGCTTCGACGTCGCGCAATCCCCTCCCCGCCTTCATGTCGGGGAGGGCGACGATCGCCTTGGCGCCGCGGCTGAACTCGCCGTCGGACGGTTGCTGGGTGAAAGTCAGGCGGCCGGCTCCTCGTCATCCTGCTCCATGAAGCTCACCGGCCTTTCGGGCTGCACGGTCGAGATGGCGTGCTTGTAGACGAGCTGCGACAGTCCGTCGCGCTGGAGCAGCATGCAGAACAGATCGAAGGCGGCGATTTCTCCCTGGAGCATGACTCCGTTCACCAAAAACATCGTCACCGGCTCGCCGGAGCGGCGGACCGCGCCGAGGAACGCCTCCTGGAGCAAGGCGGGCTTCCTCCCGCCCCCGCCGCCGGCGCCGTCCTCGAAGGCGCGCTCTATCTCAGCAGTGTCGAGCGGGTGGGAGGGCATGATCGTCGAGATGGCGTGCTTGTAGATGAGCTGGGCCTGTCCGTCGCGGCGAAGCAGCACCGAGAAATTGTCGAACCAGGTGATGATCCCCTGGAGCTTCACGCCCTTGACGAGGAACATGGTCACCGGGGTCTTCGAGCGGCGAAGCCCGTTCAGGAACAGATCCTGGAGGTTGTTGACCTTGTCGGCCATTTCCCACTCTCCTTATTGGCGGATCGTTGTCCGCGGAGGCGCCCGCGAAGGGCGTCTTTCATAATGTGGAGCGTGCCTTCGCCGAAACAATAGCATCGCTCGCCCTTCCGCGCCAGCAATGCCCCCTTCGCAAAGCGAATATCCTCCTGGCGCCCCGCCCTTCAGGATTCAACGCAAAGACGCAAAGACGCAAAGATGGCGAGTATGCGAAAGAGACCCGCCGCTAACGACATGCTCTGACTCTTTGCGTCTTTGCGTCTTTGCGTTTCAAAAATGAGTGGCCTGCGGCCGGCGAGGATTGGCACTCGAAGCGATCACTCCTCCGGCTCTCCCTTCGTGTCGCCGATGCCGAGGGCCTTGAGCTTGCGGTGCAAGGCGGAGCGTTCCATTCCGATGAAGGTGGCGGTTCGGGAGATGTTGCCGGAGAAGCGGCGGATCTGGACCTTCAGATATTCGCGTTCGAACGTCTCGCGCGCTTCGCGCAGCGGTGTCCCCATGATCGCCTTCACCGCCTCGCCCGAGCTGAGGCTGGCCTGCTCGTTGAGGATCTCGGGCGGGAGCATGTCGAGCTCGATGCAGCCGACCCGGGCGCCGGGCGCGAGGATGATGGTGCGCTCGATCACGTTCCTCAGCTGGCGGACGTTGCCGGGCCAGTCGTAGGCCTGGAGGGCGGCGACGGCGTCGGTCGAGAATTCGGGAGTCGGAAGCCTCTGCTCGGCCGCGTAGCGGGCCGCGAAATGGGCGATCAGGGCCGGGATGTCCTCGCGCCGCTCGGCCAGCGCCGGAAGGTGCACCGGCACCACGTTGAGACGGTAGAAAAGGTCCTCGCGGAAGCGGCCGCCGGCGATCTCGTCGGCCAGGTGCCGCGACGTGGACGACACCACCCGCATGTCGACCTTGACCATGCGCTGGCCGCCGACCCGGGTGAAGCTCTGGTCGGTCAGGACCCGGAGGATCTTCGCCTGCGCCGGGATCGGCATGTCGGCGATCTCGTCGAGGAACAGGGTACCGCCATGGGCCTGCTCGAGCAGCCCTGGCCGGGCGAGCTCGCCCCCCTCCTCCACCCCGAACAATTCCTCCTCGACCCGCTCGGGAGTCATCCGCGCGGCGCTGACGACGATGAAGGGCGCTCGGGCGCGGTTGCTCCAGTCGTGGAGAAGCCGCGCGGCCACCTCCTTGCCGACTCCGGCGGGCCCGGAGATCAGCACCCGGCTCCCGGTCCCCGCGACCCGCTTCAGGGTGGCGCGGACCGCATTGATCGCGACGCTCGAGCCGGTCAGCTCCGTATCCTGGCCGATCTGGGCGCGGAGGCTGGCATTCTCGCGGCGAAGCCGGTCGGTCTCGGTGGCGCGGGCGACGAGATGGACGAGGTGGCCCGCCTCGAACGGCTTCTCGATGAAGTCGGCGGCGCCCTGGCGGATCGCCGCGACCGCGGTGTCGAGATTGCCGTGGCCGGAGATCATCAGCACCGGAAGCGAGGGATCGCGCCTTTTCACTTCCTCGAGCAGTTGAAGCCCGTCGAGCTTCGAGCCCTGAAGCCAGACGTCGAGCAGGAGCAGGGACGGCCGGCGGTCGGCCAGGGCCTGGAGCGCCTCGCCGCTGTTGGCGGCGGTCCGGCACGAATAGCCTTCGTCCTCGAGCACCCCCGAAACGAGGTCCCTGATATCCTGTTCGTCGTCGACTATGAGTATGTCGAGGGCCATTTTCTATCCGTCTGCCGATATGTTCTGGGGTTGCTCGTCCGCGGCGGCGGCGAGGCGCGCGAGCGCTTCGGCGTCGAAGACCAGGCGGACGAGGCTTCCGCCGCCGGCACAATCGTCGAACTCGATATTGCCGAAATGCTCCTCGACGATCTTCTTGACGATGGCGAGGCCGAGGCCGGTGCCTTTGACGCGCGTGGTCATATAGGGCTCGGTCAGCCGGCCGCGGTCGCCGGGAAGGCCGATGCCGGTGTCGGCGACCGCAATGACGATCCGGTTCTCGGCGTCCCGGATGGTGACCGAGATCCGGTCGTCGCCGCCCTTGCGCCCGTCCTCCCGCTTCTGCTGGATCGCCTCGACCGCGTTCTTGATCACGTTGGTCAGCGCCTGGCCGAGCTGGCGGCGGTCGCAGACGAGCAAGGGCGAAGGCTCCGGCGCGTCGAGCCTGAAGGCGATGTCGGGATGGGCGACCTGGTGGAGGAAGAGCGATTCCCCGACGATGTCGGCGATCCGCTCCTCGCGAAAGACGGGCTTGGGCATCCGCGCGAAGGAGGAGAATTCGTCGACCATCCGCCTGAGGTCGCCGACCTGCCTGACGATCGTCCCGGTGAGCTTCTCGAACGTTCCGGCGTCGGAGGTGATCTCCTTGCCGTAGCGCCGCTGGAGCCGCTCGGCGGCGAGCTGGATCGGGGTCAGCGGGTTGCGGATCTCGTGCGCGATCCGGCGGGCGACGTCCGACCAGGCGGCCCGGCGCTGGTCGAGCAGCTGTTCGGTGATGTCGTCGAACGTGAGAACATGACCGCCCTCGACCCGGACCCGCTTCACCGCGAGCGTGCGGGGCTCGCCCCCGGACGCGAACTGGATGATGTCCTCGCGCTGGTCGCTGTCGAGATGCGCGTCGAGCTCGGGCGCGAGCTCGGCGAGCTTGTGGCCTACCGCATGGCCTTTCTCGGTCTTGAGCAGCATCTCGGCAGAGCTGTTGATCAGCCGGACGTTGCGCTCCTGGTCGACCGAGATGATCCCCGCCGTCACGCCCGAAAGCACCGCCTCGATAAAGGCGCGTCGGCTCTCAAGCTGGGAATTGGCCGAAACGAGGTCGCCGGTCTGCTCCTCGAGCCGCTTGGTCATGCGATTGAAGGCTCGGCCCAATATCCCGATTTCATCCTGGACTCTCATCCCGGTGACTCGGCCGGACAGCTCGCCCGCCGTGACCCGGGTGGTGAGATCTCCGGCCGTAATGCGCCGGGCGGCGTCCACCAGCTCGCCGACCGGCCGGACCAGGCGATCGGCAAGCTTCAAGGCGATCCAGATCGAAAGGCCGACGATCAGCAGCGACACGAGCAGCATTATGGCGTTGAACCGGAACTGGAGCGTGCGCGCGCGGTCGAGAGTCTTTTGATAGTCGCTGTCGGCGTTCTGGGCTTCCTCCGCCAGCTTCAGAAGCCGGGGATTCACCGCTCGGGCGCCGTAAATATAGACTTCGGCCTTCGGATCGAGCCTGACGACCGCTTCGACCCGATCGCCGTCCTCCTCCTTGCCGATCGCCTTTCCCGCCTCCAGCTTGCGCAAGGTGGCAACGCTGAACCGGTCTTCGAGCGGCCGATCGTACAGGTTCACCCCGCCCTGCATCTGGATCTCGCCAGACGGCGTGATCGTCAGCAGGGCGCTCTCCAGAAGGTTCCGGTTGCCCGTCTGGGTCAGCAGGAAATCGCCGAATTGCGGATGGTCGATCCCATTGTCGTTCACGAAGCCGACCACGTCGCCGCCCATGGTCTGGACCTCGAGCTGGACCTCTTCGCGCTGATCCTTCCGATATTGGCTCGCGACCTCCTGGGCATTGCGGATGACGGTCTGGGCCCGGTCCGAAAGCCAGAAGTTGAAACCGCTCTGAAACAGCAGCGACGCGAAGATCACGACCAGCAGGGTCGGCACGCTCGCGATTACGGAGAACAACGCGACCAAGCGAACGTGGAGCCGTCCCCTGCCCCCGATGGGCGACTCCGCCGCCCGCCGCATCGCCATCCGGCGCGCCACCAGCACCATCAGCGCCATGGCGGGCACGAGATTGGCGACCAGCAGGCCCGCCACCAGGGGCGGCGTCAGCAGGGTCTCCGGAGACCCCTCCTCGGTGATGATGAAGTAGCTGATCGTCGCCATCGCTACGAGGGCGATCAGCGCGGCGCCCTCGATCAGCGGTATGTAGCGTCCGCGCCGCAAAACCACCGCAAGCCGCCGGCGCCACCGGGGCTTGGCTTCAGCGAGGATCGGCAGTTCGGCGTTCACCCGACAGGGCTACCACAACATTGTGGCAAAAAGAACACAGTATGTAGCGTCAGCGGCTCGTTTGGCCGCACCGTTTTGGAGCGGCCAAGTTCAGGCCGCGGCCCGGCTCAGCCAGGGCGCGTAAAATTCGTAGAGCATCGCTTCGGCACGCCTCCAGTCGCCTTCCTTGTTGAAAGCGTTGCGGAATTCCGCCGAGCCGTGGAGGCCGCGGGTGTACCAGCCGACGTGCTTGCGGGCGCAGTTCGCTCCGACTTCGGGGCCGTAGAGGGTGAGCATGTCCCGATATTGCTCAATCAGCACCGCGAACTGCTCGTCCAGGCCCGGATCGGGCAGGCGCTCGCCGGTGCGGAGCCAGTGCATCGCCTGGGCGAGCAGCCAGGGGCGGCCGTAGGCGCCGCGGCCGATCATGACTCCATCGGCGCCCGACTGGGCGAGCGCGGTCTCGACGTCATCGATGGTGCAGATGTCGCCATTGACGATGACCGGGACCTCGACCGCTTCCTTGACCCGGCGGACGAAGGCCCAGTCGGCCGAGCCCTTGTACATCTGGTTGCGGGTGCGGCCGTGGACGGTGATCATCTTCACGCCGAGGTCGACCGCGATGCGGGCGAGCTCGGGCGCGTTGAGGCTGGCATGGTCCCAGCCCATCCGCATCTTCAAAGTGACCGGCACGTTGACCGCTTTCACCGTCGAATCAACGATCTCGGCGGCCAGCTTCAAATCCCGCATCAGCGCCGAGCCGGCGTCGCCGTTGACCACCTTGCGGACCGGGCACCCCATGTTGATGTCGATGATCGCGGCGCCGCGGTCCTCGTTGAGCTTCGCCGCCTCGGCCATCTCCCCCGGCGTGCAGCCGGCCAGCTGCATCGAGACGGGGTCCTCGATCGGGTCCCAGTCGGCCTTCTGGAGCGACTGGCGGGTCTCGCGGATCATCGCCTGGGACGCGATCATCTCGGTGACGGTGAGACCCGCGCCGTAGCGCTTCACCGCCTTGCGGAACGGCCGGTCGGTGACTCCGGTCATCGGCGCCAGGATGACGGGCGAGTCGATCCGCACGGGTCCGATATGGATGGGTGCCAGCTTGCTCATGGGAGGCGCGGAGATAAGGGCAAAGACGCTGGCGGGCAAGGTCGCCCTCGGCTAGGGGCGCGGCAGATGGAGACGATCGCCCTTCTGGTCGCGGCGGGGAGCGGCAGCCGCGCCGGCGGCGGCCTTCCCAAGCAATATCGACGCCTCGCCGGCAAGCCGCTGCTCGTCCACGCTCTGGAGGGGCTCGAGCAAGCGGGGATCGCCAACGTCCGGGTGGTGATCGGGGCCGGCCATGAGACGCTCTATCGGGAAGCGGCCGGGGGGCGCGCCCTCCCCTCCCCGATCCTCGGCGGAAGCGAACGGCAGGACAGCGTCCGGAACGGCCTCGAGGCGGTCGCCGCGGCGGGCGGGAGCGGCTCCATCTTCATCCACGACGCCGCGCGCCCGTTCCTGCCGGCGGCTGTCGTCGCCCGGCTGCGGGACGGGCTGGCGGGGGCCGAGGGCGCGGTGCCGGTGCTTCCGGTCGTCGACACCCTCGCCCGGGCCGAGGCGGAGCTCGGCGAGCCGGTGAGCCGCGACGGCCTGGTCCGGGTCCAGACTCCGCAGGCCTTTCGCTTCGACGCGATCCTGGCCGCCCATCGCCAATGGCGCGGAGGGGTCGCGACCGACGATGCCCAGGTCGCCCGGGCCGCCGGGCTTCGGGTCGCCGCGGTCGCCGGCGACGAAGCGCTCGAGAAGCTGACCCACGAGGCGGATTTCGCCCGTGCCGAGGCGCGCCTCGCCCCGGCCATGACCAGCCGCGCCGGCATGGGCTTCGACGTCCACGCCTTCGCCGCCGGCGAGGATCTGTGGCTGGGCGGAATCCGGATCCCGCACGACCGCGGCCTCAAGGGCCATAGCGACGCCGACGTGCTTCTCCACGCCCTCGCCGACGCCCTGCTCGGAGCGATCGGAGCGGGCGACATCGGCGATCATTTCCCGCCGAGCGACCCGCGCTGGCGGGGCGCCGCATCCTCCCTCTTCGTCGAGCATGCGCGCGCCCTCGTCGAGGCGCGCGGCGGACGGATCGACCATGTCGACGTCACCCTGATCTGCGAGGCGCCGCGCCTCGCCCCCCACCGCGAGGCGATGCGCGCCTCGGTTGCGGGCTTGTTGCGGCTGCCGCCCGCGCGGGTTAGCATCAAGGCCACGACCACCGAGCGCCTCGGCTTCACCGGACGCGGCGAAGGCATGGCCGCCCAGGCGATCGCCACTGTCCGACTCCCGGAGGATTCATGAAATCAGCTCTTATCGCCGTGCTACTCGCAGCCGCGCCCGCCGAGCAGGCGCAGCGCCCCTGCCTGACCCAGGCCCAGGTCGAGGCCATGACGCTCTTCGCCCTGCCACCCCTGCTCGAAGGCGCCGCCAAGGCCTGCGCTCCGGCCCTGCCCGTCAATTCCTATCTCATGAACGGCGGCCGGACCCTCGCGCAGAGCCTCGCGGCGGAGAGCTCGACCCATTGGGCCAGCGCCAGTCGGGCGGTGACCATGCTGGGCGGAAAGGAGTTCCCTGCCGGACTCAGCGAGACGACCGCGCGCGGCCTGATCCACGATCTGGTCCTGAATGGCCTCTCCACCGCTAAAGGCCGGGAGCAGTGCGGAAGGATCGACCGAGCCGCGGATCTGCTCTCGCCGCTTCCTCCGCGCAACCTCGCCGGGCTCGTCGTCCTCGGGGTCGAGATCGCCACCGTGGAGGAAATCAACGACAGCGCGAAGGGCAAGGCGAAGGGCGAGGCGAAGGCCAAGCCCGCCAGCAAGGCGCCCTTGATGTGCCCAGCACCGCGGCCGTGAGCGACGCGCTCGACACCGTCCTTCCGCCTAAGCTGATCGAGGCGGCCCGCAGGGTGGTCGAAGCCAGCCGCGCGGCCGGGCTGAGGCTCGCCGTCGCCGAAAGTTGCACCGGCGGACTCGTCACCGCAGCCCTGACCGAGATTCCGGGCTCGTCCGACGTGCTCGAGGCGGCCTTCGTCACTTATTCGAACGAGTCCAAGATCGCCCTGCTCGGGGTCAGCGAGGACGTCGTCGAGACGTTCGGCGCGGTGTCGATCGCCGTCGCCTGGGGGATGGCGCAGGGCGCTCTGAAGCGCTGCTCCGCCGACACCGCGGTGGCGGTCACCGGAATTGCCGGACCCGGCGGCGGAACCGACAAGAAGCCCGTCGGGACGGTGATCTTCGCCCGGGCCCGCCGCAGCGCGGACCCCAAGGAGATCGTCGCCGACACGAAGCATTTCGGCGATCTGGGCCGGGGCGGGGTGAGGCTCCAGGCGGCGCTTTGCGCTCTGGAGCTGCTGATGCCGGTGGAGAAGGGAGAGGCGGGCTGAAGGCCTCCCTCCCTGGAAGGGAGGGGCCGGGGGTGGGTCCGCCGAAGGCGGCCGAAACTCCGACTCAGCAGGGAAGTCTCGCTTCGCTGGCCTACCCACCCCCAACCCCTCCCTTCCAGGGAGGGGAGTCAGGCTGCTGTTTGTTCGCCCTCCCCGTAAAGCTCCCGCGCCCTGTCCTCGAACGCTCCGATCATGCGCCTCAGCGCGCGGTCGAACATCTGCCCGGCCAGGCTCTCGAACAGGCGGTTCCTGAACGCGAAGTCGACGCAGAAATCGATCTCGGTTCCCCCCTGCCCGTCCGGCTTGAACACCCAGCTGTTCTGCAGATATTTGAGCGGGCCCTCGATATATTCGGTGTGGATTCGGGTCGGCCGCTGCTTCTCGACCCGCGAGGTGAAGGTCTCCTTGATCGCCTTGAAGCCGACGACGAGGTCCGCGATCATCAGCGTCTCGCTGTCGGAGCGGACCCGGGTCGCCGCGACCCAGGGCAGGAACTCCTGGTAGCGCTTCACGTCGGCAACCAGGTCGAACATCTGCTCGGGCGAATAGGGCATGTGCCGGGTTTCGGTGTGTCGCGGCATGACCTACCCCGTCATCCCGGCGAAAGCCGGGACCTCAGGACAAGATGTCACGGCGGGTCTCCCCGAGGTCCCGGCTTTCGCCGGGATGACGGGCGTGCTTCGCCTCCCGGGCCGCCTTCATCTTCGCGAAATCGTCGCCGGCATGGTAGCTCGACCGGGTCAGCGGCGAGGCCGCGACGAGCAGGAAGCCCTTGGCTCGGGCGATGGCCCCGTAGGCGGAAAAGGCTGCGGGGGTGACGAACTCCTCGACCCTGGCGTGGCGCGGGGTGGGCTGGAGATATTGGCCCATGGTGAGGAAATCGACGTCGGCGGATCGCATGTCGTCCATCACCTGGTGGATTTCGAGCCGCTGCTCGCCGAGGCCGACCATCACCCCCGACTTGGTGAAGATGGTCGGATCCTGCCGCTTGACGCTCTCCAGCAGCCGGAGCGAGGCGTAATAGCGGGCGCCCGGGCGGATGGTGGGATAGAGACGCGGCACCGTCTCGAGATTGTGGTTGTAGACGTCGGGACGGGCGGCGACGATCGCCTCGACCGCGCTTTCGGGCTTGTTGCGGAAATCGGGGGTGAGGATCTCGATCGTGGTCGAGGGCGTGGTCCGGCGAAGCGCCTCGATCACCCGGACGAACTGCTTCGCGCCGCCGTCCGGAAGGTCGTCGCGGTCGACCGACGTGACGACGATATGGGTGAGCCCGAGCTCGGCGGCGGCGGTCGCGACATGCTCGGGCTCGAGCGGGTCGACCGGGCGCGGCATCCCGGTCTTGACGTTGCAGAAGGCGCAGGCGCGCGTGCAGGTATCGCCGAGGATCATCACCGTGGCGTGCTTCCTGGTCCAGCACTCCCCGATATTGGGGCAGGCCGCCTCCTCGCAGACGGTGGCGAGGTTGAGGCTTCGCATCAGCTTCTTCGTCTCGGCGAAGCCGGCGCTGGTCGGCGCCTTGACCCGGATCCAGTCTGGCTTGCGCTGGCGCGGCGCGGGCGCGGGGGTGAGGATCGGGTCGGCTTCGCTCATGGGGGGCAGATAGCGATCCCCGCCCGTCTTAACAACAAGCCGCCGCTTCACGTCTTGGCCGAAGCGAGGCGCCCGAACGATCGCTTCGAAAATTCGAGAACCAGGTCCTCGGGTTCCAGCGTGCCTCGCCCTTGAGCGAGAAGGTGACGAACTCGGCTCTTCCGCCGATGGCCTCGACCGGGACGGCCCCGCCCAGCCCGTCGGACTCCAGCGGGAACCGGCTGTCGGCGCTGTTGTCGCGATTGTCCCCGAGCAGGAAGACATGTCCCGCGGGGACCTCGTACGGCGCCGTGTCGTCCTGGCGGCTCGGATAGAGGTCGAGGACTTCGTAGGAGCGTCCGCCGGGCAGAGTTTCCCTGAGGACATGCCGGCGGCAAGAGGGTTGGCCGCTTTCCAGGCCCGCGTCCCGCCCGTTTGGGGAGCAGCGCAGGTTCGAGTCGGCTCGAAATCGGCGGTAGCCCAGGTCCAGGGTCGGGACGGGCTCTCCGTTGAGCCAGAGACGGCCCCGCACCATTTGCACCCTGTCCCCGGGCAGGCCGACGACTCGCTTGATGAGGTCCTCGCTTTTTCCGGACTTCGTCCGCGCCACGATCACGATGTCGCCCCTTTCGGGCAATCGCCCGAATAACCGGCCTTCGATGAACGGCAGGAGGTGGAAGCTCGCCGAGGCATAGGACCAGCCATAGGGATATTTGCTGACCAGGAGCCGGTCGCCGACCAACAGTCCCGGCATCATCGACTCGGATGGGATGTAGAAGGGCTTGGCGGCAAGGCTGTGGAAGCCGAGCACGAGCAGGGCCAGGCCGGCCAGGCTGCGTATTTCGGCGATCCATTTCCGTCGCCGCGGTTCTTTGGGGCTGTCGGTCATTGCACCGACCAAGCCGTTTGCCCGCTCGGGCGCCATCGATCTCGTGTCCGGACAAGCCGGAAACGTGTCCCGACAGCCCGGACGCTCTACCGGGACCGAAACTCTTCGTAGGTGAGCGCGCCGTCACGGTCCCGGTCCAGCGCCCGGAATGCCGACCGGCTGTTATCGGCCGAAGCGGCGATGGATGGCGCCGCCAGGCCTCCGCCCAGAACGGCTCCGGCGGCGAGCGCCACGCCTATTCGCCAAAGCGATCTGCGGCGCCGGCGAACGCTTGCCCGAGGATCGAGCTGCTCGTCGATGAAGGACCGCACGGCCTCGCTGGCGGTTCGGCCCTCCTGCCGGCACTTCTCCCTGAATGCCGACTTCGTCTCGTCCGGCAGCCGGATCTCGATCGAATCGTTCTTCTTGGTGAACTTCGCGCCGGCCATGGAAACGCTCCCGCAGTCGCGCACAGCTTAGCGCCGTCGCAGGCGCCGCGCCACCTCGGCTCGGAAGGGCCCTGCCCGGCCGGCCCCCGCGTCAGCCCCTGAGCTTGTCGAAGGGCCTTCCTTCTCTTAGGGCGCCGCGGACAAGGGAGGGCTTCGGCAAGCTCGGCCCGGACGGTTGGGGAGACCAGGCTTGGCCGAGATAGCGAAGCTCATCGAAGGATACCGGCGATTCCGCGCCACCGGCTGGGCCCGGGAGCGGGAGCGCTGGTCGCAGCTTGCCGAAGGGCAGAGCCCGCGAGTGATGGTCATCGCCTGCTCGGACAGTCGGGTCGACCCGACCCAGATCTTCGATTCGGGACCCGGCCAGATGTTCGTGGTGCGCAACGTGGCGGCGCTGGTGCCGCCCTACGAGACCACCGGCGGGCATCACGGGGTCTCGGCGGCGCTCGAATTCGCCGTCACCCAGCTCCAGGTCGAGGAAGTGGTGGTGATGGGCCACGGCTTTTGCGGCGGCTGCGCGGCCGCGCTGACCGGCCAGTTCGACGAGGCCGCCCATGGCGAGGGCCATTTCATCGCCGACTGGATAGAGTTGTTGCGCGAGGCCCGGGACAAGGTCCGGGCAAGCCACGGCGAGGATTTCCGGGCGATGGAGCTGGAGGGCGTTCGGGTCAGCCTGGCCAATTTGCGCACCTTCCCCTGGGTGCGCGAGCGCGAGGCGGACGGCCGGCTCAAGCTGCACGGCGCCTATTTCGCCATTTCGGACGGGGTCCTTCACCTGCTCGACGAGGTGAGCGGGGAGTTTGCTCCGGCCTGACCTCAGGTGTGGCCCGCGACGCTCCTGCGGGCGCCATAAGCGAAGTAGATCACCAGCCCGAGGACATGGGCGCACAGGAAGTAGAGCTGGGTGGTGCGCGGCAGGCTGTAGAAGAGATAGGCACAGCCGAGGATTCCGAAGATTCCCACCACCCACGGAAGCGGGGTGCGGAACTTGCGCGGCAAGTCGGGCGCCCTTCGGCGCATGATCAGCATGCAGGCGCAGACCGCGATGAAGGCGACGAGGGTGCCGGCGTTGGCGAGCGCCGCAAGCTCGTCGAGCGGAACAAGGCCCGCGAGCGTTCCGACGACTATCGCGGTGAAGAGAGTGATCCGAACCGGCGATCCTCGGCCCGAGACCCGTGCAAGTGAGGGCGGGAGCAGCCGGTCGCGCGCCATGACGAAGAAGATCCGGCTCTGCCCGTAGAAGAAAGCGAGGATGACCGTCGGCAGCGCGATCACCGCCGTGGCGGCAACGAAGCGCGCCGTCCAGGGATGGCCGAGCTCGCGCAGGATCAGGGCCAGCGCCTCGCCGCTGTTCGCGAACACCGTGTAGGAAACCGCGCCGATCGCCGCGGCCGCCACGGCGATGTAGATGACGACGCAGATCAGCATCGAGCCGACGATCCCGATGGCGAGGTCGCGACCCGGATTCTTCGCTTCTTCCGCGGCGGTGGCGATCGCATCGAAGCCGTAGAAAGCGAAGAAGATGATCGCCGCCGCGGCCATGACTCCCACCTCGCTGCCCGGCGCCCCGGACTTGCCGAACCCATAAGGCATGAAGGGCTCGAAATTGGCCGGGTCGAAATAAGGCAGGGTCACAGCGACGAAGACGATCAGTGCGACGATCTTGAGGACGACCAGCGCGGCGTTGAGCGACGCGCTCTCGCGCGTTCCGGCGATCAGCAGGGCGGCGACGACGGCGACGATGAAGACGGCCGGGAGGTTGACGATCCCGCCGGCGTGCGGTCCGGCCGAGAGCGCGGCCGGGAACGGTACGATCTCGTTCAGCAGCGGCACCGCGAATTCGGACCAGCTCACCGCCACCGCGCTCACCACCAGCGAATATTCGAGGATCAGGCTCCAGCCGATGATCCAGGCGAGAAGCTCGCCGATCACGACATAGGTGTAGGTGTAGGCGCTTCCGGAGGCCGGGATCATCGTCGCCATCTCCGCATAAGCGAGAGCGGCCGCGGCGCAGATCACGCCGGCGATGGCGAAGGAGAGCAGGACGGAGGGGCCGGCCTTGGCGGCCCCGACTCCGATCAGAGCCAGGATCCCCGCTCCGACGATGGCGCCGACCCCGAGCGCGACCAGATGCGGCCAGCCGAGGCTGCGGTGGAGCCGGTGCTCCGGCGCCATATCCTCGTCGGCGATCACGGCCTTGCGCGCGAACAGGTTCATGAAGCGGCCTCTCCCTATTTTCGGCGCCATGTTGACGATTTGGCTGAGGCCGACAAGCCCTTTGCCTCCCCATCCAAGATGGGGAGGGGGACCACCGAAGGTGGTGGAGGGATGACTTGGAAAAGGCCTCATCAGGTCACCCCTCCACCAGGCTTCGCCTGGTCCCCCTCCCCATGCTGCGCCTGGGGAGGCAACTACGGCACCCTCGCCCCCACCACGTTGCCGTGCGGCGAATAGCGGCAGATGAGGTAATCCCATTTGCGGCTCTTGCGGACCGCGCAGCCGACCCGGCTCGTCCCCTTCCAGATCATCTGCGTGTAATGGGCGACGTCGCTCCAATTGCCGCTGCGGCTGACGCCCGGGAAGACGCCGGGGCGGAACAGCCTTTTCTCGGCGGCCCAGCCTTCCGCCATCTCTTCGAGCTCATAGGCGTCGCGTGTGCCCATCCACAGATTCTCGCCCTGGCCCTGGCGCGAGCCGGCCGGACTATGGGCGAGCTTGCCGAGCCGCTCGAGCGCCGGGCCGTAGGAAGCGGCGGCCGAGGCGAGGGCCCTGTCCCAGACGAGCGGGCGGGCGCCGGTCGCCGCGCGTTCGCGATTGTGAATCGCGAGGAGCCGGGCCTCGAGCCGCGAGAGGTCCTGCTCGTCGCCGCCGGGGCGCCGTTCCTCGGTGACCATCCGGCCGTCCGCCCAGGGCGGCCGTGACGAGTTGCAGGCGGCGAGGAGGATGATGACGGCGATAGCGGCGGCGACTCGGTTCATGCGCTCCAAGTTGCGATCCGCGACGCCGGATGCAAGAAGGGAGGAATGAAGCTCGTGGCGTCCGCTTTGCTTGGCATCGCCCTCGCGGCCTGCACCGCGCAGGTCTCGCATCCGACCAAGACGCTGGCGGAGCAGCAGGTGGACGTCGAATCCTGCACCCGCGATGCGAACCGCAAATATTGGATGGACCCGATCGCGGCCCTGCTCAACGCCTACGACTGCCTCGAGGCGAAGGGCTACAGCAAGGAAAGGCTGAAGGACCAGGTCGAGCGCGCCGCCGGCGAGGACCGGGTCCGGCGCCGGAACCGCGGCGAGCCTCAAGAGCCCTGCGCGGTGCCCTGCAGGAAGTGAGCCTTTCTCATCCTCCCTGCGCCGAAGGCCTGCGGAAGGGGACCACCCGGAGGGTGGTGGAGGGGTAATTGCCGCAGCTTCGGAGGATCAGGCGGGAACCTCACGGGACTGCCCCACTTACCCCTCCACCATGCTTCGCATGGTCCCCTCCCCATCTCCGATGGGGAGGAATAGGTCAGTAGATATAGCCCTGGCGTTCGAGGAATTCGCTTTCCCGGCGCGGCTCTGTGCGGGCTCGGGCGGCTGGACGGGCCTTGCGGCTTCGAGCCGCGCCGGATTCGGTTCGGGCGACCCTCGAAGGGCGGGCCCGCGGCGGCCGGACCCCCTCCTCCGCCCGGACCCGGGCGATCACCGCCGCCGAGGAGGGCAATTCGAGCCGGTCCTGGGCCGCTTCGGAGGCGGCGGCCTTCAGCGCGGCGGCGCGGGCCGGCGCCTCCGAGTCATGGACCTGCGCGGCCTCGGCAATTGCGTCGAGCCGCGGGGGGACGACGCTCTTCCCCATGGCGATGGCGGCGAGCGCGGCGGCGAGCAGGCCGGCGATCAGCCAGCCGCTGACGGCGACGAAGCGCGGCGGCCGACCGGCGCTTGCGACCTGGGCCTCGGCCAGCCGGATCGCCTGCTGCTTGGCCCACAGGCGGCGATCGTACTCGGCTCTTTTCGCCGGGTCCTTGAGGACGGCGAAGGCTTCGTTGATCGCGGTCGCGTCCTTGGACACGGGCGCCTCGACGGCCTGATCGGGGTGATATTTCTTGATCAGCGCCTTGTAGGCCGCCTCGACGACGACCGGCTCGGCTTCGGGAGCGACGTTGAGGACGTCGTAGAGGCTTCGGAGAGGGGGCATTGCGAGACCGCTTTCTGCCGCAGAAAGCGGCAAAGCGCCAGTGGTGAATTAATCGCGTCGGCTCAAAGGGTTGCCGGTCGCGGCTTTCGCCCGCTCGGCGGCGGTGTTAGGCGCTCGAACCTGGCTGCCGAGGAGAGAATGACAATGCGGGATGTAGGACTGCCGGCGGCCTGGGCGCCGCGCCTTCTTAGCCTTCTTCGAATCGTCTCCGCGCTCATCTTCATGGAGCACGGCACCCAGAAGCTGCTCGGCTTCCCGCCCATGGCGGAGGGCATGCCGCAGCCGGAGCCGCTCTCGCTGATGTGGATCGGCGGGCTCCTCGAGATGGTCGGCGGAGCGCTTCTCCTGATCGGGCTCTTCACCCGTCCGGTCGCCTTCGTCCTCGCCGGCGAGATGGCCGTCGCCTACTGGATGTTCCATGCCCCGAGCGGACCTTTCCCGGCCCTCAACGGCGGTGACGCCGCGATCCTCTATTGCTTCGTCTTCCTCTACATCGCGGCGGCCGGGCCCGGGCCGTGGAGCGTCGACTCCCGCCTCAATTCCGGCGGGCGGCGCTGACATGGCCGAAATCGACCGCCAGGCCGGCAACATCGCGCTGCTGATCGACGCCGACAACGCCTCGTCTGATCATCTCGACGCCGTCCTCACCATCCTCGCCGAGCTCGGGACGGTCAACATCCGCCGGGCCTACGGCAATTGGAGCAAGAGCGCTCTGAAGGGCTGGGCGGAGATGACCCACCGGCACGCGATCGAGCCTCACCAGCAGTTCGACATCACCAAGGGCAAGAACGCCACCGACATGAAGATGACGATCGACGCGATGGACCTGCTGTTCAGAGGCCGGGTCGACGGTTTCGGGATCATGTCGAGCGATTCGGACTTCATGCCGCTGGCGATGCGGATCCGGCAGGACGGGGTCCCGGTCTACGGCTTCGGCACGTCGCGCGCGCCGGTCTCCTTCCAGCAGGCGTGCAGCCGCTTCATCGACGTCGGCGCCCTCGCCCAGGGCGAGGAGCATGATGCCGCTCCGGAAGCGGCCCCTCCCCCGCCCAAGCGCAAGGTGGACGAGGAGCTGGTCAAATTGCTCGGAGCCGCCTTCCGGGCCTCCAAGCGCGACGGGCGCGGCTATGCGAGCCTCTCCGAGGTCGGCCAGCGCGCCGGCAACCGCTCATCGTTCGACGCCCGGAGCTACGGCTATGCGGGCCTGGCCGAGCTGATCGACGCGGTGCCCAATTTCGCGACCGAGCGGCGCGAAGACGGCCGGGTCTATGTGAAAAGGGTTCGCTAGGCGCTCAGCTCGCCGACGCGGAGGCAGCCGGCTCGCCTGCTTCGGCGGGCTCGGCCTCGACGAAAGCCGGAAGCCCCACGTGCACCCGGACTCCGGGGGCGCTTGCCGAGGGCTCGGCCGTCGCCGGCTCGTCGGCCGAGGCGAGGAATCGGGGCGGCGGGCCCCCGCGACGGACGGTGACTCCGAACGCCCTTTCGCTCCCGGCCGGATCGGAGCGCTCCGCGGTCCGGACAGACGGCCGATCGATCCGCTCGGGACGCTCGGCGCCTTCAGCGGCGAGATAGGGGCGGCGGAACGACTTGGGGTCGCCCCAGTCGCCGCGCCAGCGGTAGAAGATGTGGGAGCCGACCGACACCGCCCGCTTCAGCGATGCCGCCCACCAGGGCTGGACGTAGGAGGCGTGATAATGGGTGGCGTGGCCGACCGGCCCGTAGACGCTTCCCGCCAGGGCGGCGCCGGCGATGCGGCGCGCCTGCGCCCAGGCCGCCGGCTCGCGCCGGGCCCGAAGCGAGCCGTCGCAGGTGAAGCTGAACTGGCAGCCCGTGCGGCGGTGCGAGCCCTGGTAGACGACTCCGCAGACGCTGTTCGGAAAAGCGGGATGGCGTGCCCGGTTGAGAACGACCTGGGCGACGGCGCGCTGGCCTTCCGAGCCTTCGGAGCGCGCTTCGTAATAGACGGCGGCGGTGAGGCATTGAAGCGACGCCGCGACGTCGCGCTCGCTCCGGTTGCCGACGACGAAGGGCTCGGCGGCTTGCCCCGGGGCGATGGCTTCGGCGGGTGGAAGCGGCAGGGCTTGGGCGGAGGCCTGGCCGGCGGGAACCGCGCCCGCCGTCGCGACCCCCTGCCGGGCGGCGACGGGCGGCACGCAGGAAGCGCCAAGGAGCAGCATGGGGAGGCCCAGCATCGACTTGTCCAGCATCAAAAGGGCCCCGTTTCAATCAGGAGGCCAGCTTTATCGCCAGGATGTTAGAAGATGGTTAACCACGCGGCGCCCCCGCCGCGAAGCGGCGGCTACCCATCTCCTTTCTGAGTCGCGCCTTTGCGACCTTGGCCCTTCTCGCGAACAAGGTCGGGCAGGTCGTCTGGATGATTGGCGCCGGACGCGCCGTCGCCGTCCTGGCCTTGCACCCGGCCGCTTCCGTTCATCGCCTCCTGGCGAAGGCCCGGGCGGGCCGGATCAGCGGGGAGGCAGCCTGTCGCGGATCTCGCCGAGCCGGTTGTAGATCTGGAAGATGATCAGCCAGAGCTCGCAGGTGAAGCGCCAGAAGACGACGGCGAAGACCGCCCCGACCAGGGTGATGAGAATTCCGCCGAGACCGGCCGCGACCGAATAATCGAGCGTCCTGAGCGAGCCGAAGAGCGCGATCAGCACCCACAGGCCGATTCCAACCAGCCCGATGTAATAGACGATCTTGACCAGAGCGCTGCCGATGAGGCGGTCGAAGCCCCAGAAGCGGCTCAGGATGCTCTGAAATCCGCCGGCGTCCGCGCCCTCACTGGGTTCGGGTCGAATATCGCTCATATCTTGTTCCCCCCGGAATTAGACGGGGGCAGGTTTCACATGTTTTGCGGCGGCCGTAAAGCTGGGCTGAACCCGACGAAGCAATGGCCCACCGAAGGAACCTTCTGACGCTAGCCCTCCAGACGAGAGGATGAAACATCGGACGGTATCCGGGAGCGGCACGGGTTCGTCGCGTCGTCGCGTCGAGAAGATCGACTGTCCTGCGGCCAGCGAGGACTTGCGCCGGATGCACCTGAGAAGACCCGAATTCGGACGCCTCGGTTCTTTGGGGACCGGTGCGCGTCCCTGCCCTACCCCTCGCCGATATCCTCGTTCCACAGCTCCGGCCTCTCGGCGATGAAGCGCGCCATGAGGTCGACGCAGCGGCGGTCGTCGACGACGGCCAGAGCGACCCCGTTGCCACTCAGGAACCCCTCGTTGCCCCCGAAATTCCGGTTCTCGAGGATGACGACGGCCGGGATCCCGAACTGGACGATGGTTCCGGCGCACATCATGCAGGGCGACAGCGAGGTGTAGAGCACCGTGTCGCGATAGGAGCGCTGACGGCCGGCGCGGCGGAGGCAGTCCATCTCGCCATGAGCGATCGGATCGCCCGACTGGACCCGCCGGTTCCACCCCTCCGCGACGATCTCGCCGCCGCGCGCGAGCAGCGAGCCCACGGGCACTCCGCCTTCCTCATAGCCCTTGAGGGCTAGCGCGTAGCAGCGGTCGATCAGCATTGGGTCGGGCGGGAATTCCATCTTGATCTCCGAAGCGATCCGCGACCGTAGCCATCGATTGGGATGGCGTCCCATGTTCCCTTTCTACGCCCCGACGGATCGGATGAGTCGATACCGGCCCGCCTTGCACCTGGTCGAGCGTTCCCGCCTGCCCGCCTTCACCTCGGCACCCGATTTGAGAGAAGGCACGAAGGCACAATGTAGAGAAAAGATTGCCGCTCCGCGGGAAGAGGGAATGCCGAGTACCCCAATGGATCGTCATCCGCTCCCCCTGCCAGTTACCAGGCCTCTTGTTTAAGGAGCGAATTCTTCGCTATCCTCGACAAGGGGGTCGACGTGGCGGACGCTAAAGGCTGCACGCTTGGATTCATCACGACTGTCGGAGCGGTCGCCTCCGCGATCGGGATTTTCGTGTTCGTGACCGGATACGACACCTTCCAGGAAGCGATCGGCCGCAGCTCCACCGACATCAAATACGAAGATTACACGAAGACGATAAAGCGCTCAGCGCTCAGCGACTATAAGCGCTATGTCAGCGAAGCGAATACCGATGCTCCAATTTCACCTCCTCGCCTCGCGGGTCAGCGGCTGGTGGAGTGACGAGCACACTCTCGTACTGCTCGAATGCGATGACCTCAAATGCGAGGAAAAGGCTCTGTTCGAAACTGACAACGATGAAACGATCGTCAATGCCTCAATGGACGCGAGCCATAACTTGATAGTCGCTTTCACCGAGCGGCGGATTATCTACATAAACCTGGCCAACCGGATATTCACCGAGACGCCCTATAGATACTCATGCAGCTGGTTCACGAACAAGCTGGAGGACCAGCCGCCAGATCGATCGGTGGAACACATAATCCTGGCCCATGAGGGACGCAACGTGATCGTGCAGTTCCAGTTCAGCGGGTGGACCTGCTACCAGCTGACCATCGGAGGAACCCGGCTTACCTGAGGACCCAGCCGACGCTCGAATATAACGATTTCGAGCGCTACCGGATCAGGATGAGCATCGACCGGCTGGGGCTGATAACGCCCCAGTCGTCGACGACCCTGCAACCCTAGCGTCGAATCATCTGGTCAGCCGCCGGTACGTCATCCGGTGCGGCCGGTCCGCTTCCGGCCCCATCCGCCGCCTCTTGTCCTCCTCATAGGCTTCGAAATTGCCTTCGAACCACTCGACGTGGCTGTCGCCTTCGAAGGCGAGGATGTGGGTTGCGAGGCGGTCGAGGAAGAAGCGGTCGTGGCTTATGACCACGGCGCAGCCGGCGAAATTCTCGAGGGCTTCCTCGAGGGCGCGGAGGGTCTCGACGTCGAGGTCGTTGGTGGGCTCGTCGAGGAGGAGGACGTTGCCGCCCTTCTGAAGCATCTTGGCCATGTGGACCCGGTTGCGCTCGCCGCCCGAAAGCTGGCCGACCTTCTTCTGCTGGTCGGGGCCCCGGAAGTTGAAGGCGCCGACATAGGCGCGGGTGCCGACTTCGTGCTTGCCGAACCGGAACACGTCGGAGCCGCCCGAGACCTCCTCCCAGACGTTCTTGGCCGGGTCGAGGGCGTCGCGCGACTGGTCGACATAGCCGAGGCGCACGGTCTCGCCGATCCGGACCGAGCCGTCGTCGGGCTGCTCCTCGCCGCGGATGAGCTTGAACAAGGTGGTCTTGCCGGCGCCGTTCGGGCCGATCACCCCGACGATCCCGCCGGGCGGAAGCGAGAAGCTGAGATCGTCGAACAGCAATTTGTCGCCATAGGCCTTGCTCAGGCCCTTCACCTCGATGACGGTTCCGCCGAGCCGCTCGGGGACCTGGATGAGGATCTGGGCCTTGCCGGGGGTTCGGTTCTCCTGGGCCTCGACCAGCTCGTCGAACGCCTTGATCCGCGCCTTTGACTTGGTCTGGCGCGCCTTGGGCGAGCGGCGGATCCAGTCCAGCTCCTCCTGGATCGCCTTCTGCTTGCCCTGCTCCTCGCGCTCCTCCTGCTCCAGCCTCTTGGCCTTCTTCTCCAGATAACCGGAATAATTGGACTGGTAGATATAGTAGCGGCCGCGATCGAGCTCGAGCACCCAGTTGACGACATTGTCGAGGAAGTAGCGGTCGTGGGTGACGAGGATGACGTTGCCCGGATAATCGACGAGATGCTTTTCCAGCCATTGGACGCTCTCGGCGTCGAGATGGTTGGTCGGCTCGTCGAGCAAGAGGATGTCGGGCTTCTCGAGCAGCAGCCGGGTCAGCGCGACGCGGCGTTTCTCGCCGCCCGAAAGGTTGCCGACCTCGGCGTCGCCCGGCGGACAGCGCAGCGCGTCCATCGCGATCTCGAGCTGATTGTCGAGCGACCAGCCGTCGACCGCGTCGATCTTCTCCTGGAGCTCGCCCATTTCGGTCATCAAAGCGTCGAAATCGGCGTCTTCAGGCGGATCGCCCATGAGCGTCGAGATCTCGTTGAAGCGGTCCATCATGTCGGCGACGGGGCGGACCCCGTCCATGACATTCTCCTTGACCGTCTTGGCCGGGTCGAGCTGCGGCTCCTGCTCGAGATAGCCGACCCTTATCCCCTCGCCCGGCCAGGCCTCGCCCGAGAACTCGGTGTCGCGGCCGGCCATGATCTTCATCAGCGTCGACTTGCCCGAGCCGTTCGGGCCGATGATGGCGATCTTGGCGTCCGGATAGAATTGCAGGTGGACGTTGCTCAGGATCGGCTTGGCCTGACCGGGGAAGGTCTTGGTCAGGTTCTTCATGACGAAGCTATACTGTGCGGCCATGGCGGCGCTCGCTCTCCGGTGAATGCTGGAATATTGCGGGAATCGGGCGCTTACCTAGTGCCCCGGGCCGGGATTGGCAAACCCGGGGGCGGCGCCTAAGCGGGCGGACATGAACAAGCTCCTGCTCGCCGCCGCTGCCCTCGCCGCCCTCCCCCTCCTCGCCTCTGCCGCCGGCTCGCAGGCGCCGCCGTCGATCCGCGAACGCGCCGCGCAGCTGCGCGACGAGGCGCTGCACCGCGATACCGTCGCCTGGAACATCACCCAGGGCCTGACGACCGAAGTCGGCCCGCGGCTGGCGGGCACCGAGGCGGAGGAACGGGCGCGCGCCTGGGCGGTGCGCAGCCTCACCGGCCTCGGTTTCTCGAACGTCCGGGTCGAGACGTTCGACATGCCGGTCTGGGTGCGCGGCGAGGAGCGCGCCACAATCGTCTCGCCTTTCCCGCAGCCCCTCATGGTCACCGCGCTGGGCAACAGCGGCGCGACGCCGGCGCGCGGCATCACGGCGGAGGTCGTCGCCTTCGAGACGATCGAGGATCTCGAGCGTGCGCCCGACGAGAATGTGCGCGGCCGGATCGTCTTCGTCAGCCACGCGATGCGGCCGACCCAGGACGGCTCGAGCTACGGCTATTTCGGCCGTGCCCGCCGCGAAGGCCCGTCCATCGCCAGCCGCAAGGGCGCGGCCGCGATCGTGATCCGGTCGATCGGCACCGACTATCGCCGCAACCCGCATACCGGGGTCCAGACCTGGGCCGACGGCGTTCGCCCGATCCCGGCCGGCGCGCTCTCCATTCCCGACGCCGAGCAGCTCCAGCGCGTCCTCCTCCACGCCGGCGACGCGCGGGTGCGGATGAACCTCGTCCTCACGCCCCGCAACATCGGCCGGCGCCAGTCGGGCAATGTCATCGCCGAAGTGCCGGGGCGCGACCCGTCCGCGGGCGTGGTCCTGGTCGGCTGCCATCTCGACAGCTGGGATCTCGGCACCGGCGCCATCGACGACGCCGCCGGCTGCGGCATCGTCACCGCCGCCGCCCACTATATCCGCCGCGCCGGCCAGCCGCTGAGGACGATCCGCATCGTCTGGTTCGGCGCCGAGGAGGTCGGCCTGTTCGGCGGCTTCGACTATCTGCGCCGCCACCGCGGCGACAATCATGCCGTGATCGCGGAGAGCGATTTCGGCGCCGACCGCGTCTGGCGCTTCAACTCGCGCCTGAGCCCGGGCGCGCGCCCGGTCGTCGACGAGATCGCCCGCTTGCTCTTCCCGCTCGGCATCGTCCGCGGCTCGCTGACCGAGGCGAACGGCTCCGACATCGGCCCGCTCTCGGCCTCGGGCGTGCCGACGATCGAGCTCGGCCAGGACGGCACCCGCTATTTCGACCTCCACCACACCCCCGACGATACGCTCGACAAGATCGACCCGGCGCAGCTCAGGCAGAACGTCGCGGCGTGGACGGCGATGCTTGCGGTCGCGGCCGAGGCGCCGGGCAATTTTGGGCCGGTGGAGCCGATCGGCCAGTAAGGATGGCGGGTCGCGACCGGCCCGCCTTCGCCAAGGCTTCGGCGGGCGACCAGCCTCCGCTTAAGCTCGGCTTGCCAGCCGAAGCTTTAGCGTAGGCTGGTCGGGGAGACAGGATTCGAACCTGCGACCCTCTGCTCCCAAAGCAGATGCGCTACCAGGCTGCGCCACTCCCCGCCTTCGCCAAGGCTACGGCGGGCAAGCCCGCCAGAGCCGTGCCTACCGAAATCCCTGCTGGCTTGCCAGCCGAAGCTCCTGCAAGGAGCGAAGGATGGTGGGCCCGGAGGGATTCGAACCCCCAACCTAGCCGTTATGAGCGGCCGGCTCTACCATTGAGCTACAGGCCCGCCCTTTCGATTAGTCGAGCTTCCGGCGGAGCGCCAGTGCGCTCACCCGCTGCGGGTCGCTTCCAGAATCTGATCCAGCGAGGCGGGTTCCACCCCATGGCGGGCGAAGAGGTCGAACATGCCGTCCCACCAGCGGAAGAAGAGGTCGAGATCGGCGTGATCGCGGACATACGGCGTGTGGCCGGGCTCGACGGTAGGAGAATGGAAGGAGATGCTGAACAGCCTGAGGCCGTCGTCGAGCAGACGCTCGACGGCGTCCACCGCCTCGCGCAGCGGGATGCCCTCGGGGGTCAGCGCGATCCGGTTCAAGAGGCCTGCCCGGGCGAGCACGCCACGTCCGCGGGGGACGCGGCCGGCAGCGTCGTAGAGACCGGTGCCGAACCGCCTCAGGCTTCCCGTAAAAGCGACGGTCAGCGGCAGCTCGACGAGGGGTCCGACCCGATAGGGCCGCGGCTCGAAGCCGGTGAAATCGGGCCCACCTTCATCGCTGTAATCGTGGAGCGGACGGACCGATGAATCCGCTTCATAGCCCGCCTCGGCGAGGAGGCGCGCGGTGTTGGGCCCGACGCCGTACCGCCCGGCGCGGTAGATTCGCGGATGGCGGCCGAAGCCGTCCTCGATCGTCTCGGTCAGCCGCCGCAGCTTGGCGCGCTCGATCTCCTCGGGGAGGTTTCCCGCGAAGCTGTTCGGGCGAGTCAGGTCTTCGTCGAAGGGCGGATTGCCCCAGGGGTGGAGATGTGCCCCGACCGCGCATTCGCCACGCTCCAGATATTCGCGCAGGGTAGTGACGCAGCGGACGTCGGTCGCGATCGGCCAGTCGACGAGATAGACGGGCTTCACCCCGGCCTCGAACAGGTGGCGGTGGGCCTTGGGCAGCGATTCCGCGGCGCTGGTGCCGTGCTGGTCGCGCGAGGTCGGCTGCGCCCAGTCGAATTCCTCCTCGGTGTCGACGAAGATCGCGAAGCGGCGGCCGAAGCTCTCCGGCATCTCGACATAGGATTCGCGCGGCGGCGGGCGGTCGAGCCGGCCGAAGTCCGCGTCCCTTGCCGCTTTGTCCCCCGTCACCCTTGCCCTTCGCCGCCCTGCCCGGCCGAGCGTTCGGCGGGTTCGTGCGGCGGTAGATAGAGCGAGAAGCGGTCTTCGCCAATGACCAGGGCGCCGCCGACCGCGTCGGCCAGATTGCGCACCAGCCTTAGCGAGAAGCCGAGGCCGAGCACCGGCGCCCCGGGCCAGTCGCCGTCGGGGCTGTAGCCGGGATCGAGCAAGGCTCCCTCATCGAGCCCCGCAATGGCGCGGGGCCGGTCCAGCGAGAGGCAGAGCATCCGCTCCCCGCCGAGCGGCTTCAGGGTCATCGAGGCGCCGATCGACTCGCCTTCGCGAGCGAGGCCGACGGTCGCGGCGAGCAGGCGCGAAAACATCCGCTCGGCGGCCCCCGCCTCGACCCGCGCCTGCGGCAGGTTGCGGGCGATTTCGACGGCGATGGTGGCCCGGCGCTGACCGGCCACCTGCTCGTAGGCGTCGTGGAGGCGGCACAGCAAGGCGACGGCGTCGATCGGGCTGTCGTCGAGATCCAGCCGCCGCGTCTCGATGCGCGCCGCAGTGTCGAGATCGTCGACGGCCGTGAGCAGACGGCCGGCCTGCGTCATGATGTCGGCGGCGCGCGTCCGGTAGGAGGTTTCGGCAGGGCCCATATATTCGCCGTCGATCATTTCGGCGAAGCCGACGATGGCGTTGAGCGGCGTCCTCAGCTCGTGGATCAGCTGACGAAGCGAGTCGGCGGGCAGCTGCGTCCCGAACACGCCCTCGCCGTCTCGTTCGGCCACGGCGCGCGCGACCTCGTCGACGCGCGGACGGCGGGCGCTGCCGCGATAGCCGAGGAAATGGCCGCGATGAGAATCGAAGAAGGGAACGCCGGAGATCCGCCAGTCGCCCGCGGCGGCGCCTTCCCCGGCGACGCTGAAGCGCGCATCGCGGAACGGCGCCCGCTTCTCGAACGCGCCGGCGGCCTGGCCATCGACGCCGAACTGGCCGCGCTCGGCGATCGAGGCGATGCTCTGGCCTACCAAAGGCCCGCGCGGCGCGCCCTCGACCCAGAGGATGATCCCGTCCGTGCCGCATTCCCAGCGGAAGCCGTCCGAGGGCTCCAGCTCGACCTCCTCGATCGCCGGCGGCGGCGCGGCCTGCTTCTGCCGGCGATAGGCTTCGATGCGCGCCACGAGCTCGCGGATCTGGACCTCGCCGCCATCTCCGGCAGAGGCCGCGACTGCACCTTCGGGGCCGCCGAGGGCGAAGTCGCTCGAGCCGAAGGAGGCGAGCGCCTGCTCCACCTCGTGAGGCAGATCGCGGCGATGGCGGAGCAGGCCGCGCGCGGTCGGCGTCAGGCGCGGCAGCAGCTCCAGCCACTCGCCGGCGTCGAGCCGGCAGGTGGAGATCAAAGGCTGGGCGACGGAAGCGTGATCGTCGGCGAAGAAGGCGAGCAGACGCGGCTCGACGCGCCGCCAGGAGAGCGTTCGCGCGGTCTGCTGGCGCACGGCCAGCCCGACCTCGTCGCGGTGCGCGGCGAGGAACTCGAATGCGCGGCCGGAATCGGCACCCTCGGCGGCGCCGCGGCGCTGGGCGAGGAGGTCGACAAGCTGACGCCATTTGGCCGCACGCTCGCCAGCGCCGCCGGCAGGCTGCGCCAGAACCGTCGCGATCGCGTCGTCGAACCGCACGCTCTTCCTCGCTGTCACAGGAGCGGCCGCGGCCGCCCAATGAGTCCGGTTAACGGAGCTGTCCTATGTGCGGAAGGCGTCATTTCGGAGCGTCGCGATTCGGGACGCGCCAAGGCGCAAAGAAAAAGGGCGCCGGCACGCGGCCGACGCCCCTCTTTCATGCCCGGCCGCTCAACGTGGCTGCTGGAGCCACAGCAGCCAGAAGGCGGCGAGCTCGGCGCGCGGACCGGTGACGGCGCGGAACGTCGCCTCGGCAAGCGGTCGCTGGCCCGAGAGCGCGTAGGCGATGCCGAGCCGGGTGTTGACCAGATTAGCATCGACCCCGCCCTTCTGGAGCGCAGCCTGGTAGAGCGCGATGGCCTCGGGATAGCGGGCATAGCCGAGGAAGGCGTCGCCGGTGCGCAGAGCAGGCGTGCCGGTCGCCGCCGCGAGCGCGGTGCGCTGCGAGGCGGGCAGGTCCGCGCGGTCGGCCGGGATGCGGCCGTTGGCGGTGGCGAGCAGCTCGCGGAACGGGGAGCGGTTGGCGTCGACCATGCGGCGCGCGATGCCGGCGTCGAGTACGGCCTTGGCCTCGGCCGGATAGCCGCCCTGGTTGAGGCTGTTGGCGAACTCGTAATAATCGCGCTCCCCGGCGAGGGCGCCGGCGGCCACCATCAGCCGCGACAGGTCGATCTGAGCGGCGGTGTCGAGGCCCGCCACCTCGCGGTAGACGAGCAAAGCGTCGCGCCAGTTCACGGCGGTCGGATAGGCGCCGACCAGGGCGCGGCCGAAGCCCACGGCCCGCGAGCGCACCGCCGGATCACGCGAATCGAACGAGCGGGCGAGAGCGAAGCGATACCAGTTCTCCGGCGCACGCTGGCCGGCCGCCGTGCTGGCCGAAATCGCGGTCTGCAGGGCGGTGAGGCCCTCTCCGACGCGGCCCTGGTTGATCCTGAGCTGGGCGAGCCGGGCCTGGACGTCGATGTCGTTCGGCCGCAGCTGGCTGAGCCGGGTGAGCGCGCGCTCGGCCTTTGCGTTGTCGTTCGCCTGCAGGGCCGCATCGCCCTGGGCGCCGAGGAGGACGACCATCTCCTCGGGCGGCGCGGCGCCGCTGTCGATCGCCATGTCGACGCCTCGCGCCATCATCGCATTGTCGTTGCGCTGCGTCGCGATGCGCATCTGGAAGCGGGCGAAGGCGTAGCGGGCGTCCGCGCCGCGTACCACCGGCTGGGCGGCGGCAAGGGCGGCATCCTGGGCCGCGCGATCGGCGCCTGCGGCGGCGGCCTCGAGCGGAACGAGGACCGCGCGCTCCTCGCGGCTCAGGTTGAGCGTCCGGCCCTGCGGCTGGGCGGCCGCCGCCGCGGGCTGCTGGTTGCGGTTGCGCCGCTGCGCATCGGCGGGCGTTGCGAGGAGGACGGCCGAGCCGCCGAGCGCGGCGACGAGCGCCATCCTGGAAACCGACATCATGATCTGGAACGCCTCCTGTTTTGCCGCGTGCGGGGAGCGGCGAATCCCTGGTCCGTCAACGGCATCGAGCGGGTGGCTCTTAGCGTCAATCCCTCGCGCGTTCTAGCGTTCCACCGCTGAACGCCGCTTGAACCGGAAAATGGCGGAAATCCTACGTTTTCAGCGGGTTCAAAGCTGTGTTGACGGTGGCGCCGGCGCTCTCTAACCGCCAGGGATGCTGGCAATCATCTCCCCGGCCAAGACCCTCGACTTCAAACGTCCGGTCCCCCCTTCGCCTCTCACGGTGCCGCGCTTCGCAGCCGAAGCGGAGCGCCTCGCCGCCGCCGCTGCGAAGCTGCCGAAGAGCAAGCTCGCCGGATTGATGCACATCTCGCCCAGGCTCGCCGAGCTCAACGCCGGGCGCTTCCGCGGCTTCGCGGGACAGCCCGAGCGGCCCGCGCTCTACGCCTTCGCCGGCGACGTCTATGTCGGCTTCGAAGTCCACAGCCTCGACGAGGAGGCCGTGCTGTTCGCGCAGGACCATCTGCGTATCCTTTCCGGCCTCTACGGCCTGCTCCGGCCGCTCGATGCGATCCGGCCCTACCGGCTGGAGATGGGCACGCGCTGGGCGCCGCGGCGGCGCGACCTCTATGCCTTCTGGGGCGCGCGGATCGCCGAGACGCTGGCCGCCGACGCCGCGGCGCAGGGCGACAAGGTGGTGATCAACCTCGCCAGCAAGGAATATTGGGCGGCTGCCCAGCGCCATCTCGATCCTTCGCTCAGGGTCATCGAGATCGATTTCCGCGAGGAAGCGCCGGACGGCCCGCGCTTCAACACCTTCGCCGCCAAGCGCGCCCGCGGCATGATGGCGCGCTTCATCTGCGAGCATCGCCTCTCAGACCCGGAAGCGCTCAAGGGCTTCGACAGCGACGGCTATCGCTTCGATCGGGAAAATAGCGACGGCGGGAGGTGGCGCTTCTCGCGATCGTGACTATCTAGCTTCCGTCTCGCGCGTACGCGTACGTACGTGCGCGCGCGGGGTTCCGCCGGCGGCCTGGCTCCGCTAGGGTCCCCTTCCCTCAACCGGCGCCGCGGGGGCCGCGCCGCAACAACCGACCACAGGAACCGCATTTGGCCAGCGCACCGCCGACCATCGAACCCGACGACATCACGCCGATCTCCATCGTCGAGGAGATGAAGACCTCCTATCTCGACTATGCGATGTCGGTCATCGTCAGCCGCGCGCTGCCGGACGTGCGCGACGGGCTGAAGCCGGTCCACCGCCGCATTCTCTATGCCTGCCAGGAAGGCGGATTCCTGCCCGGCCGGCCCTATCGCAAGTCCGCCAAGATCGTCGGCGACGTGATGGGCAATGACCACCCGCACGGCGACGCCTCGATCTACGACGCCCTCGCCCGCCTCGCCCAGGATTGGGCGATGCGCGTCACCCTGATCGACGGCCAGGGAAATTTCGGCTCGATG
>DASVVM010000058.1:0-35292 GCA_036386555.1 Allosphingosinicella sp.
CGAAAGCTGGTCGCGCGCGGGGCCGGCGCCGCCGTCGACGACGTCGTTGAAGCCGAAGGCGCCGTCGTTGAACCGGAAGACGTCGGACTGGCTGCCGCCGACGAAATTGTCGATGCCGAGGCCGCCGACGACCCTGAACGAACCGTCCGTCTCAGCGCCGCCGCGGAAGGTGAAATTCTCGCCCACGCGGAGCTTGGCGCCGTCGAAGGTCATCTCCTCGCCCGAGGCGACATTCTCGTTCACCGTCGTGACGTGGTAGCTGTAGGTGCCGGTGCCCGAATCGCCCCGGCGGGTGTCGTTGCCGGGAACCAGGACGAAGGATTCAACGCCGACCACCTCGGCGCCGAGCGTCAGCGCGTTGCCGCCGGCATAATTGCCCTGGATCACGATCTGGTCGCGCCCGTCGCCGCCGTCGACCTTGTCCTGCGACGTCAGCGCCCCGCGGAAGACGAAAAGATCGTTTCCGCCGGCCCCGTTCGCGCGATCCTCGCCGCCGTCCCGAAGATCGATCACGTCCGAGCCGCGGGCGCCGGTGACGACGTTGTTGGAGCCGTTGCCCCGGAAGGAATGGGCGACATCCGAGAATGCCCTCAAATTCTCCACCTCGGTGCCGAGCAGGCTGTAGCTCGCGAGCGGCGTGCGGATCTCGTCCGTCCCTTCGCCCGCATTCTCGACGACCGAGTCCGCGGCGCTGTCGACGACATAGATGTCGTTGCCGAGGCCGCCGGCCATCGAATCGTCGCCGGCGCCGCCGTCGAGCGTGTCGTCGCCGGCGCCGCCGTCGAGGCTGTCATTCCCCGCCGCCCCGGCCGCGACATCGTTGCCGCCCTTGCCGAGGAAGAAGTCGCGGGAAGCCGTCCCGGCGAAGCTGTCTTCGGCCTCGGTGCCATGGACGACCGGAAACAGCAGCTGGGCGCGGACGTCGTCGCCGGAGGAGCCCGAGGCCGCGCGGTGGGTCCAGCCGAGCAGGATCGCGCCGCTGTCGAGGGCGAGGCCTGCCATCTGGACATGCTCCGCCGGGGCGGCGCTTCCCACCGTGAACTCCTCGGCCACCTTGTTGCCCGCGAAATCGAAGCGCTGCGCCCGAAGCGCGTTCGGTCCGCCGAGGAAGGCCGAATCGTTCTCTCTCCAGGTCACCAGGAAGCCGGATGCGGTGGTCACGATGATCGGCGTGTTGACCACGACGCTGTCGGCGGCGAGGTGGACCGCGGCGCCGATCTTCTGCCCGGCGCCGTCGAACAGCTGGACCCAGATGCCCTGGTTGCCGTTGGGCTGGAAGCCCGACTGGCGGGTGCCGTCGTCCGACCAGGCGGCGACGAAGCCGCCCGAGGGCAGCGCCGCCAGCTGCGAGTTCGCCTGGTTGCCCGGCAGGATGGTGTTGAGAGCGAAGGCGGCGCCGACCTTGTTGCCCGCGGCGTCGAAAATCTGGCCGCGCAGCCCGGGGCTGAGATTGCCATATTGATCGGCCACCTCGAGTCCGCTCCAGGCCGCGACGAAGCCTCCGCCGGCCAGCGCGGTCAGGCCCATTTCATATTTGTCGCCCGGACCGCCGTCGGTGACGACGATCTCGCCGCCGACCTTGTTGCCGGCCGAATCGAGCAGCTGCGCACGCACATGATCGAAGGTCTGGTTCTCCGGCTGCGCCCAGGTGACGACGTAGCCGCCGCCGGCGAGCGCCGTCACGCTCTCGGCAATCTGGAAGCCGTCGGTTCGGGTGTTGACGCCGAATTCCGCCCCGACCGGGTTGAGGCTGGAATCGTAGAACTGGCCCCTGACCTCGAAGCTGGTCGGATAGGCCGCCTCGACGGTCCTGATCAGGAGGAAGCCTCCGCTCGGAGTCGTCGCGAGCGCGGCCCCGCTCCCGGCCCCGATATTGATCTCGGGGCCTACCTTCGCGCCGTTCAGGTCGAACCGCTGCATGCGCATCGACCCGTTGCCGAATCGGGAATCGCTCCAGACCGCGACGAAGCCGCCGTCGCCCAGCCGCGCGAACGCGACCGCGGATTGCGATTCGACCGCATCGGCGCTCAGCTGGAAATCGGCGACAGGCGCGTACGCCTCGCCGGAAACTGTCTCGAACATGATTATCCCTCGACCCCGTAAGCGCGCGCCGGTAGCCAATTATTTCTGAGATAACAATAGATTATCTGCGCCGGGGGGTGGGAGCTCGGGGTGCTTGCAGAAGATGGATCCCGGATCAAGTCCGGGATGACGGGGAGAGCACCAAGCCGTCTCGCCTGGCGATTGAAGGAGACTTGGTGTTCGCTTCATGTTCCACTCCTTCCATGGGCGGGAAGCGGAAAGGGCGGGGACGCAGGCCGATCATCGACGCCGCGGCGAAGGTAGCGCTGCTGGCGGCGTTGCGGGAGGGGCGGCGGCTCGATGAGGTCGCGGCGGCTTACGGGGTGACTCTGCAGGCCTTCTACGCCGCGCGGCGGCGCGATCCCCTGTTCGCGGCGGCGTGGTGGGACGCGCATGCGCTTTCGGCGGAGGCGGAGCGGCGGCCGGTGGTCGAGGTGGGGGAAGACGGGGATGAGCGGATCGCCTCGAACAACCGGCGCGTGATTCGGCGGAGGCGGATGCGGCACGTCCGGTTCGACGCGCGGCGAAAGGGGATCTTCCTCGCGTCTTTCGCGCAAAGCTGCGACCTGCTCGCCTCGGCGGCGGCGGCGGGGATCTGCGAGCGCACCGTATATTATCACCTTCGAAGCGACCCCGCGTTCGCCGAGGCCTTCCAGGCCGCGCTGGAGGAGGGCTATCGCCAGCTCGAGGCGGAAGCCGCCCGGCAGCGGCTCGAGGCGCAGAAGCGGATCCGGGCGGCGATGGACTCGGCCGAGGCGGCGGGGGAGAGGCTTCCGGTCGCCGAGGAGGGGATCGAGTTCGAGCGGACGATGAGACTGCTCGCCCGCTGGGACCGCAGGAACGGGCGGCTCGGGTGGCGCGAGGTCAGCCATGGCCGACAGCGGCGCGGGACGTTCGAGGAGGCGATCGTCGCGCTCGACAAGAGAATGCGGGACCTGGGCCTGCCCAGGGGCGTCTTGCCGCCGCTGGAAGAGCCCGAAGGGGACGGCGTCTGAGCGAAAGCGCGCGGCGCTTGGGCGCGACGGTCAGCGTGCGCGCCGATTGTCCGGTGTCCGTAAGGCTTTCGAGCCGCAGGGCGACATCTGCCACGGTGCATTCGCGGCTCCGCCGCCCTCACGCAAGATAGCCGATTGCGCCCGCCCGCGGTCCTGCTCATAAGTCCGGCCGATCAGGGAGATGTCGAATGGCCGGACTGTCGATGAACGAGGCATGGAACGACGCCGCCGGGTTCGCGCAGCGCCACTTCGGCACCCTTTTCACCATCGCCGCGGCCCTGATCGTGCTGCCGAGCGTGGTCGTCCAGGCTATCGCCCCGACCCCCGGGGAGGGAGGCGGCAGCCTTCTGCCCTTCCTGCTCTCGCTGATCGCGCTCGCCTTCAACCTCGCGGGGTCGCTGGCGATCTCGGCGCTGGCGGTCGGCCGCGAGACTGTCGTCGGCGCCGGGATCGGGCGCGCCTTCCGGCGCCTGCCGGTCATGGCCGTCCTCGCCGCCTTGGCGATTATCGGGGCCGTTATCATCCTCCTGCCGATCGTCGCCGCGAGCGGCTTGCAGCCGGAGCATCTGCTCGCGCCCGAGCCGTCGCCCGACACTCAGCGGCGGGTGGCCCTGGTCACCGGCCTCTTCGCCCTCGTCGCCCTGCCGATCGCCGCCCGGCTTGTGCCCATCACGCCGGTGATCGCGGCCGAGGATCTCGGCCCGCTGCGATCGATCCGCCGAAGCTGGAGGCTCAGCGCGGGGCATTTTTGGAAGCTGCTGGCCTTCACCTTTCTGATGGGCCTGCTGACGATGGTCGTGATGCTCGCCGCCCGGCTGGTGTTCGGTCTCGCCATCGCGTTCGTCGCCGGCCCGATTGAGCACGGTTCGCTCGGGGCGGTGATCCACCTGCTGCTGACCTCGCTCGCGACGGCGGCGATCGGCGTGTTCGTGACGTGCCTCGTGGCCCGGATCTACGTCCAGCTCTCCGGCCCTCCGGCCGAGCCGGCCAAGGGAATCTGAGGCGCCGAGTCGCGCGGCAGGAGCCCGCTCAGCCGGGGATCGGGAAAGCTCTCGAAGGCTCGGCTGACGGCGGTAAAGCCGGCATTGAGATAGGCCTTGAGCGCGGCCGGATGGTCGAGCGTGCAGGTGTTGACGAGGATCCGGCTCACGCCCGGCTGCCAGGCGAGCGAGAGTGTCTGGGCGAGCAACCACCTGCCGTGGCCCTTGCCGGCGAGCTCGGGGACGAGGCCGAGGAAGCGGATCAGGCATTCGCCCTCCGTCCGGAAATCGAGCTCCAGCATTCCGACCTCGATTCCGGCCGGATCGACGACGGCATGAATCTGGGCCATCTCGGCCCGAAGCCTCTCGTCGTCCATCAGGAGACGCGAATACCATAGCCACCGGCCCCCGACGCGCTCGAACAGGAGGCGGTAGCGGCCGGGTTCGGGATCGCGCCAGCGCTCCAGGCGGAAGGGGGCGGAGGGAAGCGGGCGCAGCGGGGGGCGTGAAGTCATCTCGAGATAGGTGACGACGGCGCCGACATGGCCGGGCGGGAGGGGGGTGAGCATGAAGCCTTCTAGCGGAGCGGTGCGGGGCCGGTCACTTCGCGAAAATGGAAAAATGCGGGACGGGCTGCGGCGCGGCGGACTATCTCCCCGCCTCGGCTTCCTCGATCCGCCTTCGCGCCTGCTCCGCCTCCGCGCAATGCCGCTTCAGCTGGCTGCAGCTCACCTCCAGCGCCCGAAGCACCTTGCGCTGCTGCTCGATCACATAAGGGTCGCTTCGGACTTGCGGCGAATAGACGTTTCGAACCGTCCGTGCCTCGCCGCTCGAGGGCTCGGGGCGGGCCGGTCCCTCGGCATTCCCGCCGGTGGTCCCGTCGCCGCTGACGATGAGCCCGCCGCCGCCGACGATGAGCCCGAGGGGAAAGGCGATCGAAGCGCCAAGCAGCGCCGCGCAGCCGAGGGTCCGCCAGCGCATTCCGTTCGCGGTCATTTCACGGGTCCACGGCCAGGGCGACGAGCAGCAGGCCGAGCAGGAGGAAGAGGGGGCTGTAGAGGCGCGTGTCGAAGCGCGCCCAGCGGGTCGTGCGCAGCGACTTGAAGAAGCCGACATAGCGATTGGGGAGGAGTGCCCGGGCGACGAAGGCGGCGCCGGTGGCGAGCAGGGCGGCGCGGGCGAAACCCGGAGGAAGCGGGACGGCGACGTGGCCGGCGTGCGCCGCAAGCAGCAATGCGAGCGCGCCGAGCCCGGCCGCGACGGCACCTGCCGCGGGTCGCCACCAGGGTAGCCGGTGCGACATCACGGGAGTTCCGTCCGGCCGCTGCGGGAGTGAAACGGAATAGCCGGCCCGGCCGCCCAGCGCCCAATGCAAGTGGAAGCCGGCGGCAAAGGCGATGATCGTCAGGGCAAGCAGCAGCCGCATCGCTCGAGGCTAGCAGTTCGCCGGTGCCGGAGGAAATCGTGCCGGCGGCTTCCGCTCATGGCGAGAGTCGTGGACTTGGTGGACGCACCAGGGCTCGAACCTGGGACCCGCTGATTAAGAGTCAGCTGCTCTACCAACTGAGCTATGCGTCCGTGCCTGTCGGGCAGAGGGGCCCTCTAGAGCCGGCGGCGGCGGATTGCAACCGACGAGGTGGCTTCGCCGCCTCGCCGCCCCGGCGAAGGCCGGGGCCCCGGGGGCGGAGACGGCACGGAAGCCGATTTCGCGGGCTGCGGCCATGACGGCCGTGGTGCCTTTCACGCCCTGGGACCCCAGCCTTCGCTGGAGTGACGGCTAATGCTCCGCTTTCACCGCCGCGAGCTCGTTGCCGCTCGGATCGAGGAAGTGGAAGCGGCGGCCCCCGGGGAAGGCGAAGATCGGGCGGACTATCCGGCCGCCCGCCGCTTCCACCGCGGCCAAAGCGGCTTCGAGATCGGGACGTCGATCACCGGAAGGGGGGCCTTCGTCGCTTCCGCCGAATCGCCCTGAAGGCCGATGTCGGTGTCGCCGGTCATGGTCGCGGCATAGGTCGGACCGAAGGCGGTCAGGCTCCAACCGAAGGCGGCTTCGTAGAAAGCCTTGGCGGCGCCGGTATCGATTACCGGAAGCTCGACATAGTTGAATCGCGCCATGACGCTCCTCTCAAATCCTCCCCTCCCTGAAAGGGAGGGGGCAGGGGGTGGGTCCGCCGAAGGCGGCCGAAACTCCGACGCTGAACAAGTCGCGCTGCGCTCGCCTACCCACCCCTAACCCCTTCCTTTGCAGGGAGGGGGAGAAAGGCGGGCGAACTCAGGCTCAGTATCGCCGAAGCAGCCCCGCGAGGCGGCCCTGGATCCGGACCTGCTCGGGCCGGTAGCGCTGCGGGTCGTAGCGGCGGTTGGCGGGATCGAGGCGGACCATCTGGCCTTCCTTGCGGTAGGTCTTCAAGGTCGCCTCATTGTCGTCGATGAGCGCCACGACGATCTCTCCGTCGCGCGCCATGTCGGTCTTGCGGATCAGAGCATAGTCGCCGTCGAGAATGCCTTCCTCGACCATCGAATCGCCGGCCACCTCCAGGGCATAATGCTCGCCCGGGCCGAGCAGAGCGGCAGGGACGGGCAGGCTGGTCTGGCCTTCGAGCGCCTCGATCGGCATGCCCGCGGCGATCCGGCCGTGGAGCGGAAGCTCGATGACGTCGTTGGCCGCCTGGAGCGAGGCCGGCGGCGCCTTGAGCTGGACGGCATTGCCGGCCTGGCCCTCGGGCATGCGCAGGATCTCAAGCGCCCGCGCCCGGTTGGGCAGCCGGCGGATGAACCCGCGCTCCTCGAGCGCCGAGATGAGCCGGTGGACTCCCGACTTGGATTTGAGCGCCAGAGCCTCCTTCATCTCCTCGAACGAAGGCGAAACGCCGCTCTCGGCGAGGCGGGCCTGGATGTAGGTCAGAAGCTCACTCTGCTTGCGCGTCAGCATTTCGGGTCCCCTGAGAAACGAACTAGGAACGTGTAGGGAACGTTACGGATGCTGTCAAGCGGCGGCGGAACGTTGCGCGATTCCGATGAATTTTTCGAGCAGGCGGTGGCCCCCCTCGCTCGCCACGCTCTCCGGATGGAACTGGAGTCCATGGATAGGAAGCGCCTCGTGGCGAAGCCCCTGGACGGTGGAATCGTCGGCGGTCGCGTTGACGGCCAGGCAGCCCGGCACGCTGTCCGGCGCGATCGTCAGCGAGTGATAGCGGGCGGCGGTGAGGGGGGAGGGGAGGTCCTCGAACAGGCCGGTGCAGTCATGGCTGACCGCGCAGGTCTTGCCGTGCATGACCGGGTCCGCCCGGACGATCCGGCCGCCGAAATGCCGGGCGATCGCCTGGTGGCCGAGGCATATCCCGAGCAGGGGCCGCCGGGCCTCGGCGCAGGCGGCGACCAGGGCGAGCGATTCGCCCGCTTCCTCCGGCCGGCCCGGCCCCGGCGAGATGAGGAACCCCGCCGCCCCGCTTGCGAGCGCCTCGGCCGCGGTCAGGGCGTCGTTGCGCTCGACCCGCACCTCGGCGCCGAGCTCGCGCAGATAATGGACGATATTCCAGGTGAAGCTGTCGTAATTGTCGAGGACGAGGATCATCAGGGTCCGGTGCCGGCCCGCCCGGTCACTGTATCCCGCCGGGGCCCGCCAGCTCCGACTTGAGCTTGCGCAGCGCCTCGTCGTTGCGCTCGATCTTCAGATCGTCGCGGATGGCGGTCGTGAACTGGCGGGCATATTCCTCGCCGATGATCGCTCCGAACTGGCTCCGGACCGCCTGGATGATCCCCGGCTCCTTGCTGGCGTCGCCGGGCACGATCCGGTCGAGATAGACGACGAACCAGCCGCGACCGTCGGGCGCGGGGAGCAGCCGGGCCTTGCCGCGCGGAAGGCTGAACATCATCGCCATCGGCGGCGGCACCTGGGCGTTGGCCTGGGCGATCTCGCGGCGGGTGGCGGTCAGGGTCTGGACCGGCGGAAGCTTCACCTGCGCCAATGCGAAGGCCTGCGCCGGCGGAGTCCCGGCGTTGATCCGCGCCACGATCGCGCTCGCAATGGCCCGCGCGCGCTCCGAGGCGCGGCGGACGATCAGATCGGCCTTCACCCGGTCGCGGATCGAGGCCAGAGGCGGCGCCGCCGCCGGGACGGCGCGGGTGACGGCGACCAAGGCATAGCGCTGGTTTTCCTGGATCGTCTCGACCGCCGGATCCTCGCCGGGCTCGACCGCGAAGGCGCCTTCGAGCATCGGCTGGAGCTCGGCGGGCGCCTGCCAGCCGGGCGTCTCAGGGGCCGCCCCGGTCGCCGTGACCGGCGCGGTCTCCTTCACCGCAAGCTTGTTGGCGGAGGCGATCTCGTCGAAGGTCGAACCGTCGCTGATCGCATTCTCGATCCGGCCGGCGAGGTCGTTGAGGGCGTTGGCCGACTTGCGCTGCTGGATCTGGGCGGCGAGCTCGGCGCGCACCGCTTCGAGCGGCCTCGCCGCCGCGACGACGACATCCTCGACCTTGACGACGTGCCAGCCGAACGGACCGCGGACAGGCCCCACCGTGGCGCCCTTGGCGGCTCCGAACACCGCCGCGGCGACGGCGGGAGAGCTCTTGGCGGCATATTCCTCGCGGCTGTTGGCGCCCAGAGCGATGTCGGCGGCGCTTCGTCCCGCCTGGGCGGCCGCCGCGGCGAAGGCGGTTCCGGCCGCGACCTTCTGCGCCAGAGCGCGCGCCTGGGCCTCCGGGAGAACGACCTGGGACAGCCGGCGGGTCTCCCGGGCGGCATAGGCCGGGTTGGAGCGATAGGCGGCCTGGATCTCGGCCTCTGTGGCTTGCGACTGGGCGGCGACCGTCTCGGGTCCGAAGAGCGCATAGCGGATCACCCGCCGCTCCGGGATGGTGTAGCGGGCCCGGCTGGTCCGGTAGAAGGCGGTGAGCTCGGCCTCGCTGGGCTCGGCACCGGCGCCCATCGCCGCCGACGGGACCGCCCCGACGATGCCGCTGCGCGATTCGAGCAGCAGCGACGCATATTGATTGGCGATCGCGTTCGGGACGTGCGCCGAGCGGGCGACCGGACCGAGCAACTGGCGCTGCAGGAGCCTGGCCTCGAATTCCTGCCGAAGCTGCTGCTCGGTGATGCCCTCCTGGGCGAGCGCCGCGCGGAAGGTCGAATCGTCGAAGCGGCCGGTGAGGTCGTGGAAAGCGGGGATTGACGCGATGTCGCGGTCGATCATCTGCCGCGACACTCCGAGGCCCTGCTGGCGGCCGAAGACGGCGGCAGCGGTGAGGTCGACCAGCTGTTCGAGCACCTCTTCCAGCGCGCCCTGCTGGAGGAAGGCCGCCATGTCGAGCTCCGGCCGCTCGCGCCGGAGGCGGGTCAGCTGGCGCTGGGCCTCGTCGGTCAGCCGCGCGGAGCTGAGCTCCTCGTCGCCGACGCTGGCGATGGTGGTCCCGCTCATGCCGCCGAGGCCGCCCATTCCGGAGCCGCCGGTGCCAAAGCCGGTGATGACGATCGCGATCAGGCCGACGACGAGGACGACCAGCATGATCTTCGCCATGAAGCCGCGGCGGAATAGGGAGAGCATCTTTGTCCAAGGTCCTGCGATGGTTTGCGCGGGTCATAGAAGCGCCGCCCGGCTCGGGCAAGCTTGGCTCTCGGTGGCAGGCTTGCTAGGCGGCTCCACTCAACCGTCATCCCGGCGAAAGCCGGGACCTCGTGGGTAAGGGGCCCCGTGCTCGTCCTCGCCGAGGTCCCGGCTTTCGCCGGGATGACGAGGGTCTTTGAGGAAGCCTGGATCAATGAACGTTCGCCGCAAGCTCGTCGCCGGCAACTGGAAGATGAACGGCAGCCGCGCCGCCCTCGGCGAGCTCTCCGCCATTGCCGCCGCCGCCCGGGAGGCCTCGGGAGTCGACGTGGCAATCTGCCCGCCTTTCACTCTCATCCCCCTCGCCGTGCCCCGGGCCGGCCGTCTGGCCATCGGCGCCCAGGACTGCCATTGGAAGGACACCGGCGCCCATACGGGCCACGTCTCGGCGCCGATGCTGAAGGAAGCGGGGGCGCGCCTCGCCATCGTCGGTCATAGCGAGCGGCGGGCGGATCAGGCCGAGACCGACGAGATCGTCCGGGCCAAGGCGGAGGCCGCGCGTCGCCATGGCCTGCAGGCGATCGTCTGCGTCGGCGAGAGCGAGGCCGAGCGGGAGGCGGGCCGGGCCGTCGAGCGGGTCACGTCGCAGCTGGCCGGCTCCATCCCCGAGCTTTCCGGCGAGTCGGAGCTGGTCGTCGCCTACGAACCGATCTGGGCGATCGGCACCGGCCGGACCGCCACGCCCGCCGACGTCGCCGAAATCCATCGCGGCATCCGCGACGCGCTGGTCGCGCGGTTCGGCGATGCCGGCGGGCGGATCCGAATCCTCTACGGCGGCTCGGTCAACGCCGGCAACGCGGCGGAATTGTTCGCGGTCGACAATGTCGACGGAGCCCTCGTCGGCGGAGCGAGCCTGACCGCCGCCCAGTTCGTCCCGATCGTCGAGGCGGCGGCGAGGAGTTGAAGCCGGGCGTCCGATCGCCTAAGTCGCGCCTGACCCGTCGCCCCAGCGAAGGCTGGGGCCCCGGGGGGTGAAGGCTCCGCGCCTGTTTTCCCTGGGATCCCAGCCTTCGCCGGGATGACGCACCCGAGACGAAAGCCATCTGTCCATGTTCACCTTCCTCCTGATCATCCAGTCGCTGGTCGCCGCCTCCATGGTGACGGTGATCCTGATGCAGCGCTCGGAAGGCGGAGGGCTCGGCGTCGGCGGAAGCCCTTCCGGCCTGATGTCGGCGCGCGGCGCGGCCGATTTCCTGACCCGCGCCACGGCCGTCCTCGCGACTTTGTTCGTCGTCCTGTCGATCGCTCTGGCCGGCCTCGCCACGATGGAGCGGGCGCCGGTCAAGATCGATCCGTCGCTTTCCAAGACGGCGCCTCGAAGCGCTCCGATCGCCCCGGCGGTCCCGCCTTCCGCGGATCCGCTCGCGGTCCCGGCCGGCCAGCCGCCCGCGGCCCAGGCTCCGGCGGGCAACGGCACGGTCCCCGCAGGCCAGTAGTCAGAGGGCCGCGATTGCCTTGGCGACGCCGGCCGCCTGGCCGCGGATGTCGGGCACCGCGACGATCTCCCAGAAAGCGCCCTTGGTCAGCGGGCCGAGCGCGTAGAGGGCAGGGGAGGGGCCGCTCCCCGCCAACCGCGAGCGCGAGTCGACGTCGAGCCCGAGGCCCAGCCGGTCCGGCCGCGCCCGCTCGCTCTCGAGCAGGTTGCGGATCAGCGGATCGCCGACCCGCCTGATATCGCCCTCGGGCCCGGTGCAGTTGACCACTGCGTCGAAGCGCCGGCGGATCTCGCCCCCGCCGCGCCGCGCCAGAATCACCTCGGCGCCGTCGACCCGGAGGATCCGGGCGGCCGCGATCTCGAGCCGCCCCGAGGCCCGCATCGCCTCGATCCGGGCCGCCACGCGCGGAGCGATCCGGTGCCGGTGGACGTCCCACCAGGGGCGCAAATGGCGAAGGAAGCGCTTCTGCTCAGGCTCGCTGAGGCCCCGCCACAAGGCGATGCTGTGCGGCCTTAAACCGTCGACCGAGGCGCGCCAGGGTTCCCGGCCGCGAACCGCGCGAACCAATGCTCCGAGCGTCGCCGGCGGGTCCCATTCGAGCGGCGCCGCGGCGGGCGAGACATGGGCGCGCGGCACCAGGCCGCGGCGCGAGGCGGCGAGGATGCGGCCGGAAAAACCCGCTTCCTCGAGGCTCACCGCCATGTCGACCATGGTGAGGCCGGTTCCGACCAGCAGAAGCTCGCCGCCGCGCTCGGCCGCCTGCGCCACGGCCGCGGCGCCTTTGGGGCTCCAGGGATCGTGGATCGCCCGGGCGCCGAAGGCCGCCGGGAGCCGCGACGGGTAGTTGCCGCCGGCGAGGATTGCGACATCGCAGCCGACAAGCTCGCCCGAGGCGAGCCTCACGCCCTCGTCCTCCACCGCGACCGCTTCGCCCGCCACTCTCGAAATTCCGGCGGTGCCGTCGAGCAGCCCGGCCAGATAACGCCTGTAGTCCCGCCTCGGCACATAAGAATCGGGACCGTGGCCCTCGCCCGCCGCCCAGTCGGCGAAATGCGAGGGATCGGAGGCAAGAGCGCTCATGTTGCGCGCCCGGACGTTGAGGAGGTGGCCCGGCGAATTCGTCCCGTAGGCGGCGCCCTTCGCGAACTGGCCGCTTTTCTCGATCAGGCTTATTTCGGCGGCGGGCGCGGCACGGGCGATCTCGACCGCCGCGATCGTCCCCGAATATCCCGCCCCGACGATCGCCACCCGCATGGCCCCGGCCATAGACGGCGGGTCGGCGCCCGTCACTCCCGGGAAAGCGGTGGGCACACGTCATCCCGGCGAAAGCCGGGACCTCAGCGAGGATAGCCACGACGGGTCTGCCCGAGGTCCCGGCTTTCGCCGGGATGACGAATTTTAGTGATTCGCGCCCTTGCCCTCCCGCGCCCGGCGTCGCTAAGCCTTTGCTCCCATGGCGCGGTTCATTTTTATCACCGGCGGCGTGGTCTCATCGCTTGGCAAGGGGCTGATGGCCGCCGCGCTCGCCGCCCTCCTCCAGGCGCGCGGCTACAAGGTCCGGATCCGCAAGCTCGATCCCTATCTCAACGTCGATCCGGGCACGATGTCGCCCTACCAGCATGGCGAGGTCTACGTCACCGACGACGGCGCCGAGACCGACCTCGACCTGGGGCATTACGAGCGGTTCACCGGGGTTCCCGCCCGCCAGGCCGACAACGTCACCTCGGGCCGGATCTACCAGGGAATCATCCAGCGCGAGCGCCGCGGCGACTATCTCGGAGCCACCGTCCAGGTCGTCCCCCACGTCACCAACGCGATCAAGGAGTTCATCGCCGCCGACCTCGAAGAGGATCTCGACTTCCTGATCTGCGAGATCGGCGGCACCGTCGGCGACATCGAATCGCTCCCCTTCATCGAGGCGATCCGCCAGTTCCGCAACGAGCGCGGCCGCGAGAACACATTGAGCGTCCACACCACGCTGGTCCCCTACATCGCCGCGGCCGGCGAACTGAAGACCAAGCCGACCCAGCATAGCGTGCGAGAGCTGACCAGCCTCGGAATCCAGCCCGAGATCCTCGTCTGCCGCACCGAGCATCCGCTCCCCGACAGCGACCGCGCCAAGATCGCCTTGTTCTGCAACGTCCGGAAGGAAGCGGTCATCCCCGCGCTGGATGCCAAGAGCATCTACGCCGTCCCCGCCCAATATCACGAGGCCGGCCTCGACGCCGAGGTCCTCCGAGCCTTCGGGATCGCCGACGCCCCCGAGCCGCGGATGGCGCGCTGGGACGATGTCGTCGACCGGCTGTTCAACTGGGATGGCGAGGTGACGATCGGAGTAGTCGGCAAATATGTCGGCCTCCAGGACGCCTACAAGAGCCTGACCGAGGCGCTGGTCCACGGCGGCATGGCGAACCGGGTCAAGGTCAAGATCTCCTGGCTCGACGCCGAGCTCTTCGAGCATCCCGAGGCCGATATCCCCGCCCAGCTCGAGCCCCTCCACGGAATCCTCGTCCCCGGCGGCTTCGGCGAGCGCGGCAGCGAGGGCAAGATCGCGTCGGTCCACTTCGCGCGGGAGCGAAGGGTGCCCTTCTTCGGAATTTGCCTGGGGATGCAGATGGCCTGCATCGAGGCGGCGAGGAATCAGGCGGGCATCACCGGCGCAACCTCGACTGAATTCGGCGAAGCCGAAGAGCCCGTCGTCGGCCTGATCACCGAATGGATGAGCCCCGAAGGCCTCCAGCAGCGCCGCGAGGCCAATGGCGACATGGGCGGCACCATGCGGCTGGGCGCCTACGAGGCGAAGCTGGCCGGCAACAGCGTCGTCCACTCCATCTACGGGGCCGATCGAATCTCGGAGCGCCACCGCCATCGCTACGAGGTCAACATCCACTACAAGGCGGCGCTTGAGGCGGGGGGGCTTCTGTTCTCGGGCATGAGCCCGGACGGGGCGCTTCCGGAAATCGTCGAGCGGCCGGACCATCCCTGGTTCGTGGGGGTGCAGTTCCACCCGGAGCTGAAGTCGAAGCCTTTCGATCCGCATCCTTTGTTCGCGAGCTTCATCGAGGCGGCGGTTAAGCAGTCACGACTGGTCTAGAGGACGGTAGAAGGCCGGCGGAGCCGGACCTTGACTCCAACTTCGCCCTGGCGCCTCAACGTTCCGCCGCCGCAAGAGCGGATTCGGGGAGAAATCGATGTCGAGACCAAAATATGGCGCCGCCGCTTTTGCCCTCCTGTTCCTCGCCGCCCAGCCCTGCGCGGCCGCCGACGATCTTCGCGACTCCAACCCGATCCAGCGCCGCACCGCTCCGTTCGCGGGCATCGGCCTCAGCCTCCCCCTGAGCGGCCCCGCCAGGGCAAAGCCCTCCGCCCGTCTCCAGTTCACCGCCGCCCGACCCGCCGGAGGCACTTTCGGCCGGGGCGGCGCCGCTCCGGGCATCGAGCTCGGCCTCGCCAAGACGGGCAAGCCCGCTTTCTACATCGGCGGCCGTCCCACCGCCGATCTCGGCCGCCGCCTCGACCTCGGCGGCTCCAAGGGCACGATCCTCATCGTGGTCGGCGCAATCGTCGTCCTCGTCCTCATCGCCGCCGCCGTCGCCGACGCCCAGCCCACGGCGGGGCCACCGGACGGCGCGTTCGACTGAAGGCAGGGCGGAGCCGCCTCTGATCCGCCGCCCGAAACCGGTGCGATTTCCCGGGTGAAGTTCATGAAGTTCACGATGTCACGCTGTTTAGTGTGACCTTCGGCTGACGCGACTTCTGCAGCTCCCATCTGCGAGCGTGACGCCTTAAATCGGCTTGACGCGTCGCCAATCTGAAATCCTCCTTCCGCGAGTAAGACTCGACTTGGGAACATAGCACGAACAATCATCAAATTCAAGGTTCGCGCGGCTGCGTCCGAGGCCTTGGCCGGGCGGGTGCCGCCGGCTGAATCCCGCACCGCGACCTCGGGCGCTAGACCGATATTGCGAAATCGCGCCGCTCGCTCGCAGGGCTGTTGACTAGCTGTGTTGGTGACGTAATACGGCAGTACAGATGCGAGGGGAAATTTTGCCGTCTATCCACAGGAATCCGCCGGTTCCTCACGCCGTCTGCACGGAAGGGCGCGATGAGGGCGGCGAAGATCCGGCCCCTCGCACCGCGATAACCCGCTTCCAAAGGCAACATAGAGATGCGTACGACCCTGTTTCGAATCCATTGCTCGATCGCCGCCCTCGCTGCGTCCATGGCCGCCTCCTCCTTGGCCCAGGCACCCGAGCAGGCGCCGCGGGTGCCTTCGAATTCCCCCGCCCGGCCGACTCCCGGTTCCCCTGGCGAGCGCCCCCAGGAGGTGGTCGTCACCGGCACCCGCGCGGAGGTGGTCGCCACTCCGGACCGGACGAGCTTCAGCGTCGCCAATGATCTCCAGGTGCAGAACGGCACTCTCGCCGACGCGCTCCGGGCCGTCCCGGGGGTCGAGGTCGACCTCCAGGGCAATGTCAGCCTTCGCGGCGATCCGGGAGTGATCATCCACATCGACGGCCGGCCCTCCGCAATGCTTCGCGGCGACAATCGCGGCGACGCCATCCTGTCGATGCCCGCAGGCCGGATCGAGCGGGTCGAGGTGATGACCAACCCGTCGGCCGCGAACAGTCCCGAAGGCTCGGGGGGAATCATCAACCTCGTCACCCGCCAGGCCCGCAAGGCCATGACCACGGGCACCGTCCGGGCGACCGCCGGCCTCGAGGGCCGCGGCGCGCTCAGCCTCAGCGGCACCCATAACGGGGGCGACCTCACCCTCACCGGGGAGCTCGGCTACCGCCGCTTCACCGGCGAGACCGAGGCCGTCCAGCTTCGCTCGCGCCTCGACCCGGCCACCGGCGCGTTCGTCGACAGCCGGCTGGAGGCCGAGATCGACCAGCGCAACGCCTTCGCCAATGCCCGCGCCGGAGTCGAATATGATGTCGACAAGACGAACCGCCTGAGCGCCGAGCTCGGCTACAGGGACGGCCGCGGCAAGGTCGAGCGCGGCGACAGCTTCGTCGCCGCCAACCCCGCTTTGTCCTACGCGCGCTCCGCCGAGATCGACCTGAGGCAGCGCGGTCCCTCCGCGCACCTCTCCTGGCGCCGGACCCTGCCCGGCAAGGACCATGAATTTTCCGCCGACCTCGAGGTGGAACGGGTCCGCCTGAATCGCGACGTCGAGGCGGTTACCGACTTCGCCGTCGCCCCCGACTTCGTCGAGCGGATTCGCAATTCGATCCGCCGTGCCGATGAGAGCGTCAAGCTCGACTACAAGCGCCGGCTCGGCGAGGAATCGACCCTGAACCTCGGCTATCAGGGCAGCTTCGCGCGCAGCGACTTCGACTTTTCGGGCGAGCGCGGGCCGGGCTTCGGAGCGCTCGCGCCGGTTCCCGCCCTCACCAACAGCTTCGACTACGGCCAGGCGATCCACGCCGTGTTCGGCACCTTCGTCTTCCCGGTCGGAAAGCTCGACGCCCAGGCCGGCCTCCGGCTCGAGCAGGCGGAAACCGAGCTGGACCAGGTCACCGACGGAGTGAGCTTCGAGAACGACTATTTCCGCATCTATCCGACGCTTCACCTCGGCTACGAGCTGAGCAAGCGCGAGCAGCTCAAGGCGAGCTACAGCCGGCGAATCCAGCGCCCCTCGCCGCAGGACCTCAACCCCTACACCTTCTACATCGACCCCCAGAATCTGAGGCGGGGCAATCCGGATCTCAGGCCCGAGGTCACCGATTCGTTCGAGCTCGGCTGGCAGCGCCGCAAGGCGGGGACCTTCTGGTCGCTGACCGGCTTCTACCGGCGCTCCCGCGGCGGGGTCACCGACATCATTTCCGACCTCGGCGGCGGAATCTTCCTCACCACCCGCGCCAACCTCGCCACCGCGGAGCGGGCGGGCGTCGAGGCGATCGCCAACGGCAAGCTCTCCAAGACGCTGACCTACAACGCCTCGGCCACCTTCCTCTGGAACGCGATCGACTCGCGGACCAACGGGATCTCCGCCCGACGCTCCGGGACGACGGGGACCGCGCGAGTCAATCTCGGCTGGCAGCCGACCAGGAAGGACTTCTTCCAGCTGAACGCGGCCTATTCCGGGCGCCAGCTCCTTCCCCAGGGCCATCGCCGCTCCGGGCCGATCCTCAACCTCGGCTACCGCCGCAAGGTGAACGATCGCCTCAGCCTCCTCGTCACCGGCCAGGACGTCCTGAGCAGCGCGAAGCAGGTCGTCGTCTTCGACACGCCGACCCTGCGCGACCGCTTCGAGCAACGCGGCATCGGCCGCGTCGTCCTCCTCGGCCTCACCTACAATCTCGGCGACCAGAACCCGAAGCGGCGGCAGGAACCCCAGTTCGACTTCCAGCAGGGGGGAGGGGATACGGTGCAGTAGGGGGCGGGGGCGGAGCGCCGTAGCCGCCGCTACGAGGTCAACATCCACTACAAGGGCGCGCTGGAGGCGGGGGGCTGCTGTTCTCTGGCATCAGCCCGGACGGCGCGCTGCCGGAGATTCTCGAGCGGCCCGACCATCCCTGGTTCGTCGGGGTGCAGTTCCATCCGGAGCTGAAGAGCAAACCGTTCGCCCGCATCCGCTGTTTGCGAGCTTTATCGAAGCTGCGGTCAAGCAGAGCAGGCTCGTCTGATCGGGTCAGAAGCCGGTTGTTGCGACGGTGCCGCCAAATCTCGCACCGCTCATCCTCGCGGAAATCCTGCCAGCAACGGCGGCGAGGGCCAAGTTGATCAGATACCCCAGCAAACCCGAGATAACGATCGCTGCGTAGAGCCCGGGCACGTTGTCGGAGTAACGGCGGTCCATGATGACTTTCCCAAGCCCATCTTCGGAGCCGATGAACATCTCCGCCACAATTACGAGTATGAGGCACAGTGACGCCGCGGCGCGTAGACCGACAAAGAATGACGGAGTGAGTTCCGGCAACTCATAGTAAAAAACGCGTTGCAAGCCCCGCAGGTGAATTCGGTCAGCCGTTCTCATTCGCTCTTGGTTTAGGCTTTCGAAGCCGATGATGATGGAGATGGCAATCGCCAACGATCCGCTGAATGCGCCGACGGCGATTTTCGAGAAATCATCGAGGCCGAATATGACGAGAAACAGGGGCACCAGGGCTGTTGCCGGAATGGACCGGAGGAAGTCCAGGACGAAAGCGCCCTCCACTCTGAAACGACGCGACTTTGCGACGGCAAAGCCAAAGGGGCTCCCGATCGTTAATGCGAGAAGGAACGCCCATCCGGTCCGGTGCGCCGTCGCAGCCAAGTCTCCCAGCCCCCCGTTGGGAAAGACGAACCATGGCAGGGCAATGAGGATCTCGCTGGGCGTGGCGAAAGCAGCGGGGCTTGCCTGCACCCATCGCATCCATAGTTCCAAGATTATGAGCACAGCACAAAGCACCACCGCTGGCTTCGTGACATTAAATACCCGCGACGTCGCGGATCGTTTCCTCGAAATTTTCGACATTTTGTCTCTCGTATAACTGAGGAACTACGTCCGGAACTCCGCTTACAATCAGTACCTTCGAAGCCAGTAATCCAACATCCTGAATATTGTGCGTGACGAATATGACGGAGGCACTGAGATCCCTGATGCGGTCGTGAACGAACTCAATGGCCGCGCCCTTGCGCTTGATATCGACAGCTGAAAATGGCTCGTCCATCAAATAGAGCGAGGCTCGGCACGACATGATTGAGGACAGAAGCAGTAGCTGCTGCTCACCTCCAGACAGCGAATAGACCGGCTGATTGCGAAGTCCCGCCAGTCCGAAGGCCTCAACCGCCTCATCAAACGTCTCGTCGTCGAAGCCGTTGGGAAAGTTCCCATAAAGGATGGGGTGGGTCCCAAACGTCAGCCAGGGAAACAGCGCCAGCCGGTAGTCTTGGGGCATATGCGCGACTTCTTCGTCAGAAGCCTGCACGCGCACCGTTCCCCTTGAGGGCTCTTTGATACCCCGAATGAGATTGAGAATAGTGGTTTTGCCGCTGCCGTTTGGTCCCAGAATAGCGAGATTTTCCCCGGCCATGAGATCGAATGAAAGATGCGACATCAGAAGCCGTTCCGCAGACCGTGTCTGAGGCTGCGGCATTGCGAGTGCGACATCCTTCAGCGAGACGATGTGCACGATGACGTCGTTGAGCTCGGTTCGCGTTCCATCGCCATGATGAGACGGCTGACGTCCACCGACTGGGACAAGGTTCCGGACTTCGTCAGCAGGTCGGCGTGGCGCTGCAACGTGACAAGATCTGCCTCGCCCACCATGGTGAAGGGAATGTTCGGAGTCTGCTCGGCGATGGCTGGTTCGATGCTAGTGTATCGCTCCAGCGCACGCTTGGCTTCCTTGGGATTGCTGCGGATGAAGCGAACGGCGTCGTAGATGGCGAGCACGAAGCGATGAGCAACCTCTGGCCGTTCCTGCGCCAACTCGGTGCTGACGACCCAAAGGCCGGCTTGCCACGGGGAAATAACATTCGTCTCGATGAGGGCCGGGACGAGACGCCGGCTGCGGTATTTGATCACCCCTTGGGTGGCGGTCGGCTCGTAGGTTACGACAGCATCGATTCGCCCGGTCTCCAGGGCAGTGAGATGGGCTCCAATCTCCAGTTCTTGGATTTGATAGCTCCCACGCGGCAGTCCAAGCCTTGCCAGCGCTAGGGGAGCAAATGTTTGAGCCGTCGGGCCGGGAAAAGAACCGATGGTCCTCCCACGAAGTTGGTCTACCGACCGTATCGGCGATGTGGATGAAACCAGCAACGAGGACAACGGATTCTGCGGCGTCTCAGCATCGACGAGGAAAATTCGATATCGTGCCGCGTCTCTGGTTTCAATTGCTAGTGCTGAGCTGGTAGCGACAGACGCGAGAGCATCTACCCGGCCGCCTACCAACGCGGAACCCATGTCTGGGCTAGCTTGAAAGCGTTTGAGTTGCACTTCGATACAACGGTTCCGGAAAAAGCCCCTCTCCTGTGCAACGAAGAGGGGCAAGTCGACGTATATGGGCAAGTAACCAACGCGAACGACATCATTTCGGGGTTCATGCCAGGGCCGATTCCAGGCCAGCGCAATTCCAACAATGATTACCGCCAAAACGGCACACATGGCAGCTATTAACCGACTCTTGGGATTGCGAAACATCGGTCCAGTCCTTCATCTAATCTGCATGAAGTCCGCCAAGCATGCGTTATGCAATGTCAAGCGGCAATATCTTCATCGGGATTCCGAACAAACTCTCTGAATACATCGAACGTCTCAATGTAATTTCTACAAAATCTTGTGTCGAAAACGACTTGTGTATTGAATATCTCTGTCATACTTCCTTGGCTCTCAAGCGTGAACTCGAACAGCTTATTACCTATTACCATGAATTGTACAGGTGGAATCCTATTAGTCCGGTAGAACGGACCTTCCCCACCTGCTTCTTGTACCATTTGGTTGAACCGCGCTATGTCCTGATTGGCCTCCTTTGCGGCACGCTCGATTTCCTCGACAGGCTGATTGGCTCCGTTATAGAATTCCCGATGGAACTTCAGGATTGTTTCTGCGTCTCCACATACCACATGGAACTCAAACGTCTGGTCTCCATTGGCCTTGGATCTCAATGATTGAGCTCTAAGTTTGCTAAGTTCTTCCAGATGGTTTCGAAACGCCTTTTGAGCGGGTAGGTCTTTATAGGACAAGCTGCCGAGGAAGGGTTCGGTTGTAACTAGATAGACCCTGTGAAAGGGTTGAGCTCGCTTGTCATATACCTCCACATAGGACTTAGTTAGGGCATCGAGTTCCAAATTTAGCTTCTTGATAAGGTCAAGAAAATCAAAAATCTTATAGCCGGCCCGGAAATCTATTCGGCGTGTCTGCCATAAAGTCCATATAGTTACAAAGGAGAATGAGACGGCAATAAGGAGACCAGCCGATGCAATGGTGATCTCGAAAAATCGTTCTTCCTCCCCCATGCGATCAGCCAAGAAAATTCCGACCAGCAAGGAGAGCCCTGTTAGCAAGCTCGCGCCGGCAATGACGTGCGGGGCCGGGCCTGACTCTGTGACAGGCAAATGGCTAAAAAGGTCAACAAAGGTTCTCGGAGTGCGTTGACTTTCCAGAATTGGTAGGTTTTTCCAGCACAGATATGCGTAGATGGTAAATGCGATAGCTAAGAGACCGGCCGCTACCGCTACCAAGGCATGATATGCGCTCATTCCTTCCCCCACTACGCGCTGACGCTACAAAACATAATTTACTTGCGGTTGCCACACAAAATCACTCAATCCTGCGCTATGGATGTCTTTGACGTGCTGGCCGGCTTACGCTGTGTGTGAAGTTTGCGTTCTCAAGCTCTGAATACAATAACACTTCTGCTCTTAGGTTAGGTGTAGCTCCTCGATTTCACTCCGCGATCCTGCAACGCCCTGTAGCCCGTCATCTGGTTTCGTCCACTTGGCCAAAGCACCGCTTGGCGTTTCACTGGTTGCCCATCAGCGAGGGTCTAAAGGCACTGAATGGCCCCTTCGACCTGTCGAGGCGGCTGCTGCTGTCATCGGGCGCGCTCATCCTCAAGCAGATGGTCTACGAGGAGGGGAAGCCCGCCTGTCACCGCCGCGATGTCTAACATCGCCGGAACAGAAGAAGAACTTTCCTACCCCGCTAGTTCGTGATCCACTCTAAGCATCGTCGCCCATCGCCGCGATTCGCTCCGCTCCGTCCGGCGGACCGGCCGCGCCGCCTCGCGCGCGGGCGCGCGGGTGCGCGATACCCCCTGACTTTCCTGACCTTCGTCCGGATTCGGCAATCATTCGGGCCTTGGTCTCGGCCGTCAATTGCGCAAACATGGGTAAGCAGGGCGAAGGCCTGCCGCGCTACAAGGCCCGACTACAGCTGTTTTCGCGGGGGAATAACGAAATGACACGTGGGTTTACGCTTTTCATGGGTTCGGCGGCGTTGCTGGCGCTTGCCGCATCCGGTTCCGCCTTCTCGCAGACCGCGCCGGCCGCGCCGGCCGCCACCGCATCCGAGGAAGACCCGCCCCAAATGCAATTCCCCGGCTGGGGCCTCAACCCCGCCGATCTCGACCCCGCCATCAAGCCCGGCGACGATTTCGACGCCTACGTCAACGGCAAGTGGAAGGCCGCCACGCCTATTCCTGCGAAATATCCCTCCTACGGGGTCACCACCAACCTCCGCATCGGGTCGGAGCGGGCGGTCAAGGGGATCATCGACGATCTCGCGGCGCGGCGGAACGCACCGGGGAGCCTCGAGGGGCGGGTCGCGGACATGTACCGGGCCTATGTCGACGTCGAGGCGATCAACCGGGCCGGGCTGGCGCCGGTCAAGCCGTATCTGGACCGCATCGCGGCGGTGAAGAGCCATGACGAGCTCGCGGCCTTGTGGTCGGTCACCGGCTATCCGGCGCCGATGGGCACCTTCGTCAGCATCGACCGCGGCGATCCCAACCGCAACATCCTCTATTACGGGATCGGTGGGATCGGGCTTCCCGATCGGGACAATTACCTGGTCGACAATCCGCGCAATATCGAGATGCGCGGCAAGTATCTCGACTATCTGACCTTCCTGCTCGGCAAGGCCGGCCACGCCGCGCCCCGGGCGGCGGCCGAGAGCGTCTACGCACTGGAGAAGAAGATCGCGGCGGCGATGTGGGACCGGGCGCTGGCCCGCAACCCCGAGCTCACCACCAACCGGATGTCCTATGCCGAGCTGGCCGCGATGGCCCGGCCCTTCCCGATCGAGCGCTACCTCGCGGGGCGCCAGATCCTTCCCACCGACCGCTTCAACGTGATGAACGTCCCGCCCTCGGCCGACAAGATCAAGTCGCAGAACCTCACTCCGGAGCAGCTCGCCAAGCTCGGCACCGGCCTTCCGGCGATGATGAACCTGATCATGGCGACCCCGCTCGACACCTGGAAGGCGTGGATGGGCGTCCGGCTGCTCTCAGGCAATGCCGACCTGCTTCCGAGCGACATCGACGACGCCCAGTTCGCCTTCTACGGCAAGTATCTGCAGGGCCGCGAGCGCCAGCGCGACCGCTGGCAGCGCGGGGTCTCCGAGGTCGAGGGCAGCCTCGGCGAGGCGGTCGGCAAGGTCTATGTCGAGCGCCACTTCCCGCCGTCGAGCAAGTCGGCGATGGAGGAGCTGGTCGCGAACCTGCGCCTCGCAATGACCGAGAATCTGAAGGACCTGGCCTGGATGACCCCGGCCACAAGGACCGCGGCCAAGGCCAAGCTCGACGCGCTCCGGGTCAAGATCGGCTATCCCAACAAGTTCGAGACCTATGACGGGCTCGCCGTCACTTCGAACGACCCGGTGGCGAACCGCCTTTCCGCCGCCCGCTGGCAATGGCGGGACCAGCTCGACGAGTTGAGGAAGCCGGTCGACCGCGACAAGTGGCTGATGACCCCGCAGACGGTGAACGCCTACTACATGCCGACCGCCAACGACATGGCCTATCCGGCCGGCTATCTGCAGGCGCCCAACTTCAATGCGAGCGCCGACCCGGCGGTCAATTACGGGGCGATCGGCGCGACGATCGGCCACGAGATCGGCCACGGCTTCGACGACAACGGCTCGCGCTACGACGGCACCGGAACGCTGAGGAACTGGTGGACCCCCGAGGACGCCGCCACCTTCAAGAAGCTCGGCGAGCGGCTCGAGGCGCAATATAACGCGATCTGTCCGCTGGACGAGGGCAAGAAGTGCCTGAACGGCAAGCTCACCCTGGGCGAGAACCTGGGCGATCTCGGCGGGCTTTCGATGGCGTACAAGGCCTATCGGCTGTCGCTGAAGGGCAAGGAGGCGCCGGTCATCGACGGCTTCACCGGCAACCAGCGCTTCTTCCTCTCTTATGCCCAGCATTACCGGACCGTCTATCGCGAGCCCTTCCTTCGCCAGCTGATGGAGACCGACCCGCACTCCCCCAGCTTCGCCCGGGTGAATGCGGTGCTGAGGAATTTCGACCCCTTCTACAAGGCGTTCAACGTGAAGCCGGGCGACAGGATGTACCTTCCGCCGGAGGAGCGGGTGAGGGTCTGGTAGGGACCCAGCGACCCCATCGTCATCCCGGCGAAAGCCGGGACCTCGGGGAGACCCGCCGAGACTTCTTGTCCCGAGGTCCCGGCTTTCGCCGGGATGACGGGCGGGGCGCTATCGCCGCCGCGATTATTCCGGTAGTCGGCGGGGATGATCCTCCCCGCCTTGCTTCTCCTCGCCGCCGCGCCCGCGGTTACCGCCCCCGAAGCCTTCTTCGTCGGCCGGACCGAAGGTTCCGGCATCGTGAACATGACCATCGGCGGGTCGCACAAGGTCCGCGACGTCAGCCGCGGGAGGCTCGACAGGTCCGGCGCGCTGATCCTCGAGCAGATGGTCTATGAGGAAGGCAAGCCCGCCCGCCGCCGCTCCTGGCGGCTGGTCCGGTCCGGCCCCAACCGGGTCGGCGGAACCATCTCCGACGCCATCGGCCCCGTGACCGGCGACATCAGGGGCAACGTCCTCCACCTCAAATATCAGGCGCGCGAGGCCTCCGCGCAGGTCGAGCAGTGGATCACGCTCCATCCGGGCGGCCGGACGGCGTCCAACCGGATGGTGTTCAGGAAGTTCGGTTTCAAGGCCGCGACGCTGAACTCGACCATCCGCAAGCTCGACTGAGGACGCCGCCTAGCGCGCCGGAATCGCTTCCACCACCAGGGTGACGATCCGCCCGACCTTCGCCCCGGGGCCGCCGCGCTCGTCGATCCGGATCCGGGCGTGGGGAAGGGTGAAGACCGCGTCGCGCCCGTAATCGCCGGTGGAGCGCGCCACTTCGGGCAGGCAGGCCGCGACCCGCGCGGCGAGGGCGTCGCCGCTCATCTCGGCCGGCGCCAAATTCTGCGTGCACAGCCAATATTGCCTCGTCTCGTCGCCCGTGGCGCGGCAGCCGTGGCGGAAGCCGAGATGGGGCGGGGCGGCCCTCGAGCGCTCGAGGCCGAGGAAGCCGCCTTCGTCGCGAGCGGCCTCGACCAGCTGCTCCAGCCCGAGGCAGAAATCCTGCCTCACCAGCTGGGCCTGGCCCGCCGCCGGCGCCAGCAAGGCCGCCGCCGCGATCGCTCCGTGAATCCAGTTCATCGCCGACTCCCGCTTAGCAGGGCCGGACAGAAGCGCGCCGCGCCTGACGCCCCGCTGAACAGACACGCCGCTCGTCATCCTCAACTCGTTTCAGGATCCGGGCGGGCGCAGCGCGACGGTCTGGCGAGACGCGCCAAGGTCCGGGCCGCTCTAGCCTGGACCCTGAAACAAGTTCAGTGTGACCAAGGAGGGCAGGGCATTTTGCGAGTGCGCGACTAGAGCGGCCCCGGTCCGTCCGGGCGCCGCCGGGCCTCGTCCCTCGCGGCCGCGTGGCGCAGGGTGTCCATTTCCCCGGTCTCCTTCTGGAGCCGCTTGTTCTCCGCCGCGAGTCCGTCGGCGCGGGCGCGTTCCTCGCGGTAGCGCCGCTTCCACTTGCCGCCGGCCATCAGCGCCATTCCGAGCACCAGGCCGAGAACGAAGACGAGCGCGACGATGAGCCACTGGTCGGGGGTGAAGAGGGTCACGGGGCGGTCTCCGTCGCTTGTTTCGGCGGCGGATCAATGGCGGGGGAGGGGAATGGTTCCGTGGCGAGAGACGTCACGGGCGGCCGTGACGTCGGACGGGCTCGCTGGATTGGCCAGCCGACCCGCCGGCCGGGCTCGTCCGTCTCCTGAGCCAGCTAGCGATCGCCTTCGGCGTTCGCGTCGCTGCCTCAGGGCGGACTTCACTTGAACAAATTGTCCGAGATCGAGCAGCTTGCCGGGCCGAGGATGACGATGAACAGCACCGGCAGGATGAACAGGATCAGCGGCACGGTCATGATCGCCGGAAGCCGGGCGGCCTTCTCCTCGGCGCGCATCATCCGCTCGTTGCGGAACTCGGCGGCCAGGACGCGAAGAGCGCTGGCCAGCGGAGTTCCGTATTTCTCGGTCTGGATCATGGTCGTGACGACCCCGCGCACCGCTTCCAGGTCGATCCGGTTGGCGAGATTCTCGAAGGCCGAGCGGCGGTCGGTGAGGAAGCCCAATTCGATCGAGGTCAGCGCGAATTCGTCGCCCAGCTCGGGATAGGCCTTGCCGAGCTCGCGCGCGACCCGGTTGAAGGCGGCGTCGACGGTGAGGCCGGCCTCGGCGCAGATGACCAGCAGGTCGAGCGCGTCGGGAAGGCCCTTGCGGACTGCGTTGGAGCGCTTCGAGATCTTGTTCTTCAGCCAGACGTCGGGCGCCTTGTAGCTTCCGACCAGCGAGAAGGCGGTGAGGCCGTAGCGCTTGATCGGGCCCCATTCGGGAAACCATTCGAGGAAATAGACGCCGACGATGACGGTCGAGCCGATCACGATCGGAAGCACCAGCCGGGCGAAGATGACGACGACGGCGAGGTCCTTGGAGCGGATTCCGGCCTGCATCAGCTTGCGCTGGGCCTTTTCGAGCTGCTCCGCCTGGAGCATCTTCAGCGAACCGAGGACGCTCCGGACCTTGTCGGCGACCTCGTTCTTGTTGGTGATGTTGCGCCGCCGCTTCGAGGTCGAGGCGACGATCCCCGCCTTCAATTGCTCGCGCCGCTCGTTGAGGGCCTTGACGCGCTTGGCCATCGGGTCCTTGACCGTGGTCGCGGCGTAGATGGCGACGAGCACGGCGAAGGTGGCGGTCGCGGCCATGAAGGTCGCCACCATCACCACGTCGATCCCCATGATGGTCGGTCCGGATGCAGGTACTGTCATGCTGAAGCCGTCCTAGATCTCGAAGTCGACCATCTTGGCCATGATGAACACGCCGATCCCCATCCAGACCAGCCCGCCGGCGCCCGCGATCATCAGCCGCTCGTCGACGAAGAAGGTCTGCATGTATTTGCCGTTGATGAACCAGATCAGCAGGAAGACGATGAAGGGGAGGGACCCCACGATCCAGGCCGAGGCCTTGGATTCGGACGACATCGCCTTGATCTTCAGCTTCATCTGCGCCCGCTTCCTCAGCACCTCGGCAAGGTTGGCGAGGGTCTCGGCGAGGTTGCCGCCGGTCTCCCGCTGGATGGCGAGGGTGATGACGAAGAACTGGAATTCGGGGGTTCCGAGCCGGTCGGCGACGTCCTGGAGCGCGCCCTCCATCGTCCGGCCGATCTTCATCTTGTCGGACACGGTCCGGAACTCGTCGCCGATCGCGCCCGGAAGCTCGTCCGCGACGATCCCGAGGGTTTCGGAAATGGGCAGGCCCGAGCGCAGGCCGCGGACCATCAGCTCGATGGCGTCGGGGAAGCGGGCGGTGAACTTGGCGACCCGGCGCTTGATCATCTTGCCGATGATGAAGTGCGGCACACCGACTCCGGCGAACAAGCCGACCATCAGCGAAAGCAGCAGTGGGAGCCCCTTCAGGGACAGGAGCAGGGTGAGGACGACGATGATTCCCAGCGAGACGAGCCCGTATTGAGCCAGGGTCCAGTTGCGGCCGGTCTGCTGGAGCCGCCTGCGAAGCAAGGCGGGCTTGGGGATGAGCCGCTGCGCCAGACCGTCCATCTTGGTCTGGGTGCGGCCCTGCAATATGCGCTTGAGCTGCGCCTGGGCGGCGACCTCGTTGGACTTGCTGTGCCGCTCCCGAACGCTGTCGAGCCGGCGGTTGGACGCCTTGGAGACGTTGGGCCCGCCCATGGCGAACACCATCAGCGCGAGCACGACCAGCACACCGCCGCCCAGCATCAGGATCGGAAAGCTCAGCACAGGCTGCTCCTATTCACGCGCCGGCGGTCACGCCCGCGCCCGTTCATGCCGTCGCCGGCTTCGGCTTCTTCGCGACGAGGCCCTTGAGATTGAGCTTGTCGAGCAGTGACTTCGGCCCGTCATTCGCCTTTTCGACGCTGGCCTCGCCGCTCTCGACGGTCGAGGTGGTGAGAGTGACCAGCTGCGTCAGCGGACCCTGGATCTTCGACGAAGTCGCCACCTTGGCGAACGGCTGCCCGAGCTTGGCCGCCTGGGCCGCCGCCTTCGGCTCGAACGGGATGACGAGATCGACCGAGCGCTCGATCGACTGCTCGAAATCCTTGCGGCTGATCTCCTGCGCTCCCGCCGGCACCCGGTTGGCGACGACGAGCACCTTGGCCTGGGGCGCGTTGGCCTTGAGCCAGCTCAGGATCCGGATGGCGTCGCGGGTCGCGGCGAGGGTGAACTCGACCGCGACGATCGCGACATGGACGTCCTGGACGAGGTGCGGATGCTGGATCAGCATCGAGCGCGGAAGGTCGAGCACGGTGCTTTCGAAGGCGTTGCGAAGCTCTTCCTGGAGCTGGAAGAAGGCGCTTCCGTCGTTGAGCAGCGGCTGGTTGAGCGGCGCTTCGGCGGAAAGCACGCAAAGCTTCTCATTGGCCCGGACCATCGCCCGCTCGATGAACAGCCCGTCGATCCGGCTCGGATTTTCGATGGCGTCGGTGAGGCCCCGGCCGGGCTCGAGGTCCAGAGCGAGCGCTCCGGTGCCGAAATGGATGTCGAGGTCGAGCAGCGCCGTCGAGCGGCCGCCCTTGTCGCCCATCATCCACGCCAGCGACGTCGCCAGGGTCGAGGCTCCGACCCCGCCGCGGACGCCGATCACCGCCGCCATGACGTGCGGCTTCTCGCTCGCGGCCTCGTTCACCCTGGGACCGGAGATGGTCATCTGGGCATTGGCGAAGCTGTCGCGCAGCTGGTCGGGCGTGAAGGGCTTGAGCAGATAATCCTGCAGGCCCGAGGCGACGAGGTCGCGGTAGAGCCGCACGTCGTTCACCTGGCCGGCGGCGATCACCACCGTGCCGGGCTCGCAGACTTCCGCGAGAGCGTTGATGTCGTTGAGCGGATCGCCCGATTCCGACAGGTCGACGAACAGGATCGCCGGGCTGGCCGAGACGGACAGGGTCTGCACCGCGTTGCGCAGGCCGCCCTTGTTGACCTTCTCCGGCGCCCAGCCATGCTCGACGGCGATCGGCCGAAGCAGCTCTGCCGTGGCGTCGTCGCAGACGAAGGCGCTGAAGGGATCGCGAAGCGCTGCGGCGCGGGAGGCGTTGAATGGCGCGTTCATTTATTTACCCCCGGTGGTGCTGACGTCGGTGAGGCCCTTGGTCCCGGTCGGCGCAGTCTGCCGGTAGACCCGGATGGCTTTCGAGGAGGTGTGCGCATCGCCGGTGACGCTACCGACCTGGCCGAGGACCAGATCGTTCGGATCGGCGATCATCGCGGCGAGGTTGGAGTTCATCGCACAGCCGTAATTGGACGACGTGGAGCTCGGCCCACCTTCCTTGCGGTAATTGGGACATCCGGGAACGCTCGCCGTGGTTCGGCTGACGATCACCCGAACCGTGCCCGAGGGCACGTCGCCTTCCAGGATCGGGGCGCCGGGGCTCATCAGCAGGCCATAGTCCGCCGCGAGGCGGGCGACGTCCTGGCGTCCGGCGCTGGTCCCCCGTTCGACGAAGACATGGTCGCCATAGCCGAGGCCGAGCGATGTGAACCAGGAGTCGAGCTGGCCGAGGTCGGCGTCGCTGAGGCCGCCATAGTCGGCGAGGTCGAGCAGATAGTCGGTGCGCTGGACGACCGGCTGGTTGAGCGAATCGAGGCCGCGGCTGGCGTCGCGACTCTCGCGCCGCTTAGCGTCGGCGGCGGCGGAGAAAGCGAGGGCGGCGCCGATCGAGACGAGGGCGGCGAGAGACTTGATGCGTGCCATTATCACGTCCTTTCGATCGGTCAGAAGCTGAAGCCGGGAGCGGCGGCAGGCGTTTGCGGGCGAGTGGCCTTGGCCTCGACCTGGCGCTCCCGCGCGGGGGCGGGAAGGGGCCTGGCGGGGCCGCTCGCAACGCCGACCATTCCGGGCGCCGCAGTCCGCGGCTCGGCCATGGTCGGGCCGGGGCGGCGGACGTCGCCTCGATTATATTCGTCGGTGCCGAGGAAGACCCGCTCCGCCGTCGTGGCGCTTCGGTAGCCGTCGGTGGGAAGCGCGATCTGGCTCGCGTTGACCGGCTTCACCAGATACGGAGTCACCACGATCACCAGCTCGGTCTCGCTGCGGCGGAAGCTGTTCGAGCGGAACAGGGCGCCGAGGATGGGCAGGTTGCCGAGGACCGGCGCCTTGTCCACGCTGTTGTTGCTGCCGTTGCGGAGCAAGCCGCCGATCATGAAGCTCTGGCCGGAGCCCAGCTCCACGGTCGTCTCCACCCGCCGCGTGGTCAGCGACGGGACCCGGAAACCGTTGATCTGGATCGACCCATCGTCGGACAGCTCCGAAACTTCCGGGCGGACCCGCATCGAGATCCGGCCGCCCTCCAGGACGACGGGGGTGAAGGCCAGGCTGACTCCATATTGCTTGAACTCGATCGACGTGCCGTTGATTCCGTTCGAGCTGGGGATCGGGAACTCGCCGCCGGCGAGGAAGCTGGCCGTCTCGCCGGAAAGCGCGGTCAGAGTCGGCTCGGCGAGCGTGCGGACCCGGCCGTCATTCTCCGAAAGATCCAGAGTGGACAGGATGTCGAGGCCTAGGAGGTGCCCGGCGGCGCCGAGCGTGGTCGCTCCGGCCTTGTTGTTGAAGGAGTAGGCGGTGTCGCCGGTCGTGCCGCCGGTGGCTGCGTCGAGGCCGCCGGTAAGCGTCTTGATCGTGCCGGCATTGCCGCGCCCGACGCCGAAGATGAAGCCGCCGCTGGAATCGCGGCTGAGCAAATTGACCCCGATCTCGCGGACAAGCGAGCGGCTGACCTCGGCAATCTTGACCTGGAGCATCACCTGCAGCGGAGTCGCCGCCTTGAGGCGGTTGACCGGCATGATCTTGAGTACCGCTCCGGGGGCGGTCGTATCGATGCCCGGGTTCAGCATGGCCTTGACCAGAGCCTCGACCTGAGCGCTATCGGCCGGGGAAGCGACGGTGCCGTTCAGGACCGCGATCTGGCCGACATGGGTGACCGAGATATTGGCGTCGGGCATGGCCGCCTTCAGCATCTGGTCGACCGAGCTGATGTTCTGGCTGACGCGGACATGCGCTCCCCAGACGACCGAGCCGTCGGCGGCGGTGGCGATGACCGTGGCCTCGCCCTCGCCCTTGCCGAACAGGCCGAGCTGGCGGGGGCTGGTGACGTTGACGTCGGCCACGCCGGGGTTCGAGGTCCAGACGTCGGCCACGGCCCTCGGCAGCGAGATGACTTCGCCTTCCCCGACGGACAGCATCACCTTGTTGGACGGCCGGTAGCTGCCCACGGGGGGCGGCGCGGCCATTGCGAGGCTCGGCATCACCGGAGTGACGCTGGCGGCGAGGACCGCGAAGATCGCGGTACCGACCGTCGCCCGGCGCATGATGTTCAGCTTTGTCATCTTATTTGGCTCCGACCGGAACGATGGTGACACTATTGCCGCGGGCGACCCGAACGGTGGGACCCGTGGAGATTGTGACGGCGGGGGCGCCGGCTCCGGCGGGCGCGCGGCCCGAGGAGGCGATCGCCATTGCGGCGAGGGCGTCCGCAATCTTGTCGTCGGGCGAGGATTTCCCCTTGCCGCTGCCGGGGACGGTGCTGCGCTGGAAGCGCGAGACGTCGGATCCGGTCGTGTAGGTGGAAAGGCCGTCGGACGGCTGGTTGGCGATGGCGAGAAGCATCTGGCGCTCCGCCTTGGGATCGTCGGTCTGAGGGACCTTGACCTCGCCCGAGGCGATGGCGCGCTCGAGCTCCGCCGAATTGTCGGCGATCGAGCGCAGCGAGAGCGACAGGTCGCCGATCCTCTGGGCCACGGCGATCTTTTCGGCGAGCTTGGGGGTCGCCTCGAGCGTGACCATGGTGAAGCGCTGGACGACCGCCTTGCCTTCCTCGTTCTTGGCATCCATGCGCTGGTCGGTGGCGAGCACGCGGACGTTGCGCATGACGGTCTCGGAGACCTTGAGCGGGGCGCCTTCGCCGCCGCCGGTGACTTCCTGGGTGAGGACGATGTCGACTCGGTCGCCCGGGAAGACGAAGCCGGCGACTCCGCTGGTCCCGGAGACGGCGACGGTGACCGCGCGCATTCCCGGCCCGAGGGCGGCGGCGAGGAAGCCTCGCTCGCCCGGCCTGATCAGCGAGCCCTGGGTGAAGGGCTGGCCGGCCGTGATCTCGTTGCGGACGACCGTCCCGACCAGGTCCGCCGGGCGGACGCCGGGCTTGCCCTTGATGTAGTAAGCGGGCTGGACGAGTCCTTCCGGCCACCGCTGGAAGCGGAAGGCCTCGGCATTGATGATGGTGCCGACGGGGAGGGAGCGGGTCGCGACCAGCACTTCCGGGCCGGCGGGGACCGCGGGCTTGGCCGCGGCCGATGGCGCTCCGGCGCCGCTGAACATATTCTTCGCGGTCACCGCAGTGACGGCCGCGACGATCAGCGCTCCGATCAGCAGCACGAGCTTTTTCACATCCATGACGCCAGTCGCCTCCTCGCCCGCTTCAAATTGCAGGCTCTCACATCAGACAAATTGGTTAAGAAACCGTTCGCCAAGCACCCAGAAACCGCCGAATGCGATCGCGATACCGTACGGAATTTCAGGCCGGCCCGCGGATTTCGCCATCCGGTGCGCGGCCAGCATCGCAACCGTCAGGATGCCGCCCGCGATCGACATGACCGCGAGCAGCTTCACCACCCCTGCGAAGGGCAGCCACAAGGCGATCGCGGCCGCCATCTTGACGTCGCCGCCGCCCATCGCGCCGAAGCGGAAGGCGATCGCGAACAGTCCGAAGACGACGGCTGCAAGCCCGACCTGCAATGCGACGCCCGGCCACAGGCTGAGGCCGACGCTCCACCAGAAGGGTATCGCCAGCAGGGCGATGGTCCCGTTCAGCCGGTTGGGGATCGTCCGGCTGCGCCAGTCGCCGACCGCCGCCACGACCAGGGCCGCGGCGAGCAAAGCGATGAAAAACCAGGAAAGAGCCCCTTGCATGGGAACCAGGCACTAGACGGAACAGCTTTCGAAACCGTAACCGGCGCCATGGACAGTCCAGCGTTCGACCGCCGTTCGATTCCGACCGGCGCCCGCTTCGGGGAGTGGAAGGCGAGCGACGGCTGGACCGTACGGACGCTCGAACGGCGGCAGGACGACGGGGCCGCGGCGCGCGGCAGCCTCCTGTTCGCCGGCGGCCGCGGCGACTTCATCGAGAAATATCTCGAGGCCCAGGATCATTGGCATCGCGGCGGTTGGAACGTCACGGCCTTCGACTGGCGGGGGCAGGGGGGGTCTCAGGGCGACTTGCCCGGCGGCCACCTCGACGGCTTCGAAACCCTGGTCGGGGATCTTGCCGGCCTGATCGATTTCTGGCGCGGCGCGTCGCCCGGGCCCCATGCCGTCGTCGCCCATTCGATGGGCGGGCACGTCCTGCTGCGGACGCTCGCCGAACGGAATCCGCCGATCGACGCCGCGGTCCTGGTCGCTCCGATGCTGATGATCAACAGCGGACCCATGCCCGCCTTCGCCGCGCAGTGGCTGGCCTCGGCGGCTTCGCAATTCGGCTGGAGCGGCCAGCCTGCCTGGCAGCAGCCTTCGACGCCGCAGCCGGCCGGCTCGCTCCGCCAGAGCATCCTCACCGGCTGCGCGGACCGCTATTCCGATGAGCTCTGGTGGTGGGAGAAGGATCCGAGCTTCAACCTGGGCGTGCCCAGCTGGGGCTGGCTGAAGGCGGCCTTCGACTCCTGCTCGGCCGTGACCCCGGCCCGGCTTGCCGAAGTGGAAGCTCCGGTGCTCCTGCTCGGCACGGAGCGCGACCGGCTGGTCAGCCCGGCGGCAATCCGCCGAGCCGCCGCCCAGCTGCGCGTCGCCGAGCTCGTCCTGTACGAGGATTCCGCGCACGAGATCCTCCGCGAGCGCGACGAGGTCCGGCTCAGGGCCCTGGCTGCGATCGACGATTTTCTCGACCGCCACGCTGTCCGATGAGCTTCGACTGCGACATCGCCATAATCGGCGCAGGCATGGCCGGGGCGAGCCTGGGCGCGGCGGTGGCGCGCGAGGCTTCGGTGCTTCTGATCGAGGCGGAGGACCAGCCGGGCTACCATAGCACGGGCCGCTCCGCCGCCTTCTGGGCGGAAAGCTACGGCGGTCCGTTCGTCCAGCCGCTGACCACGGCCTCGGGGCCATTCCTTGAGTCGAAGGGCTTTTTATCGCGGCGCGGCGGCCTGCATATCGCCGATCGCGAAGGCCTTGGGGCGCTGGCTGCGCTCGAGTCGGAATTCGGCGAGCGAGTCGGCTTCGAGCGGCTCGACCGGGCCGGACTGGAAGCTCTGCTGCCGGGCCTGCGCGCGGGCTGGGTGGCGGGCGTGCTCGAACCGAGCTGCCGGGACATCGACGTCGCCGGCCTGCACGGTTTCTATCTGGCGCTGGCAAAGCGGAACGGGGCGAAGCTGCTGACCGGCGCCGAGGTTCGTGGGGTGCGGCGCGACGGGCGGGGATGGGCCGTGGAGACCGCGGCCGGCGGCTTCACGGCGGGCGTGCTCGTCGACGCGGCGGGGGCGTGGGCGGATCGACTTGCCGTCCTGGCGGGTGCGGCCCCGGTGGGCCTGCAGCCCTATCGGCGCACGCTCTCGCAGCTCCGCATCGATCCGCCGGCGCCGCACGACCTCCCGCTCGTCATGGATGCCCTGGAGCGCTTCTACTTCAAGCCGGAGACCGGCGGCCGGTTGTGGCTGAGTCCGCACGACGAGACCCCGTGCGACCCCTGCGACTGCGCACCCGAGGAGCTGGACGTCGCCGTCGCCATCGACCGGCTGGAGTCGGCCGTCGACTGGAAGGTCGAGCGGGTGGAACGAAGCTGGGCGGGCCTCAGGACATTCGCCCCCGACCGCCGTCCCGTCTACGGCTTCGATCCCGCTCTCCCGGGCTTCTTCTGGTGCGCCGGCCAGGGCGGCTTCGGAATCCAGACCGCCCCGGCCGCCGCGAGGCTGGCGGCGGATCTGTTGCTCGGACGATTCCCGGAGATCGATCCCGCGCCCTATGCACCGGATCGATTCCGTTAGCCGGCCCTCGCGCCGTCATTCACATCTGAGCGCCCCGACCGGTTTCGCCCGGGCCACCCTCGTGGTAGCCGAATGATGTATTCTTTCTTTGCTGCGTGAGCAGTGCCGGACGCCGGGTGGCCACCCGGCGTCCGGCGTCGGCTGTCGGATCGTCGTCACCCTATCCCTTTGGGGATGAGGTTCAGCAGGATCGCAGT
>DASVVM010000059.1:0-20149 GCA_036386555.1 Allosphingosinicella sp.
AGCCGGGGTGGAGGACCAGGTCGATTTCGTCGTCGGCACCTTCTCCAAGTCGGTCGGGACGGTGGGCGGCTTCATCGTCTCCAACCACCCCAAGTTCGGGGTGCTTCGGCTGGTCTGCCGTCCCTACGTCTTCACCGCCTCGCTTCCGCCCAGCGTCGTCGCCACCGCCGCGACCTCGATCCGCAAGCTCAAATATGCCGGCAACAAGCGCCAGCACCTCTGGGAGAACAGCCGCCGCCTCCACAAGGGCCTGCGCGACCTCGGCTTCGACCTCGCCACCCCCGAGGCCCAGTCGGCGATCATCGCGATTCTCCTGCCCGACCAGGACACGACCGTGCGCATGTGGCAGGCGCTGCTCGAGGCCGGAGTCTACGTCAACATGGCCCGCCCGCCCGCGACCCCCGCCGGAATGTACCTGCTGCGCTGCTCGCTCTGCGCCGATCACAGCGAAGAGCAGGTCACCCGGATCCTGGGCATGTTCGAGGCGGCCGGGAAGGCCACGGGGATCTTGTCCTGATCGCTTCCCCTCCCTGAAAGGGAGGGGTCAGGGGTGGGTCCGCCGAAGGCGGCGGAAACTCGAAGTCCGTAAAAGTCTCGCCCGCTCGCCTACCCACCCCCGCCCCTCCCTTCCAGGGAGGGGAGTCTCGGACGACCACCCCCCAAAGCGCGGCGAACCGAGCCCGGCGCAATGGAACCTTCTTCCCATCCGCTCCCCGCTTGATCTAGACTCGCCGCCATGGCGGGCGACGACCTGTACGTCATGTCCGAGGAAAGACCTTCCGGGGCATGGCGCGGAGTGCTGGCGAGCGCGGGGGCCGTGCTCGCCGCCCTGCTGCTCGTCGCCCTCATGCTGATGGTCACCTCTTCGAACGAGGTCCGGGACCGCGCGCTGGACTCGGAGCGCCACAGCTACGATGTCATGCTCCTGACCCGGACCGTCGACGGTACCATCGCCCGGGCGGAGGCGGCGCTCGGCCGCTATGTCCTCGACGAGGACGTCGCCACCAGCGGCAGCGTCTACGGCGCGGAATGGCGCCAGGCGCGGCAGCTGATCGCCGAGCTCCGGCGGCAGGTGCGCGGCAACAGGGAGCAGCTCGCCCGGGTGGAATCGCTGGAGAAATTGTTCGAAACGCGCGGCCGCGAGCTCGCTCCGGCGGCCATCGCCGCGCAGGGCAAGCGCGGCAGCGGCGGGCTTGCGCTCTTCTACGGCGCGGCGTTGAGCCCCACCGGCCAGCAGCTGCGCAACACCCTCGCCCAGATCGCGACCGCCGAGCGCGAGGATCTGCGCCAGCGGATGGGCGCCACCCGCCTCTCCAGCAGCCGTTCCGACCAGCTCACCGAATGGCTCGGCTGGGCGGCGGTGCTGATCGGCCTGGGCGCGATCGTGCTCGGCTGGCTCGCCTTCCGGGCGATCAGCGAGCGGCTCGCCGCGCTCCGCGAAGCCGACAGCGAAGCCAGCCGCGCCAGCCAGCTGGAGCAGGCGGTGCGCGAGCGGACCCGCGAGCTGAGCCAGGCCTATGAGCAGCTCAAGGCGGAATCGGCCGAGCGCGAGGCGGCCGAGGCCCAGCTCCGCCAGGTCCAGAAGATGGAGGCGGTGGGGCAGCTGACCGGCGGCATCGCCCACGATTTCAACAATATGCTCGCCGTCGTCGTCGGCGGCCTCGACCTCGCCCGGCGCAAGCTCACCGGCCGGCGCCGAGAGGTCGAATTCCACCTCGACAATGCGATGGAGGGCGCGACCCGGGCCGCGGCGCTCACCCGCCGGCTGCTCGCTTTCGCGCGCGCCGAGCCCCTGCTCCCGGTCGCGGTCGCTCCGGCCGGGCTGGTCGAAGGAATGCTCGACCTGGTCGACCGCTCGATCGGCGAGCGGATCACCGTAAGCACCCGCGTCCCCGAGGAGACCTGGAACGTCAGCGTCGACACCAACCAGCTCGAGAACGCGATCCTCAACCTCGCCGTCAACGCGCGCGACGCGATGGACGGCGAGGGACAGCTCGCGATCAGCGTCGAGAATGTCGTCCTCCGCGCCGGCGAGGTGGGCGAGCTCGGCGCGGGCGAGTTTGTCCGGATCAGCGTCTCCGACACCGGCTCGGGAATGCCGCCCGAAGTCCTCGAACGGGTGTTCGAACCCTTCTTCACGACCAAGCCCGTCGGGAAGGGCACGGGCCTCGGCCTCAGCCAGATCTTCGGCTTCGCGCGCGAATCGGGCGGCGACGTCGTCATCGACTCGGCGGTGGGCGCCGGCTCGACGGTCTCGCTCTACTTGCCGCGCTCCAGCCAGGCGGTGGAGTCGGCCTCCGCCGCGCCGGGGATGGACGAAGCCGTTCCGGGCGACGCCGGCACAGCGATCCTCGTCGTCGAGGACGATCCGCGGGTCAGCCGCTCGACCGTCGGAGCGCTGGAGGAGCTGGGCTACCGGCCGATCGCCTGCGGCGGCGGCCGCGAGGCGCTCGAGATACTGGAGCGCGAGGGCGGTCGGATCGAGCTCGTCATCACCGACATCATGATGCCCGAAATGACCGGGCCCGAGCTGGTCCGCGAGGCCGTAGCGCGCTGGCCCTCGACCGCCATCCTCTACGTCACGGGCTATGTCGGCGAGGCCGGAAGCGAGGAGCTGAGCGGCCACGATATCCTGAGGAAGCCCTTCACCGTCGCGGCGCTCGCAGCCGCCGTTGCGGGCGCCCTCGCCCGGCGGCCTAACGAATGGCCCCCCGCTTCAGCAGCCGCGGCAGGAGGCCGATAGCCGCGACGAGCGGCCAGCGGCGCTGCCAGGGCTTGATCTCGATCTTCGTTCCGGCGTGGCGGTTGATCTTCCAGGCGAGGTAGTCGATGCCGCCGGCATAGGTCCCGCTCGCCTTGAGCAGCCGAAGCACGGTGAGGGCCTTGCCGGCCCGCCGCCGCGCCGCCCAGCGGCGAAGCGCGCGCCTGCGATCTGCGTCAGGCACCGGGGCGGTCAGGTCCAGGCCGGCCGCGGCCAAAGCGGGGCCGGTGAAACGCCGATACCGCTCCGGATCCGCCTCGACCACCGAGGCCGGCCGCCCCTGCCGCTCCGCCCTCAATTCGGCCGAATAGGTCAGGGTGAAGGCGCATCGCCACAGGTCGAGCGGATCGCTGCTTCCCTCCCAAAGGGGCCGGGCCTCGCCGAGCAGGGTCGGCGCCGCCCGAGCCACCGAAGCGACCGCCCGCGCCGCCGCGGCGGCGTCTGAGCTCCACACCAGCCGGGAGGGCTGGGCGAACCGCGCCCAGACGGAGACGGACAGGGGGCCAGGCCCGTTTAGCCGCTCGAAGTCCACCTCGCTCAGCACCGCATATTTGGCGACCAGGCCGTCATGCTCGAACGGAAAGACGTTGGGCGGGATCAGTCGGTTGGCCGGCGCCCGCCAGCCCCGGCTGTAAGCGGCGCGATAATCGGAGACGATCAGGTAGAAATCGAGCATCAGCCCGTGGAGCTCGCGCTGCCTCAGGCACGACCCGTAGAACAGGACGGCCCGGGCGGCCGCCGGGTAGAGCGCGGCCACGGCCGCAGCCATCGCGCTCACGCGCGGGTCGACCGGCTCGGCCAGCTCGGCCGCGACGAGGGTGCGGAGGGTCTCCTGCATCTGCACCTCATACCCGCCGAAGGCGGCAAAGCTAAGGCGCCCCCGGAGGCCGCCAAGTCGGCCGCGACACCTCTTCGCGTTCTTCGCGTCCCTTCGCGTGAGTCATACTGCCTTCGTAGCGGGACGGACTGAGTGATCTTGCGCGTTGCCCCGCCGCCGCCAAGGCTGAATTATCTCACGCGAAGGAACGCGAAGAACGCGAAGGAAGCTAATTCTCCGTCCGCGCCAGCAGGTCGATCAGCTCCTGCCGCCAGAATTTCGCCCAGGTATGGGTGCCGTGACCGCGCGTGTCCGAAGTCGCCCGGATCAGGATGTAGCGGCCGGTCTTCAGTCTCCGCGCCGCGTCCTCGGCGATCCCGTAATCGGCCGGGTTGATGAAGTCGTCGGCGCTGTTGACCCAGGTCATCGGCGCCCGGATCCGCTCCAGCCGAGGCCAGGGATTATAGGTGCGGGACGCTTCGAGCTGGTAGATCAGGTCGTTGGCGTCGCGCGTCGGGAGGTCCCTGGCGACCCGGTCCAGGATATAGGCGTCGGCCGCGTCGCGCGTCGGATAGGCCTTCTGAAGATAGAGCGGCGCGAAGCCGGCGATCTGGAGGATGCTGACGGCGGTTCGAAGGCCCTGCACCGGCTGCGAGGAATAATTGCCGCCCACCCAGGCGGGATCGCTCCTCATCCCTTCGATCGCCAGCTTTCGCCACATCCGGTTATGGCCGGCGATCTCGGTCGGGAGGCAGGCCATGGGCATCAGCGCCCGGGCGAAGTCGGGATGGGCCTGCGCCCAGACGAAGATGTGCATGCAGCCCATCGACGTGCCCATCATCAGCCTGAGCCGGGTCACTCCAAGGCCTTCGACCAGCATCCGCCGCTGCGCCTCCACCATGTCGGAATAATCGTATTTCGGGAATCGCATGCGCTCACCGTCGCTGGGCTTGGACGACTTGCCGTGGCCGATGCCGTCGGGGAGGATGACGTAATAGCGGCTTATGTCGAGCGGCTGGCCCGGCCCGAACAGCTCGTTGGCGAATTGCGGCTGGAGGAACTGCCGGCCGCTGCCCCCGGTGCCGTGGAGGACCATCACCGCGTTGGTCACAGCGCCTTTCGAGTCGCGCCGCGGAGTGCCGAGGGTCGCATAATGGATCCGCAGCTCGGCCATCCGCTGCCCGCTGCCGAAGCGGAAGCTGCGAAGGATGGAATCGCCCTCCTTGAGCTGGGCCGCATAGTCCGGCTCCGCGGCCACGGCGCCGGCCCAGGCCAGCGCCGTCAGTCCCAGAACGAGCTTCAGCATCGCGATCTCCCTTGCTGCTGGGGCTTTACTCCCGGCCGGCGGCGATGCTCAATGGCGGCGATACAAGGGAGGGTTTTCAATGGAATATGTGGGTTTTGGCCTGTTGCTGCTGGGCATTTTGTGGGTCGCCGGATTCGGCTGGGCCCATTTCCGGGCGGCCGGCAAGGCCAAGGCGGCGCAGGCCTGGCCGACGGCGACCGGACGGGTGATGTCGAGCGAGGTCGTGGAGGAAGAATCGACCGACCACGAGGGCGGCACCAGCACCTGGTACAACCCGGTCGTCACCTACGCTTATTCGGCCGGCGGCCGCGAGCTGACCGGCCGGCGGCTGCGCTTCGGCAATTATCGCTCGGCCAGCCGCAGGAAAGCGGAAGCGGCGCTTTCCCCCTATCCGGTCGGAGCAACCCCGGCGGTGCGCTACAATCCCGAGGATCCGGAGGAATGCGTGCTCGAGACGACCAGGCCCGGGCCGATCTACCTGATCATGGCCCTGTTCGGCTTCCTCTTCATCGGCTTCGGGCTCTATTGGCAGTCGATGATGGGGTGAGTTGTCCTCCCCATGCGAAGCATGGGGAGGGGACCACGTGAAACGTGGTGGAGGGGTAACTGCCGAAGATTCAGCGGGTGAGCGGGAGACGGCCAGGGCCTGTGCCCCTACCCCTCACCACACTTCGTGTGGTCCCCTCCCCATCTGGCGAGGGGGAGGACGAGTCATTCCGCCGACTTCAGATCCGTCAGCGTAAGCTTCTCGAACCGCGCGGCCCAGGGCGAATCGGGCTGGAGCTCCGTCTCGAGATAAGCGGGCTTGAGAACCTCGGGCGCCCGCTCGGCCTGTTGCGAGGGGGCCAGCGACTCGATGTCGAATTCCTGGGCGAACCTCAGGCCGACCTGCCCGTCCTTGGACCAGCGGACTTCGGCGACCTGGAAACCTGCCTCGCCGAGGTCGAGCTCCACCTCCGAGCCGGGGCAGAGCTCGCGCCCGCTCTCGACCCGGGCGCCGCCGCCCGAGATGTTGCGCAGCCGCACCGGGATCGAAATGCCGCTCCAGTAGAGCGTGCCGGCGCGAAGCAGCTTCTGCCGCGGTTCGCGCTCGGCGACCGCGTGGATGGCCGGGGTCTCGGACTTGGCCGGCTGGAAGACCGGGCAGCTGGAGCGGTCCGAAGTCCAGAAAATGGTTTCCTCCATGAATTCCACGCCGACGCGGCCTTCCCGCACCCAGCGAACGATGCATTTGGTCCGCGTCTTGCCGTCGAACAGGATGTCAATCTTCTCGCCGATCCGGGGGTCGATCTCGCCGCGGATCATCGCACCGCGAGAGGAGACGTTGACCACTCCGACGTCCTGCCGGCGGCGGCGGAAGACGATCGTCGTGCTTTCGACGATCCCGGGAAGGCGGTCCTCCAGACGTTGGTCGGTCACCCGCGCTTCCTGGCGCTTGATCGCGATCTTGGAGAGACCGCCGGCGCCGGCGCCTTCGGCCTTTGATTTCCCCTTGCGCGCAACGAGGGCCGGTTTGGGCTCCCCGGAAAGGATCGTTGAGCGGAGTTCGTGCATTTCGGCCCCCAGGATCGGCGTGTCAGGGGTCCCATCGCACAGAATGATTACCGAATCGCTAGCCGAACCCGTTGAGGACGTTTGCTTATGGCCAGGCCGCAGCTGAATCTGTTCGAAGATCCGCCGCCCGGGGCGCCCTCAGGCCTGGTCTACGCGCCCGGCTTCATCGGACCGGAGGAGGAAGCCGCGCTCGCCAAGCGGATCGCGGCCCTCCCCTTCAAGCCGTTCGAGTTTCACGGCTTCACCGGCAATCGGCGCACCGTCTCGTTCGGGATGCATTATGGGTTCGACGGGAGCGGCCTGCGCGAGGCCGAGCCGATCCCGGACTGGCTGCGGCCGCTCCAAGCCCGGGCGGCGGCGCTCGCCGGTCGCGAGCTCGAGGCCTTCGTCCATGCCCTGGTGATCGAATATGCCCCCGGCGCCGGAATCGGCTGGCACCGGGACCGCCCCGTGTTCGGGGACGTGGTGGGCATCTCGCTGGTGGCTCCGGCGCCGCTCCGCTTCCGCCGCAAACTGGACGCGAAGTGGGAGCGATTCACCCTCACCGCCGAGCCGCGCTCGGCCTATCTGCTTCGCGGCCAGGCGAGGCATGAATGGGAGCACAGCATCCCGCAGCTGGAGACGTTGCGCTACTCGGTGACTCTGAGGACTTTGAGATAAGATGCCGTCCCCTCCCTGGAAGGGAGGGGCTAGGGGTGGGTAGGCAAGCGAAGGGAGACTTTCTGCTGACTCGGAGCTTTCGGCCGCCTTCGGCGGACCCACCCCCCGACCCCTCCCTTGCAGGGAGGGGAGCCGCCTCGCAGTAGCCCCGGAGATATCAGCTGTAGAAGATATGCAGGCCGATCTGCGTCTGCCTGGTGAGGCGCTTGCCCCAGCTCGGCGAGACGTAGGTGGCGTGGTACCAGAGGACGCCCGAGGGCAGGTTGCCGGCCAGCTTCTGGCGGGCGATGTTGGCGATGGCGACGGCCTTCTTCCAGGCGTCGGAGCCGCGGTCGGCGCGCGGGAACCGGCCGCGCTGGATGAAGGAGAATTGCGCCTTCTGGGTGATGACGGCGCAAAGGTCGGTCGGATAGCGGCCCGAGGAGGCCCGGTTCAGGACCACTTCGGCGACGGCCAGCTGGCCTTCGATCGGCTCGCTGCGCGCCTCGAAATAAACGGCGTTGGCGAGGCACTCCATCTCGCGGTCGCCGGTCCGGGTATCGGCATAGGCTTGGACGAGTTCGGCGAGCGGCTTTGCCGTCGAGGGGACCACCGGGGCGGGGGTCTCGGCCCTCGGGGTCACCAGCGAAGTGACGCTGGCCCACATCTTGGAGAACAGGGTGGGATCGGTCATGGTCGACGCCTCGGGCGCCTTGGTCCTGACGACCGCCGGAGCCAAAGTCTCGCCGGCGGCGGCGGGGTCGGAGTAGCTGGCCCCGGCGACAAGCGCAAAGGCAGCCGCGGCGAAGCCCGCGGAGCGAACGATCCGGTTCATCTAGTCTCTTTTTTTATGCGGCCGGCTGATCCCCCGGATGCGAGAACCGCATCCCCTGATCGCCCCCCGTCTCGAGCTCCCGCCAGCCGCTAAATCGGCTGCGGCGGACCCGCTCTCGCTACTAAGCTGAGGGGCAGATGGTGGAAGTCGGACCGCCGCGCAAGTCGTCGGGCGCGACGAAGCGATGAGTCGTGTGACTCAAGAGACACGTTGAAAAAAAATTCGATTTATTCGGGAACCTTCCAAAAAAACCGCATTTTTCAAGCACCTGGAAGGGTAGAACTCGCCGGACCCGTAACGTTCTCTCCCTCCGGGGGACTCGTGGGTGTCGGCCCCTCCCCCGCAATCACCTTGACGAAGGCGCTTTGCACCCAGCCCGATCGGCACGGCCCGCCATAGTCGCGGCGGCCGGTCACGGGCTCCGAGACGCCGCACCGCTCGGCCAGCGAGCCGCCCTCGTCGAACACGATTCCGAACCATTTCTGGTCGTGGCTTCGGGTGCAGATGAAGAAGCGCGCGCCCCCCGCCACGCTCCCGGTCTGGGCGGCGTTGTCGAAGGGTGACGAGCGGACCGGCAAAGCCTCGCCGGCCTTCAGGTTGCGGGTGGTTCCGGCGGCGGTGCAGGCCCTGAAATTGGCCCCGAGCTCCCCGATACGCACCGGGCGCGATCCGGGCGTCACGACATCCGCTTCCGGAGCGGACTCGCTGTCCTGGGCCGCCCGGTTGGCGACGACGGCCGGTTCTCCGCAGGCGGAGAGGACCAGGCAAAGGAGAATGACGGAACGCATGCGGGCCCTTGTGGCGCGGCGCGCGGTAAAAATCTACGCTGCGGGCGGAGGAAGCGACCGATGGCCTACTGGCTGATGAAATCCGAACCCGGCAGCTACGGTTGGGACAGCCTCGTCCGCGACGGCGGCACCGAATGGGACGGGGTGCGCAACAACGCCGCCCGGCTCCATCTGAAGGCGATGAAAGCCGGAGACCTGGCTTTCTTCTATCATAGCATGGAGGAACGCGCGATCGTCGGGATCATGCGCATCTGCCGCGAGGCCCGTCCGGATCCGAGGGACCGCGACTGGGTGTCGGTGGCCGTCGAACCGGTGCGTGCGCTCGGACCCGTCGCCTTGAAGGCGATCAAGGCGGACCCCCGGCTGGCCAGGATGGAGCTGATCCGCCAATCCCGCCTCTCGGTCGCGCCGGTGCGGGACGAGGAATGGCAGGTCATCCTCGAGCTGGCGGGTGACGCCGGATGAGCCTGGCTCTCGCCGCCGCCTTGCTCGCGGCTCCGGTGGCGGAGACCCCGCGGGCCTTCGTCGAGCGGCTCTATGCCGGCTACCGCGACCTCAATTATGATCCGCTCGCCCGGCCCGAGCGGATCTTCGCTCCGGCGCTCGTGGCTCAAATTCGGGAAGACTGGAAACTGTCGCGCGACGAGGTCGGATACATGGATGCCGACCCCCTGTGCCAGTGCCAGGACGCTGCCGGGCTCCGGGCCGCCATTGGGGACGTCCGCCCGTCCGGGCGCAGGGCGGCGGCCGCTCAGGTCCGAATCACCTTCGGCGGATCCGACCCCCGCCACCTGCGGCTGACTCTCGTCCGCACCTCCGCCGGATGGCGGATCTCGGACATAGCCACCGCCGACGAGCCCAGCCTGCTGGCTGGGCTGAGGCGATTCAACCGGCGCCGGTCGTGGCGGTAGCCGCCGCCGTCATTCCGGCGGAAGCCGGAATCCATGAAATCCGACAGCGCCGAGATTCCGCCGGCGGCGTTCTTCATCGCGGATCAAGGCCGGGATGACGGCGAGAGGCTACAGGATGAAATCCGACGAAATGAGGGTGATCGTACCCGAAAGCTGGATCACGAGGTCGGCGACGGCGTCTCCGTCCACGTCTCCCGAAATGGTGGTGACGCCGCCCCACGTCTCGTACCGAAGCTGGCCCGCGACGTTCGAGAAAGCCGCCGTTCCGATGAAAGTGAAGGCCTGGTTGTTGCTGACGAGGCTGTTGGAATCGATCGCGCTCAGCGAGATCTTGTCGCCTTGGGCGCGGCTGAAATCCAGGATCGTGTCGCGCGCCCAGACGGACGATTCGGAGACGCTGTTGTAGCTATATTGGTCCTTGCCCAGGCCGCCCGTCAGCCGGTCGGAGCCGACCCCGCCGATGAGGACGTCATTGCCCCCTTCGCCATAGAGGTCGTCGTCCCCGGCCATGCCCTGGATAGTGTCGTGGCCGTCGCGGCCGAACACCGTATCCTCCTCGTTCGAGGTGCGGAGCGCAACGTTGGTGCTGGTCGCCGAGATCGAGTCGCCGCCGGACGTGCCGGTGACGCTGTTGCCGTCGCGGGTGTTGGTGACGGTGACGGTCAGCGTCTGATCGTCGCTGAGCTGGCCGTCGCTGGCCCGTACGATGACCGCGTAGACATTGTTCCCGTCGGAATCCGCCGGCAGTTCGTAATCCGGAGCGGCAACGAACTGGAGGGCGCCGGTCAGCGGATTGATCGTGAACCGGGCCGCGTCGGCGCCGCCGACGATCGAATAGGTCGGAGCGGTTCCGTCCGGATCCGTCGCGGTGACGGTCACGACGGAGAGGCCGTTCTCGACCACCGACGCGGCACCGCCGGCACCGCCGCCGCTCGAGGTGACGACCGGGGCCTCGTTGACGTTCCCCACCGTGACGGCAATCGCCTGGGTGTCGACGAAGGTCCCGTCGCTCGCCGAGACCACGACGTCATAGACGTTGTCGCCGCCGGCATCGCCCGGCGTTTCGAAGTTCGGCGCGGAGATGAAGGCGAGGGCGCCGGTCGCCGCGTCGATGGTGAAGCGCGAGGCGTCGGCACCTCCTGCGATCGCGTAGGTCACCGCGCGGCCGTCCGGGTCGGTGGCCGACACGACCGTCACCGCCGTAATATTCTCGGTCCGGCTGACCGAGGCGCTGGAGCCGCCCCCGTTGGAGGTGATGGCGACAGACTCTTCCGCGTTGCGGACCGTCACCGCGATCGCCTGCGTGTCGGACCAATGTCCGTCGCTGGCCATCACCACGACGTCGTAGACGTTGTCGCCGCCCGCGTCGCCCGGCGCTTCGAAATCAGGGGCGACCCGGAAGGAGAGCACCCCGGTCGCCGAATCGATGGTGAAGAGGCCCGAATCGCCGCCGTGGAGGATGACATAGGTCACCGGGCCGCCGTCCGGATCCACGCCCACGACGGTGGTCACGACCGCGCTGTTCTCCGTCACCGCGAGCGCCGCGCTGGCTCCGCCTCCGTTCGAGGTGATGGCCATCTGCTCGTTGACGTTGGGGACGGTGACGGCGAGCGCCTGAGTGTCGACATGGGTGCCGTCGCTCGCCGACACCACCACCTCGTAGACGTTGTCGGCCCCTGCGTCGGCCGGCGTCTCGAAGTTCGGGGCGGCGACGAAGGCGAGGGCTCCGGTGCCGGCGTCGATCGTAAACCGCGCCGCGTCGGCGCCTCCGACGATGGCATAGGTCACCGCGCGACCGTCCGGATCGACGGCCGCCACGTTCGTCACCGCCGTGCCGTTCTCGGCCACCGTGACCGAAGCGGAGGCGCCCCCGGCGTTCGAGATGATCTCGACGGCCTCGTTGAGGTCCGCCACCCTGACGGCGAGCACCTGGGTGTCGGTGTTGACGCCGTCGCTCGCCGAGACGACCACGTCGTACATATTGTCGGCGTCCGAATCGCTCCTGGCCTCGAAGTCGGGAAGGGAGGCGAAGGCGAGCTGCCCGGTCGCGGCGTCGATGATGAAGTGAGCCGCATCCTGGCCGCCGGCGATGGCATAGCGGACCGGTGCGCCGTCCGCCTCGATGGCGACCACGGTCGTCACCGCCCTCCCGTTTTCCGAGACGGTGATTCCTGCGCCCGCGCCGCCGCCGTTCGAGGCGATGGTGATGGGCTCGTCGACGTTGCCGACCGTCACCGCGATCGCCTGGCTGTCGGTGAAGGCGCCGTCGGTGACCGACACGACGACATCATAGACATTATTTCCGCCGACATCGGCCGGAGCCTCGAAATTTGGCGCATGGACGAAGCGCAGGGCCCCGGTCCGGGCGTCGATCGTGAATCGGAACCCGTCCACTCCTCCGGTGATCGAATAGGTCAGGACGTCGCCGTCGACATCGCTCGCGGCGATGTTCGCGACCGTCGTGCCGTTCTCGAAGGCCGTGACGGCGGCGGTCTCCCCGCCCCCGCCGAAGGTGATCGCCACCCCCTCGTTGACGTTCCTGATCGTGACCTCCAGGGTCGTCCGGGTCGCAAGCTGGCCGTCGCTGGACTCGATCTCCACGTCGTAAACGTTGGTCCCGGCGGCGCTGAGCGGCGCCTCGAAATCGGGGGCCCGGACGAAGGACAGGAGGTTCGTCACCGGGTCGAGCGCGAACAGAGCGGCGTCCGCTCCCCCGACGATCGCTAGAGTGACGCTGTCCCCGTCCCGATCGTAACCCCTGAGGGTGGTGATCGCCTGCACGCCTTCGTTCACCGTCAGGCTGGAATCATAGTAGACGTAGGGGGCCTCGTTCCGGTTGGCGATCGAGATCATGAAGGTCTGCGTGGCGCTCGATGTCGAAGTGCTCGCGGTGACGATCACCTCGTGGACATTGTCGCTGTCGGAATCGGTGGGATCCTCGAAGTCCGCCGCGTTGGGCTGCATGAAGGACAGCGCGCCGGTCGTCGGGTCGATCTCGAACTGATGGCCGTCGGCGCCTCCCGCGATCGAGTAGGTGACCGGCGAATCCTCTTCGTCCATGGCCATGACGACGACGCCGGTGACGAATTCGTCCTCCATCAGATTCACCGCGACGACGGCCGCCCCACCGTAGGAGACGATCTCGACCGGCTCGTCGACATTGCCGACCGTGACGGTGACGACCTGGGTGTCGGTGAAGACGCCGTCCGTGGCCCACACGACGACGTCGTAGACATTGTCCGCCCCGACGTCGCCCGGCGCGTCGAAATTCGGCGCCTGGATGAAGCGGAGAACCCCGGTCCTGGAATCGATGATGAAGCGCTCGGCGTCCGCGCCCCCCGTAATCCAATAGGTCGGGACATCGCCGTCCATGTCGCTGGCGGCGATGGTGGTCACCGCGGTTCCATTTTCGGCGACGGTGACGGCCAGGGTCTCTGCGCCTCCGCCGGAGTTGATGGCGACCCCTTCGTTGACGTTCTTGATGGTGATCTGGAAGGTAGCCCGGCTGGAAAATTCGCCGTCGCTGACCTCGATGTCCACGGTGTAGACGTTCGTCCCAGCGGCGCTGAGGGGCGCTTCGTGATCGGGGGCGTCGACGAATTCCAGGAGGCCCGTCGCCGGGTCGAGCTTGAACATGCCCGAATCGGGCCCGCTGATCTCATAGGCGAGGGCGTCCCCGTCCCGATCGTAACGGCCGAAGGCGATGACCTCCTTCACGCCCTCGTTCACCGAGAAACTGGTGTCGTACAGGTAGGGCGCCTCGTTCCGGTTCGTGATCGAGATCCGGAAGGCCTGGGTCGCGCTCGACGTCGACGAACTCGCGGCGACCACCACCTCGTGGACGTTGTCGCTGTCGAAATCCCAGGGATCCTCGAAGTCCGGGGCATTGGGTTCGACGAAGGACAGGATGCCGGTCAACGGGTCGATCTGGAAGGACTCGGCGTCCATGCCGCCCGCGATCGAGTAGGTGACCGCCGAATCCTCTTCGTCCCGAGCCTCGACGACGATTCCGGTCGCGAAGCTGGCCTCCATCATGCTCACGGCCACGGTCGCGGCTCCGCCGTAGGAGACGAACGCGATGGGCTCATCCTGGTTGGTGACGGTCACGAAAAGGGTCTGGGTGTCGCTGAGCGTGCCGTCGCTCGCCTCCACCTCGACCTCGTAGACATTGTCGCCGTTCGAGTCGGCAGGCGCCTCGAAGTTCGGGGCGGCGAGGAAGCTCAGCTCCCCCGTCGCCGGGTCGACGGTGAACAGCGCCGAGTCCGCGCCGCCGGAAACCGCGAAGCTCACCGCATCCCCATCCAGGTCCTGTGCGGTCAGAGTCGCCACGGCCGTGGAATTCTCGACCACGGATTGCGCGGCCCCCGATGTGATGGTGACCCCTTCGTTGACGTTGCGAACGGCAACCTGCAGGGACTGGACGCTGCTAAGCTCGCCGTCGCTCGCGGTCACCGCCACCGAATAGAGGTTGCCGGATTCGCCGACCGGCGCCTCGTAATCGGGGGAGGCGGCGAAGCTCAGGGCGCCGGTCGCGGCGTCGATGACGAACAGGTCGGCTTGGGCGCCGCCAGTGATCGAATAGGTAAGGACGCCGGCGCCGTCCGGATCGGCGGCCACGATCGTCGTCACCGCCGTCTGGCCTTCGTCGACTTCGACGTAAGCGGACGTTCCGCCTCCATTCGAAACGATCACCGGCCGCTCGTTGGCGTTGACCACCGCGATCGACAGGCTCTGGCTGCCCGAGACCGCGCCGTCGCTCGCGCTGACGATGACGTCGTAAACGTTGTCCGCGTCGGAATCGGCCGGCTGCTCATGATCGGGGCTCGTCAGGAAGCTGAGCGCGCCGGTGGTGGAATCGATGACGAAGCGCGACGCATCGGCGCCCCCCGAGATCGCGTAGGACAAGGCTTTGCCCTCCGGATCCGTCGCCGCCACATTCGTCACCGCAAGCGAGTTCTCGGCCACGACGACCAAGCCGGCGCTGCCGCCGCCGTTCGAGGTGATGAGGGGGGCCTCGTTCGAATCGAGGATCGTCACCGCAAGCTGCTGCGTGGCGGACTTGTCGCCATCCGAAACACTTACGGTGACATTGTAGACATTGTTGGCGCCGGCATCGCGCGGCGCTTCCCGGTCGGGCGCGGAGACGAAGCTCAGCAGGCCGCTCTGGGCGTCGATGGCGAAGAGCCCGGCATCCGCGCCACCGGCGATCGAATAGATGAGCGCGCCATTTTCGACGTCGAAGGCGGTGACGGTGGTGACGCTCAGCTGGTTCTCGGGCATCGAGACGGAGGCGAGGACGCCGCCGCCGTTCGAGGTTATGACGGGCACGTCGTTGGCGTCGGTCACGGTGATGGAGATGGCCTGGGTGTCGGCAGGCTCGAACCCGTCGCTGACCGAGACGATTACTTCGTAAACGTTGTTGCCGTCGGAATCGCCCGGCGCCTCGAAATTTCCGCCGACATTGTTACGGAAGAAGAGCTGACCGAGCTGTGCGTGTATGACGAACAATGCGGCATCGGCGCCGCCGACGATCGAGAAGGTGAAAGATGAATCGCGTGCGTCCGGATCGTCGGCGACGACGGTCGTCGCCAGGTGCTTGTTCTCCGCGACGGTGACGGAAGCGGTGCCGCCGCCGCCGCCCGAGACGATGACCGGTCCTTCGTTCCAGTTCGCGATCTCTATCGTCAGGGCGCGGGTCGCCGTCAGGCTGCCGTCGCTCGCGGCGATCGTGACATTGTAGAAATTATCGGCGCCGACGTCTGCGGGCGACTCGAAGTCGGGCGCCGTCACAAAGCGGAGCGCACCGGTGCTCGGGTCGATCGCGAAATGGGCGGCGTCGGCGCCGCCCGCGATCGACCAGGTGACAGCGGTGCCGTCCGGGTCGGTCGCGGAGAAGGACGCGACCGCGGTGCGGTTCTCGATGTGGAAATAATCGGTCTGGCTGCCGGAGATGGTCGGGGTCTCGTTGACGTTCGAGACGGTGACTGCGAGCGCCTGGGTCGTGCTCTTCGAACCGTCCGAGACGGCCACGGTGACGTCGTAGACATTGTTGCCGCCGACATCGACTCGCGATTCGAAATTGGGCGGCGAGACGAAGGTCAGGACGCCGCTCGAGGCATTGATGGCGAAGCGCGTCCGGTCGGCTCCGCCGACGATCGAATAGACCAGGGTCGCCGCGCCGTCCGGATCCGTTGCGGTGATCGTCGTGACGGCGGTCTGGTTCTCCGCCACCGTCAGGGCGGCGGCCGCCCCGCCGCCATTGGAGCCGATCACCGGCGCTTCATTGCTGTTGGAAACGTGGAACATGATCGCCTGGGTCGACGACGTGACGCCGTCGCTCGCCTCGACGGTGACGTCGTAGCGATTGTCCCGGCCGGCATCGGCGGGAGCTTCGTAATCCGGCGCGCTCTTGAACGTCAGCGAGCCCGTGGCCGCGTCGATCGTGAACAGCGCCGAGTCCGGGCCTCCCACGATCCGATAGCTCATCGTCGCGGACGGGTTTTCGGGATCATGGGCCGAGACCGTGAAGGGGCCGCCATATCCTTCAGGTATGAGATAGTTGTTGACGGAGCTGAAGGTGATCGGCTCGTTGACGTTGGCGATCGCGATCGAGAGGGCCTGTGTGCCGGTCAGCGAGCCGTCGGTCGCCGAAACGATGATGTCGTAGACATTGTCCTTGTTCGAATCGCCGGGCTTCTCGAAATCGGGCGTGGAGACGAAGGTCAGCCTTCCGGTCTGGGCGCCGATCGTGAACAGCGCCGCGTCCGCGCCGCCGACGATGGCGTAGGTGACCGGCTCTCCGTCCGGATCGACGGCGATGAGGGTGGTCGCCCGGGCGATATTCTCATTGACGCTCCGGCTGCCCGTCGCCCCGCCGTCCGACGTGAAGACCGGCGCCTGGTTGACCGGCGAGGGCGGCGTGGTGTCCGCGGCGAAGATCTGCCCCTTGATGCCCCAATTGGCGGGCCCGTCGGCATAGGTGTCGGTCCAGGTCACGATCACGCGCCCGTCGCTGAGGGTCGCCATGTCGGCGACCGACTGATTGCCCGTGGTCTGGGTGTTGACCAGGAACTCCGTGCCGACGCGCGCGCCGGTCGCGTCGAACGCCTGGCCCTTCAGCGCCAGGCCGGCGCCGTCCTGGGTGGAGTCCAGGCTGATCCAGGTGATCATGAAGCCGCCGCCGCCCGTGGCCGCAACGACTGGGTCCTGCTGCGCCTCGGCTCCGAAAGTGTTGACCAGGAACTCCGCGCCAACCTTCGCGCCGGTGGCGCTGAACACCTGCGCCTTGATGGCGTTGCTGTGGCCGTCGTCGCTGTTGAAGCTCGTCATCCAGGTGACGACGAAGCCGCCGCCGCCGAGAGCGGCGATCGAAGGCTCGTTCTGGATGCCCCCTGTCTCGCTGTTGACGAGGAACTCGCCACCGACCCTGGAGCCGCTCGAGTCGAACACCTGGCCCTTGACGCTGTCGCTGCTGCCGTCTTGCGAGAAATCGCTCGTTCGCCAGATGGCGACGAAGCCGCCGCCCGCGAGCGCGATCGTGTCGTTCGAGCTCTGAGTGCCGTTGACGTTGGTGTTGACTCGGAAATTGGCGCCGAGCGCGGTGCCGTCCGCGGCGTAGAGGCGCGCGAAGACGTCGGTAGAGCCGGCATCGTCCCAGCTGACCAGGAAGTTGCCGTTGGACAGAGCGACGATGTTGGAGGCGGTCTGATTGCCCGTGGCCGTCGTGTTGACGAGGAATTCAGGCGCAAGCGGCGCGCCCGACGCGCCGAACAGCCTCGCCTTGATGGCGTAGCCGCTGCCGTCCTGGGCCGTGTCGGAGGTCGACCAGGAAACGGCGAAGCTGCCGTCGGCGAACGTCGTGACGGCCGGCAGGAGCTGGAACTGCGTGGAGCTGGAATTGACCAGAAGCTCGCCGCCGATCTTGTTGCCGGCCGAGTCGAAGCGCTGCGCCTTGATCGCGCTTCCGTTGCCGTCGGCGGTGTCGTCGTACGTAGCCCAGACAACCACGAAGCCGCCGTCGGCGAAGGTCGCCACGCGCGACTGGTCCTGGATCCAGGCGCCGGCGCCGTTGACCGACAATTCGACTCCGCTCTTGGTATAGCCCCGCATCGATATTCCCCCCCAGGTATCGACGCACGTTAGGAAACGCCGACTTTACAATGCGTAAAGTGCCGAAAATATTTGTCTACCGCCGCGCTCGGGTTCAGGCCTCGGGTTCTTGAATCCATCCGCCCCGTCTCTTGTCCGGCCGATCTTTCGCAAAAGCTTTCAGGCTGTTACGCTGGCTCCCTCGCGCAACGGCAAGGGGGCCCGGATGTTCGCCTATTTCACGGATACGCTGCCGCATTTCCTGGCTTATTTCGGCGCGGCCATCCTTCTCGCCGCGGCCTTCCTCGCCGTCTACGTCCTCATCACTCCGCACCGCGAGTTCGATCTCATTCGGAAGGGCAACAGCGCGGCGGCCATACAGCTCGCCGGCACCTTCCTCGGCTTCTGCATCCCGGTCGCGCTCGTCATCGGCCATTCGGTGAACATTCCCGACATGCTCCTCTGGGGCGCCGTGGCCGCAATCGTTCAGCTCGCCGTCTTCTTCCTGATCGCGAGGCTGCTCTTCCGGACCATCTCGGAGCGGATCGCCGAGGGATGCGCGGCCTCGGGCATATTCGTCGGCGGCATCGGGCTGGGGATCGGAATCCTCCAGGCCGCCTGCATGGTCCCCTGAGCCGCGCTGACGGGAGTCGAGAGAGATGAGGAAGCAATTGTCCATGACGACGGCGATGGCGGCGGCCCTGGTCGCCCTGCCCGCCTGCTCGTCGAACGACGGCTGGAACGAGGATGTGATCGCCGATCGCGATACCGCCGTCTGCGTCAACCAGCAGGGAAGCCGGGTCGACGACGATCTGTGCGACGACGATCGCGGCCGGAGCGGCGGCTCGAGCGCCTTCCTCTGGTATTATATCGGCCGGAACTCCGCAGTGCCTTATTACGGCGATTCCATCTACGACCGCCGGTACGCCCGTCAGGGCAGGTCGGGGTCGTTCGCTCCGCAGCCGGGCGTCAATTATGCACGCTCGCCCGCCTCGACGAAAATGACCCGTTCGCAGGCCGTGTCGCGCGGCGGCCTCGGATCGAGCTCCCGGCGCTTCGGCGGCGGCAGATCCTGAGCGCTTAGATGGAGCGCCACGCCGCCGCGCCGCGCGAAGGGTGGCAATCCGTCGTCGAAGCCCAGGGGCTGATCTGGCACAGCGAGGCCGGCCAGTCCTATTGGGACGAGAGCGCTTATTATTCCTTCGCTTCGGCCGAGGTCGAGACGATCGAGACGGCGACGGAAACGCTCTACGATCTCTTCCTCGAGGCCGGCGAGCAGATCGCCAACGATCCGACCATGATGGAGCTGTTCGGGATCCCGGCTTTCTGCCACCGGGCGATAAAGGCCGCATGGAAGCAGGAGCCGCCCTCGCTCAACTACGGGCGGTTCGATCTCGGCTATGACGGCGAGGGCGAGCCCAAGCTGTTCGAGTTCAACTGCGACACGCCCACCTCCCTGCTCGAGGCGGCGGTCGTCCAGTGGGAGTGGAAAGAGGATCTGTTCCCCGACCTCGACCAGTTCAACAGCCTGCACGAAAAGCTGATCGCGCGCTGGGCGGAGCTTCGCCCGCGCCTCGAGGGCGGACGAATCTGGTTCACGCACACCGCCGACCCATCGCACGAGGATACGATCACAACGACGTACCTTCGCGACCTCGCTTCCCAGGCGCGCCTGGAAACCTACGCGGTTCTGATCGACGATATCGGCCTCGATTCGTCGGGCCGGATCCTCGACCACGAGGACCGGCTGATCACCGCGATCTTCAAGCTCTATCCCTGGGAGTGGATCGTCAGCGAGGCCTATGGGCCGGACATCGTCCGCCACCTCCCCGACACGGTCTGGATCGAGCCGATCTGGAAGATGATCTGGAGCAACAAGGCGATCCTCCAGATCCTCTGGAACATGTTTCCCGCTCACCCCAATCTGCTCGCCGCCTCGGTCCGGGCGGAGAAGATCGGGAGCAGCTACGTCGCCAAGCCCTTCCTTGCCCGCGAAGGCTCGAACATCCAGGTCGTGGAAGGCGGGCGCACCGTTGCCCGCACCCAGGGCGAGTATGTGGAAGGCCTGACCATGTACCAGGAACTTTACCCGCTTCGCGATTTCGGAGGCGGCTATCCGGTCCTCGGGAGCTGGGTGGTCGACGGCGAGGCGGCCGGGATGGGCATAAGGGAGGACGGGCTCATCACGGGCAACGGGGCGCGCTTCCTCCCGCACGTGATAAGGGGCTGATCATGAAGAAATTGCGGGCGGCGACCGACACTCTGAAGGAGCTCGCCTTCCTCTATTGTGCTCTCCTGCTCAGCTGCACCTTCCTGTTCATGCTGCTCGAGGGGCACCCTTTCCTGACCAGCCTCTACTGGGCCGGCGCTACCGCAACCTCCACCGGCTACGGCGACATCGCCCCCAAGTCGTTCGGCGGGCAGGTGCTCGCCTTCGTCCTGATGCACAT
>DASVVM010000060.1:0-30083 GCA_036386555.1 Allosphingosinicella sp.
GCTCCGCCGCGGCGCCCCGCGCGAAGGCGAGGATGACTGGGAGGGTGACCTTGCCGTCGCGGAAATCGTCGCCGACGCCCTTGCCCATCGTTCCCGGATCCGAGGAATAGTCGATGGCGTCGTCGACCAGCTGGAAGGCGATCCCGAGGTTGCGGCCGTAGCAGTCGAGCGCGCTTTCGACCTCTTCGCCGCGCTCGGCGACGACGGCCGCGATCCGGCACGCGGCGGCGAACAGGGCCGCCGTCTTGGCCTGGATGATCTCCAGATAATGGTCCTCGCCGGTCTCGATCCGGCGCTGGGCGGTGAGCTGGTCGACCTCGCCTTCGGCGATCACCGCCGAGGCTCGCGCCAGGATCTTGAGGACCCGCAAGGATCCGTCCTCGACCATCAGCTCGAAGCTTCGCGAGAAGAGGAAGTCGCCCACCAGCACGCTCGCCGGATTGCCCCAGATGATGTTGGCGGTGCGCTTGCCGCGCCTCAGGCCCGAACCGTCGACGACGTCGTCGTGGAGAAGGGTGGCGGTGTGGATGAACTCGACGGCGGCGGCGAGCTTGTGGTGGCGGGCGCCCTGATAGTCGAGCAGACGGGCGCAGGCGAGGGTGAGCATCGGCCGCATCCGCTTGCCGCCCCCGGCGATGAGGTGGCCGGCGAGCTCGGGGATGAGCGCGACCGGGCTCTGCATGCGGTCGAGGATGACTGCGTTGACGTGGTTGAGGTCGGCCGAGACCAGCTGGATCATCGGATCGAGCGAAGGCGCGCGGGAAGGCCGGATGGGATGGACGGAAGCGCTCATCGCCGGGCGATTTGCGCCGGGGAGGCGAGAAAGGCAAGGGCATGTTCCCCTCCCTGAAAGGGAGGGGTTAGGGGTGGGTCCGCCGAAGGCGGCCGAAACTCCGACACCGTAAAGTCTCGCTTCGCTCGCCTACCCACCCCCAACCCCTCCCTTCCAGGGAGCGGAGCTAGTTACACAAAGGCAGTTTCAGCCGCGCCAGCAATCCCCCCAGATCCTCGCTCTCCTCCAGGCTGATCGAGCCGCCGTAGATCTGGGCGACGTCGCGGACGATGGCGAGGCCGAGGCCGGTGCCGGGCTTGCCGGTGTCGAGGCGGGCGCCGCGGTCGAAGATGCTCTGCCGCTCCGCCTCGGGGATGCCGCGGCCGTCGTCCTCCACCTCGATCTCGACGCACTCGGGCGTGGTCTTGGCGGTCACGAAGACCCGGCCGCCGCCATATTTGGCCGCATTCTCGATCAAATTGCCGAGCATCTCGTCCAGATCCTGCCGCTCGACCCGGACCGAGGCGGACTTGTCGCCGGCGAGGTCGACGGTGACGTTGTCGTGGAGGCGGGTGACGGCGCGCTCGACCGCTTCCAGCGACGGCCAGACCTGCGAGCGCGCCTGGGCCGAGGAGCGGCGGCCGATGGCGCGGGCGCGGGCCAGGTGGTGGTCGACCTGGCGGCGCATTGTCGTCGCCTCGCGGCAGACGGTGTCGGCGAGGTCGGGGGCCCGGGCGGTGGCGGCGTTGGTGATGACGGTGAGCGGCGTCTTGAGCGCATGGGCGAGGTTGCCGGCGTGGCGGCGAGCCTCTTCCGCCTGCTTCTCATTATGCTCGAGGAGGGCGTTGAGCTCCTCGGTGAGCGGCTCGATCTCGGTCGGGAAGCGCTCGGCGATGCGCGATTTCTCGCCGGACCGGATCGCGGCGATAGCGCGGCGGACCCGGCGCAGCGGCCAGAGGCCGTAAAGGGCCTGGAGGGCGGCGAGGACGAGGAGGCCGAGGCCGAGGATCCCGAACGAGCGGAGCAGGGTGCGTTGAAGCACGCTGATCTGGTCGTCGAGATCCTCGCGGCTCTGTGCGACCTGGAAACGCCAGCGAGTCTCCGACCCCGGAAGCTGGATGTCGCGCTCGACGACGCGCAGGGTCTCGCCCTCGAGCTCGCGGCTGTCGTAGATGTGGAGGCCGACGTCGTTATGGGTGTTGGTGACCCTGAGCTTGCGGTCCCACAGCGAGCGCGACGGAAGGTCGATGTCGGCTGAGGCTCCGGACGGCTTGTTGGCGACGGCGCTGATCTGGAAATAGAGGCCCGAATAGGGCTCGAGGAAGCGCTGGTCGGCGAGCGGGCGGTTGAGCAGGGCCTCGCCCTCGGTGCCGACCTCGGCCGAGGCGAGGAGGGCGGTCAGCACATATTCGAGCTGGGCGTCGAAATTGCGGGTGATGGCCGAAGTCAGGACCCGGTCGAGCGTATAGCCGCCGCCTCCGAGCAGAACGAATATCCACAGAGCCGAGACTCCGATCATCCGCCGGGTCAGCGAACCGGTCCGTGCGGCGCGCGGCACTCGGCGGATCAGGCGGGGGAGTCGGAGGCGTTTCATGGGTGGGTCACCCCGGACTTGATCCGGGATCCCTGAACGCAGGGTGTAGCGGCTGCTCGCGCCGGCCCGTCATCCCGGCGGAAGCCGGGACCTCGGGTCGGAAATGCGCCTTTCCTCGAAGAGCTCCCGGATTCCGCCGGGATAACGACGGGGCGCACGAATCCCGCCCTCAATCTTCCAGCGAATAGCCGAGGCCGCGGATGGTGGTGATGACGTCGGGGCCGAGCTTCTTGCGGATCCGGGTGACGAAGACCTCGATCGTGTTCGAATCGCGGTCGAAATCCTGGTCGTAGATATGCTCGATCAGCTCGGTGCGGCTCACCACCTTGCCCTTGTGGTGCATGAGGTAGGACAGGAGCTTATATTCCTGGGCGGTGAGCTTCACCGGCTCGCCGTCGAGGGTGACCTTGCCCGAGCGGGTGTCGAGGCGGACGTCGCCGGCGGTCAGCTCGGACGAGCTGTTGCCCGAGGCGCGCCGGATGAGGGCTCGGAGGCGGGCGATGAGCTCCTCGGTCTGGAAGGGCTTGGCGAGATAATCGTCGGCTCCGGCGTCTAGTCCTGCGACCTTGTCCGACCAGCTGTCGCGGGCGGTGAGGACCAGGACCGGCACCGCGATCCCCTCCTTGCGCCACCGGTCGAGCACGGTGAGGCCGTCGACCTCGGGCAGGCCGAGATCGAGGATGATCGCGTCGTAGCTTTCGGTCGAGCCGAGATAATGCCCGTCCTCGCCGTCGGTGGCGAGATCGATCGCATAGCCGGCGCCTTCGAGCGTCGCCCGCAGCTGGCGCCCCAGATTGGGCTCGTCTTCGACGATCAGGACCCGCATCGCACTCCCCTGTCTTTGTGTGCGCGTGACATTAACCGCCCAACCAGCGCCATGGCCAATTGTTTCGTCCCCGTCGTCATGGCTGGGCTGGCTCGCCCCGGCGAGCCCGTCAGAACCCCGATTTGCCGATCACTTCTCCGGTGCGGGCGTCGACGTCGATCCAGACGACCCTCTGGCCGCGAAGGAACTTGAGCCGGTAGCGGCCGATTTCGGCATAATATTCGGGGCCGAGATAGGCGAAGCCGCGCATCTGCGGGACGATCCGGCCCTCGATCGCCCGGAGCGGAATGATCCGCCCCGCCTGGGTGCCCTTGAAGGCCGATTCCTGATCGCGCTCGCGCGGACCGGCCGTGGCCGGGGCGGAAGCGGCAGCGCTCAAGGCCGTGGCGGCGAGGAGAAGGGCGGAAAGGATACGCATTTAAGGTTACTGCTTTTGCTGTTCGGGAGTTGGCATAGAGCCAAAGCATTGAATAGCCCATGAATGCGTCCGTCAGGCAAGGGTCAGGCGACCGCGCGTCCCCGCCGCCCGTAACCGTCGTCCCGACTTGCTCCGTGTCGATGGTTCGCTTTCGCCGGAATGCCGAAACGGCACGGTCCGTCGCTTTCGGCCTTGGTTTGCCGCCCCGGCCGTGCTGAGGCGCCCGAATGAGCGGTTTCAGGCCTGTTGCGGGCGGATTGGCGGCCCTTCTTTTGACCGCCTGCGCGGGCAGGCCCGCTCCGGCGCCGGTGCCGGAACGCTTGCCTCCGGTCCGCCAGGCGCCTTCATCGCCGGTCGCGCCTCCGGCCGTCGAGGCCGCCGCCGAAGACTGGCGCGACCTCCCGCTCGCGCCGGGCGACTGGACCTACGATCCCGCCGCGGACGAGGCCCGCTATGGCGATTTCAGCCTGCGCTGCGACTCCGCGCGCCGGCAGATCGTCGCGACGCGCGCCGGAACGCCGGGACCGCTTCGGTTTCGAACCACCTATGGCGAGCGCGTCCTTCCCGCCGCCGGCGTGCTTTCAGCGGCCGATCCGCTGCTCGACGAAATGGCCTTCAGCCGGGGCCGCTTCACCGTCGACGCCCCGGGCGCGGCAATGCTCGTCCTGCCCGCCTGGCCGGAGCCGGCGCGGGTGGTCGAGGATTGCCGCGGGTGAGATATTCACGCCGCGCTCTCGGGCGCGGACGAAGCGGAAAGACTAAGGCCGAAAAAGATCAAAACAAGTCTTGCGCGCCGATTCGCGATGATTCATCCTCCCGCCTGCCACAACAACGCGAAAGGAGGTGATCCGATGTCTCATGGTTCAGCTAAGAGGTCGGGTTTGCTCGTTCGGGAGATGGAGGCCTAGCCTTCTCAAGGTCTCCCGGGCTGGAGCCATCCGGCCGCTGACCATGTTCGGAGGGTCGTCGCGCGGGGCGCGGCGGCCCTTCAACTTGTCCGGCCCAGGAACGGCCGGCCTCGCCCGGGCGTTCAGACGCCATGACCGGAAAGCTCCCCGCGGACCAGGGCCGCGCCCCCCAGCTCTACGACGAGCAGCTTCAGCGCCAGCAGCAGGAGAAGATGCTGATGCGCGGCAAGGAGGGGCGGGTGGACCTGCTGAATCCTCCCCATCCTTAGGATGGGGAGGGGGACCATGCGAAGCATGGTGGAGGGGTAGCTGCTCAGAAATCCGAGGGGTGAGCGCGAGAGGCCAGAGGCCCGTGCCAAGTACCCCTCCACCACCCTCCGGGTGGTCCCCCTCCCCACGGCTTCGCCGCGGGGAGGATGACGTTCCGTCTCAGCTTCCGCTGAGGCTCTTGTTCATCTGCTCCCACTGCTCGTGGCCGGAGCGGACCGACTGGTAGCATTGGCGCAGCAGCTGCTGGGTTTCCGCCGACAGGCCGTCGTCGGCGAGGGCGGCTTCCCACTTGCCGTTCAAATAGCTCTCGCCGCGGTCCACCTCGGCGATCACCGACTTGTCGTCGCTTCCGGTGACGGCGTCGCGGAGCGACAGGAACTGGCGGTGCGCCTTGGCGAGGAGGCTGCCGTCGTCCTCCGAAGTGCCGCCGAGCTCGGTGACCCGCCGACGCAGCAGACCGACGACTTCCTCGCGCTCCTGAGCGCGCTTGCGGAAGATCTCGGCGAATTGCGCATTCGTCGCCTCGCCGGCGGAATGGCGGTAGCCGTCGACGCTGTCGATGGTGGTTTCGATGAGGCTGTTGAGGACGGTGACGTCATGGCCGTTGCTGTCGTTGAACATGGGCTGCTCCTGGCTTGGGGGTTCGAGGACTCAACCCGCGGCAGGTCGTTAAGGGTCCGTGCCGGAACGGTAATATGCGTCAGGACGTTCAACCGGCAAAAGGAGCCCGAACATGTCCGAAGAGGAAAGCGAACGGGGAAAACCCGCCGGCTTCGACCCGAAGACCGGCGAGGTCCACGGTTCGGGCTCGGGCGCCGGCGGCGGCGGCAACCGTAACGAGGATTACGACCAGGATCCGATGGCGGGCGCCGGGGCCGAGCCTCCGCAGGGTCCGCGGACGGCCGGCGAGGCGGCCAGGCGGCCGATCGATCCGGACGAGGGAGTGTGACGATGACCGGCAAGGGCCATCCGCTCCCGGGCAGCGACGAAGCGCGGCATAACGAAATCCCGGGCGACGTGGCCCGGGAGAAGGGCCGCGGCGACGACAGCAAGCCGGTGGTCCAGCCCGGCCGCGACGCGGCCAATCCGGACGGCGAGCGCTATCGCTACGACGACAACGGGCGGGCGGAGGAGGTTTAGCCTTCTTATCCTCCCTGCCGCGTAGCGGTGGGGAGGGGGACCACGCGCAGCATGGTGGAGGGGGCCCCGCAGAATCCGAGGGGTCGGCGCGAGACGGCCTCAGCCTGCCCGCTACCCCTCCACCACGTTGCACGTGGTCCCCCTCCCCATCGGCGGTGGGGAGGATTTAGGTTCGGCGCGCCCCGGCACCATTCCGGCGCTCGCTCCGGAGCCGAGCGGCCGGCTTAACGTTGATCAAGTCCCCAGCAATTCAGTCAGGAGCAGGATCATGGCCAATCAGAACGACCAGGGCAGCGGTTTCTCGGGCAGCGGCCTGCAGCAGTCGCAGTCGGGCGGCGACAGCGGCGAGTTCGGCGGCAATCGCGATCAGCAGCAGCAGAGCGGCCAGCAGGGCGGCGGAGCTTCGGGCGCGGACATGGACCAGGCCGGCGGAAGCAGCGGCGGCGGTGGCTACGGCAGCGGCCAGAACCAGGAGAATCATCAGGGCCAGCAGGACGAAGGCGGCCAGGGCGGCCTCGGCGGCGGCGACCTGCGCCAGGGCGGCGGAAGCTCCGAAGGCCAGTCGCGCGGCGAGAAGTTCGACGAAGCGCAGGGCGGCGGCCGCGGCGATTCCGACTCCCAGCAGGACCAGCAGGGTCAATCCGGCCAGAGCCAGTTCCAGCAGGGCCAGCAGGCCGGCCAGTTCCAGCAAGGCCAGCAGGGCGGCGTGTTCGGCGGCCAGGAGGAGATCCAGCAGGACCAGCAGGGCGGCCAGGCTGACCAGGGTGGCTTCCAGCAGGACCAGCAGGGCGGCCAGTCGCAGCGCGAAGGCGGCGCCGAAGTCGAGTTCCAGCAGGACCAGCAGTCCCATCAGGACCGCGGCCAGGGCCAAAGCGGAATCGAGTTCGAGAGCGATCAGCGCTAGCGGCCGATGCCGATCTAACGACTGGAAGGGCCGTCCCGCCGGGCGGCCCTTCTCGCTGTGGGCGGCGCTTAAAGGAACTACTCGCGGCCCCGCGAGTCTGTTACGCATCAGTTACAAGATTACGGGAGACCGACATGGCGAAGAAGAGTTCGGGCCAGGACGGCTCAGGCGGCTCGCAAGGCAAAGGGGGTTCGGGCGGAGTCCTTCCCGATGCCCTGAAGGAGGCCGGCGCGCGCGCCGCCGAGCTGGCCAAGAATCCGGTTGCCCGCTCGATGCTCGCGGCCGGCCTCGTCACCGCCGCCGCGGCGCTCACCGCCAATGCGCGGGTGAGGAAGACGGTAAGCGACGCGGGCCGCGACGCGCTCGACACGGCCGAGGCCGCCGCCGACAGCGCCAGCAAGATCGGCGCGGCGATCGTCACCGCCGCGACCGACGCGGTCCGCCGATTGCTTGCCGGAACGGATGAAGGCGACGCCGCCGGTTCGAGCTCCGGCTCAGGCGCGTCGTCGGGCCGCAAGAGCGGGGGTTCGTCCGGTCGAGGCAAGGCTTCGGCCAAATCTTCCGGCGCCAAGGGAACCGCCAAGTCGGGCTCGACCCGGGCGAAGGCCGCTTCTTCGAGCACCGCCGGCCGCGGCTCCAGGGCGGCGGGCGCCGGCGGCGGAACGCGCGGAAAGGCGGCGTCGGCGTCCGGCGGGCGCGGCAAGTCCGCGACGGCGGCTTCGGGCGGCAAGTCGGCTTCGGGCAGCAAGTCGGCTTCGGGCGGCAAGGCGGCTTCGGGCGGCCGCGCCAAGGCGGCCGGAGCGGCTTCGGGCCGCAAGGGCGCCAGCGCCTCGACCGGAAGCTCCGCCAAGCCGGCCTCCGGCGGCGGGCGCAAGAGTGGCGGCGGGCGCAAGAGCGGCGGCGCGGGTGCGTCGGCCTCGGGCGGAAGCAGCGGCGCCGGCGGTCCGGAGGGTTCGGGGGGCTAGGCTGACCGCGTCACCCCGGCGAAAGCCGGGGCCTCGGGGAGGCCCACCGCGACGTCTCGGCCTGGGGTCCCGGCCTTCGCCGCGATGACGGGGGTGCCGGGACGACGCTTAGAAGCTCATCCGCCCCCCCAAAGCGAAGACCAGCACGCTCTGACCGCGGGCCCGGCCGTCGGTCGCTATATCGGTCTGCGCCGGAGTGCCGGCGTAGAAGCGCTCGTCCCGGCTGATCGGGCCGTTCTCGAGATCGGTGAGGCCCGCGGCCGCGTCGAGCGAGATGTGGCCGTTCATCCGCCAGGTCGCTCCGACATTGTAATCGACCCGGTCGGCGTCCGGCACGCGCGGGTCCCGGCCTGAATCTCGGGTGGGGGTCGGATCGAGCTGGATCCCGGCCCGAAGCGTCAGCCGCTCGCCGACGGCCTGGTCGAATCCGAGGGCGAGGCTCCACGTATCCTTGTAATTCTGGATGATGGCGTTGCTGATCGGCGCTTCGATTTCGATCCGGTCGAACTTACTCCAGCCGAAATGGACGGCCTGGGCGTTGAGCGTCAGGCCTTTGGTGAGGCCCAGCCGCGCTCCGGCGGTGAGTTGCCAGGGCGTGGTGAAGCGCGCCACCGTTCGAGCCTGGAGATTGCGCGCGGCCAAAGGACCGGCGAGGCCGCTGATCTCGACCGGTCCCTCGAGCTTGTGCTTGACGGCGGACTTGTAGGCGATTCCGATCGACACCCGTTCGGCGGGGCGAAGCTGGACTCCGGCGGTCCAGCCCCAGTCCCAGCCGCTGCCGGTGAGGCGAAGGCGGCCGTCGGCGGAGCCGGGCGCGAGGTTGGGAAGCGCGTTGGAAAGCCAGGCGTCGCTATATTGGATGTTGAGGGCCGCTCCCACGCTGAGCCACTCGGTCGCCTTGACCGCAACCGACGGCTGGAAATCGAGCGTGAGCAGCCGGCTCCGAATCGCGGAGTAACGCTGCCAGCCCGACGGATCGTAGTCGCTGGTGAAGCTGAACGGCGCGGTGACGGCGAGGCCGACCGCGACCTTGTCGCCGAGCGGGAGCGCGAATGCGTTGTGGGGGGCCACTCCGCGGACGATCGGGTCGCGGAGCAGGGACGGTCCGCCGACCGGAGCCGGAGCGACGGCCGGGCGGTCGATCAAGGTCCCTGCATCCTGGACCCTGCCTCGCGGCAATATCCCGGTGGCGCCGAAGATCGCTTCGCTCTCCTTGGCGCCGGCGATCGACGCCGGGTTCCACCACAGCGACGCTGCGCCCTGGTCTGCGACCTCTCCCGAATTCGCCCTGCCCCAGCCCCTAACCGATTGCTCCTGAAGATAGAATCCCGCGGCCTCGGCAGTCCCCGCGGCGGTCATAACAAGGCCCGCGGTCGTCCCGAAAAGCAACAAGCGCCCTTCGGCGCGTCGGCGCCAGTCCGGTTTCCCAATCATCATTTCCCCCGACTTGAACGCTTCACCACCCCTCGCATAGCGTAAGAGTTAGAAACGAAATCTTTGTTTCTCAACCTTTTTAATTTGTATCCGAAATGGATATTTCAGCCTCCTCATCCGGATTAATGAGAGCCCGCCGTGCAACACCTGAACGGTTAACGCTCGAAACGAGCGCACGGCCAATTGTTCCACAGCCGCTTATATGCTTACCTCCGCGTACACCAAAGGCTTGGGGCATATGATGAATCACCATTTCGGACTTCCGACCTCCGACGAGGCAATGCCGATGGGCGTTGCCGTGGAGGGCCGCGCGGGGACGACGCCCCTCCAGCATCCCGACCGGCCGGCCGGCACCCGTCTGTTCGACCTCGGCCAGCTCGAAGTCCGCTGGGAAGCCCAGCTCGGCACTTTGTGGACGCACATGACACCGGTCGACCGGCCGAATTTCAACCGCGCCATGCTTCGCGATTTCCAGCGCTGGCAGGCCGAGATAGGCCGCGAGTTCGCCGATCCCGGGGAGGGGCTCAAATATCTGGTGCTCGGATCGCGCTTCCCCGGGATCTTTAACCTCGGCGGTGATCTCGAGCTGTTTGCCCGATTCATCGACGCCGGCGACCGGGACGGGCTCGTCCGCTACGGCCGCGACTGCGTCTCGATCCTCCACAACAACATGCGGCGGCTCGAGCTTCCGATCGTCACCATCGCGCTGGTCCAGGGCGACGCGCTCGGCGGCGGCTTCGAGGCGGTCCTGAGCTTCAACGTCATCGTCGCCGAGAAGGGCTCGCGCTTCGGCCTTCCGGAGATCGCCTTCGGCCTGTTCCCAGGAATGGGCGCTCACAGCCTGCTTTCGCGCAAGATCGGGCTCGCCCGGGCGGAGGAGATGATGCTCTCGAACCGGCTCTACACGGCCGAGGAGATGCACGAGATGGGGATCGTCCACATCCTCGCCGAGCCGGGCTGCGGCGAGGCGGCGGTGCGTGCCTATATCGAGAAGAACGGGCGCCGCCACGCGGGCCATCGCGGCATCTATCAGGCGTCCAGCCTCGCCGATCCGATCACGCTCGAAGAGCTGAATTCGATCGTCGAGGTCTGGGCCGACAGCGCGCTCTGCCTCACCGATGCGGACCTCAAGCTCATGCGGCGGCTGGGGAGCGCTCAAACTAGGCTTGCAGCCGCCTGAGGCTTCCGGGCGCCGGATCCTCTTCCAGCCATTCCTCGCCGCGCCCCTGCATTTCGAGACGCCGGTTGATCACCGATTCCGGCACCGGGCGGCCGAGGAAGAAGCCCTGGGCGGCGGTGCAGCCCGCGCCGGTGACGTAGCCGAGCTGGGTCTCGGTCTCGATCCCTTCGGCGACGATCTCCATGTCGAGCTCGGCGGCGAGGCTGACGAGGGCGTGGATGATCGCCCTCGCCTCCCGGCTCTTGGTGACGTCGGCGATGAAGGTGGTGTCGATCTTGATCTTGTCGAAGCGATATTTCTTCAAATAGGTGAGCGAGGAATAGCCGGTCCCGAAATCGTCGATCGAGAGCTTGAGGCCGATCCTCTGGAACTCGCGGATCAGCGAGTTGGACTGGGCATTCTCCTCGAGCAGGACGCTCTCGGTGATCTCGAGCTCGAGCCGCCGCGCCGCCAGGCCCGAGCGGTAGAGGGCCGACAGGATCATGTGGCTGAGGTGGAGGTCCTTGAGCAGGGCCGGCGACATGTTGACGGCGATGCTGACGTCGTCCGGCCATTTCGCCGCGGCCGCGCAGGCCTGATAGAGCACCCAGTGGCTGATCGGCGAGATCAGGCCGGTGCTCTCCGCGATCGGTATGAACTCGCCGGGGCTGACCATCCCGAGCTCGGGATGATGCCAGCGCAGCAGCGCCTCGCAGCAGGTGACCTTCTTGGTCTTCAGGTCGACGATCGGCTGGTAATAGACTTCCAGCTCGCCTTTCTCGATCGCTTCCTTGAGCGCCGCCTCGAGCCGGCGCTTCTGCTGGAACTCGTCCTGCATCTTCGCCTCGAACAGGCAAAAGTCGTTCCGGCCGTTCGCCTTGGCGTGATAGAGCGCCATGTCGGCATGCTGGAGCAGGGTGTCGGCATCGGTGCCGTGGCCGGGCGCCACCGCCGCTCCGATCGATCCGGTGACCTGAAGCGAGGCGCCTTCGACGGTCATCGGGACGGCGAGCCCGCGCATGACCTCGCGGGCCAGCTCCTCGGCGAAATAGGGCTTGGTGCCGCGGGCGAGCAGGACGAACTCGTCGCCGCCGAAGCGGGCGACGCTGCCGCGTCCCTCGACGATCGAGGAGAGCTGGCGGGCGACCGTGCAGAGCACTCCGTCGCCGGTCGGATGGCCGAGCGAATCGTTGATTTCCTTGAACCGGTCGAGATCGACCCAGAGCACGGCGAGCTCGCCCGCCGCTCCGGCCTGAAGGGCGGCAAGCTCGGAATGGAGGCGCTCCTGGAACGAGCCGCGATTTTCAAGGCCGGTCATCGCGTCGAACCGCGCCAGCCGTTCGAAGCGATCGGTCAGGGTCCTCTGCTCGCGGGTCGCCGACATCGCCTTCAGGATCGCGGAATAGGTCTGGAGGGTGATGTCGACCATCCCGATCATGAACACCACGAAGACCGCGCCCAGGACCATTCGGAACGGTTCGCCGCTCAGGAAGAGGCCCAGCGCCGAAGGGCCGGTCGCGAGAGCGAGCTGGCCGATCGCGATCACCGGCCGACCGGCGTTGCGCCCGCAGATGCCCGCCGCATAGCCCGTCGTCAGGGTCGCGGCGAACATGTGGTGGAGCGGGTCCTCCGAACGAAGCATCGTCAGCAGGGTCATGGTACCGAGCAACAGGGAATAGGCCCAGGCGCCGACCTCGTAGATGGTCTCGGAGCGGGTATTCTGCCGGTGATCATGCTGTGCGGCGCGGTGGAAGAAGACGTGATGGCTGACCCGGGCGGCGCCGACCAGGCCGATCGCCACCGCCATGAAGGTCAGCCAGGGGTCGCCGCTCGAAAGGGCGATAAGGGTGCCGACGGTGGAGCCGGCGACGGCCCCGACTCCGAGCGAGGTCGAGGAGGTGAACAGGGTTTCGACGAGCGAACGGCGCACCTCCTCGGCAACCGTCCGATCGGTTTTTCCGATCTCACGCAGTTTCCCGATAATGCTCGTCAAGCCACAGGTCCCCTTTCCCGGAAACCGCTTTGCCGCAAAACCGTTTATCTTGGATTAAGGCTGCCTGCGGCGAGGGACCCTCAACCATTTGTGAACGTTTGGATGTCACGAGTTCCGTATGCGTATCCATCCCGCCTTCCTTCCGGCGATCGCCGCCTCTCCTCGTGTCGAGCTTCTGCTTTACCTCGACGACGGCAGCCCGTGGACCCTGACCCTGTCCTCCGGAATGGAGCGCTTCATCGGCTATTATTCGAAGGTCGACGGACTCCGGTCCGGCGGGCCGCTGCTCAGCTTCCGCGCCGCCGACCCGGTCTGACGGAAACCGCCGCGCCTCCCCGCGTTGGGGCGGGATGACAGGCACACCATTTCAGGCTCGCCGATGCGCCGGCCGCGCCCCGCGTGCCGTTCTGTTCGACGTCGACGGCACCCTCGTCGACACCAACGACCTTCATGCCGCCGCCTGGCGCGAGGCTTTCCTGAACTTCGGCCTCGACAAGCCGCTCGAGGAGATTCGCTGGCAGGTGGGGAAGGGGGGCGACAATCTCATCCCGTCGCTCTTCCCGGACGTGGGCGAAACCCGGCGCGAGGAGATGGAGGCATTTCGCGGCGAGTTGTTCAAGCGCGACTATCTCCCGCGGGCGACGCCCTTCCCAGGCGTGCGCGACCTGTTCGAGCGGCTGGCGGCGGACGGCATAAGGATCGTCCTTGCCTCCTCTTCCCATTCGGAAGAGGTGGATTATCACCTCAGCCTGATCGCCTGCGCCGATCTGGTCAGCGCGACGACGTCGAAGGACGATGTCGAGAATTCGAAGCCCTGCCCGGACATCTTCGCGGCCGCGCTCGGCCGGGTCGCCCCGCTCGGCGCGGACGAGGTGGCCGTCGTCGGGGACACGCCCTGGGACGCCGAGGCGGCCGGCAAGCTCGGCCTTCGAACCGTCGGCTTCCGTTCCGGCGGCTTTCCCGACGAAGCGCTGGCCGAGGCGGGCGCCTGCGAGCTTTACGACGGTCCGCGCGACCTGCTTGCGCGTTTCGACGGCTCGGTGTTCGGCCGTGGCTAGGGGCAAGGCGAGCAAGGCGGTGCTCGCCGCCGACGAGGCCGCTGCGGAGGCGGCTTTGCCTTACCAGGGCTCGCCGGCGATGGAGGCGCTCGGCCGGTTCGCCTCGCTCGGCGACCAGCCGCCCCTCCGCACCCTGTGCGCGGCGGTGATCGCGGCCGGCATCGCCGGCGGCGACCGCCGACTCGCCCGGGCCGGAGTGCGAATGCTGGTCGCCCATACCCTCGCCACCCTCGCCAAGGATTTCGTCAAGGAGCGGGTCGACCGCACCCGCCCGCGCTCCAAAGGCGAGAAGGGCAAGGACCACGTGCCCGAGCCCGGCCGCGATTCCTCCAAGGAGGAGACCAGCTTCCCCTCCGGGCACAGCGCCGGCGCCGCCGCCGTCGCCTGGGCCTTCGCCCGAGACTATCCGGAATATGCGGCGCCTGCTTACGCCCTCGGCGGCACGCTCGCCCTGGCCCAGATCCCGCGCTGCGCCCATTATCCGACCGATGTGGGCGCCGGGCTCGCCATCGGCATTGCGGCCGAGGCGATAGTGGACATCGGCGTCGGCCTGGTGAAGGAGCCGAACGGCCCCGTCCGAAGATAGGAGTTGAAGCCTTGCGTTCGTTGCCACTCGCTTTTCTCGCCTTGCTCGCCGCCTGCTCGCCCGCCGCCGACCAGGGCGAATCGAACAAGCAGGCGGCCGCTCCGGGAGAGCGGCAGGTGGCGTCGATCCTCGACACTCCGGATGCCAGGGACCCGCAAAGCTACGCCCGCCCGCTCGAGGCGCGGGTAACCCACGTGGCGCTCGCCCTGCGCGCCGACTTCGCGGCCAGGCGGATCGGCGGAATCGCGACCCTCGATATCCAGGCCAGGCCGGACGCCAGGGAGATCGTGCTCGACAGCAAGGGGCTGGAGATTAGCTCAGTCCAGGCCAGGGACGGCAAGCCGCTGGAGTGGGCGCTGGGCAAGAACGACCCGAACCTGGGCGCGCCTCTCGCCATCCAGCTGCAGGGCGCCCGCCAGATCCGGATCGCCTACAGGAGCGCTCCGGAAGCGGAGGCGCTCCAGTGGCTCACGCCCGAGCAGACCGCCGGCAAGAAGCATCCCTTCCTGTTCAGCCAGGGCCAGGCGATCCTCAACCGGAGTTGGATCCCGACCCAGGACAGCCCCGGAATCCGCCAGACCTGGGAGGCCGAGATCGTCGTCCCGGAGCCGCTCAAGGCGGTGATGAGCGGCGAGCGGGTGACTCCCGAGGGCGAGGCGATGGCGGGCGGCCAGCGCGCCTTCAAGTTCAGGATGGACAAGCCGGTGGCGCCCTATCTGATCGCCATCGCGGCCGGCGACATCGCCTTCCAGCCGCTCGGTCCCCGAAGCGGAGTCTATGCCGAGCCGGCGACGGTGAAGGCCGCCGCCGCCGAGCTCGTCGACACCGAGAAGATGATCGCCGCCGCCGAGAAGCTCTACGGCCCCTATCGCTGGGGCCGCTACGACATGATCGTCCTTCCCCCCGCCTTCCCTTATGGCGGCATGGAGAATCCGACCCTCACCTTCCTCACGCCCACCTTCCTCGCTGGCGACCGGAGCCTGGTCGGTCTCGTCGCCCATGAGCTTGCGCACAGCTGGTCGGGCAATCTCGTCACCAACGCCGTCTGGCCCGACAGCTGGCTCAACGAGGGCTTCACCTCTTATTTCGAGAACAGGATCATGGAGGCGCTCTACGGCCCGGGCCGCGCCGGCATGGAAGCGGCGCTCTCGTTCGCCGACATGGAGAGCGCCTTGACCGAGCTCGGCGCCACTGCGCCCGGCACCCGCCTCCACAATCCGGACGAGACGACGGAAGGCGGCGCCAGCGGGATCGTCTACGACAAGGGCGCGCTGTTCCTGAGGACGATGGAGAGGATCGCCGGCCGGGAGCGGTTCGACGCCTGGCTTCGCTCCTATTTCGATCGCCACGCCTTCCAGCCCATGACTTCGGCGCTCTTCCTCGCCGACCTTCGCGCCAATCTGGTCAAGGGCGACGAGGCGCTCGAGCAGAAGCTGATGCTTGACGACTGGGTCTACAAGCCCGGCCTCCCCGCCAACGCCGTGCGCCCCGATCCGAAGACATTCGCGCCCGTCGACGCGGCGCTCGCCGCCTTCAACGGCGGCGCGCCGCCGCCGGCGGATCTATGGGCGCGCTGGACGACGGCGGAGCGGCTGCGTTTCCTCGACGGCCTTCCGCGCCAGCTCTCCCAGCCCCGCCTGGCCGAGCTCGACAGGGCGCTCGGCCTGACCGAGAGCCGCAACGCCGAGACGCTCTTCGCCTGGCTCCAGCTCGCCCTCGCCAACCGCTACCAGCCGGCGGTGCCCGCCACCGAGCGCTTCCTCATGTCGATGGGCCGCCGCAAGTTCGTCGCGCCCCTGTTCGAGACTCTGTCGAAGCAGGGCGAATGGGGCCGCCCGATCGCCGAGCGGATCTACGCCCGGGCTCGGCCGACCTACCATTCGGTGACGACGGGAACGGTCGACAAGACGATGAAGGGCGGGGGCTAGCTTTAACGTCATCCCAGCGAAGGCTGGGATCCCAGGGGGTGAAAAACGCCGAGCTCTTCACCCGCCGGGGCCCCAGCCTCCGCTGGGGCGACGAAAGGGGTCCCTCAATAAGGAAACATCGCGTAGCCGCGGTCGCGAACCGCGGCGACATGCTCCGAATATTCGGAATGGCATGGGTCGCCGGGCCGGATCAGCCCGACCTGCGCTTCCGAGCGGCGGCTGATCGGGAGCAGGGCGATCGGAGTCGCCGCCGGGATCAGCTGGGCTCCGCTGCCGCTGGCGAGGGTGGTCAGCACTCCGTTGAGAGTCCCCACCCGCGACGGCCGGCCGAGGATAGCGATCCGATATTGGCCCTCGGCGTTGGTGACCAGATAGATGTGGCCGGAAAGATGCGGGAATGAGACGAAGCCGTGCTGCTCGAAGTCGCGGTCGAGCCTCGAGCTTTCGCTGAACGACAGGCAGTGCGTCGCTTCGTGCCATTCGATCAGCGTCCGGTAGGCGAAGATCGACTCGGCCTCGCTGAACGACCGGCGCAGGGTCAGATATTCGCCTTCCAGCCAATGGACCGCGGCGCGCGAATAGGCGCCCATGTCGTCGGGCGCGAGGCCGGTGTCGGGCGAGCCGCGGTCGGGCGTCTTGACGGCCCGGAGAGCGACTCCGAGCGCGCCTTCGAGCCGAACCACGGTGGCGAGCGTGAAAGGCCGCTGGCCGGAGAGCGCCTTCTCCAGGGTCGACAGGCTGACCTTGGCCTCGTCCGCAAGCCACTGGCGCGACAGGCGGCGGCGCGCCAGCTCCTCGCGGATCCGCAAGGCGGTCGCTGCGCTTTCCTCGTCGCTCTGGCTCCCCAGCACCTGCAGTCTCCCTCCGCGTCGCTTTGCGCACATTTCGGCACATTTCGTCAACTCCCTGCCCGTCCCGGCAGCGCCGGGCGCAGGATGCGGCAGACCTTTGTCCGACTATACCGTGGCGGCGAATCGGGCGTCTGCTATCCACGCGGTGCAGAAGGGGGCGCGAAAGACTCTCCCTCGCATGGAAGGGGACTATGATGGTTAGGGCCGCACTGTCCGTAGACGAAAGCCGAGCACGGCCTTTCGGCTTCGTGAAGCCCCCCAAGCTCGGGGACCGCGTCGGCGTTTCGCGCCGCGGCACGCCGGTCTGGGCGACCATCACCGGCCTCAGCATCCAGAACGGCCCCGATGGCCGCGGCATGCTCCTGGTCATGGCGCGGAGCGCCTGAGCATCAATCCTCCCCGAGCTTGCTCGGGGAGGGGGACCGCGCGAAGGGGTAAGCGTCTCCGCTCCCAAAGACCGACCTTTTTTCATCCTGCCGCCTTCCCCCTCCACCACGCCGCTTCGCGGCGCGGTCCCCCTCCCCGAGCAAGCTCGGGGAGGAATGGCGCAGACTCGCTCAACCCACCGAAAAATGGTGGATAAGTCATTTACCGTCTTGGCTCGGGAATCGATTTGATACACTATGGCTAGTGGCGCTGCCATGGGGGCGACGCAAGACATTGTAGGCGGCCTCGGCTCATCCTATATCGGGAAGAGGCGGAACGCGCTTGCCCTGTGGATATCGGGGGCAAGTCGAAATGAGCCGCCCGCGCCCCCTTAAAAGCGCTTAAGGTGGAGTTAAATCCACTGGAACGAAAATAGTACAAGGGGTAGGATGATGGACCTTTCCGGCAGCAGCGAGACTGGAGCGAGCGACGTGGCCACCACCCTCTCGGATTCGTCCCGGGCGAAATCGGAATCCGGCGTCGCGACGCCGAAAATCTATCCCGTCGAGGTCGACCACGGCCGCGACGCCCTGCTCACCGATTTCGGCAAGGACACTTTGAACGACCGCTACCTGCTGCCCGGCGAGACCTACCAAGATTTGTTCGTCCGGGTCGCGTCGGCTTATGCAGACGATGCCGCGCACGCCCAGCGCGTCTACGATTATATCTCGAAGCTCTGGTTCATGCCCGCGACTCCCGTCCTGTCGAACGGCGGCACCGGCCGCGGCCTTCCGATCAGCTGCTATCTGAACTCGGTGCCCGACAGCCTCGAGGGCATCGTCGACACCTGGAACGAGAATGTCTGGCTGGCCTCGCGCGGCGGCGGCATCGGCACCTACTGGGGCGCGGTCCGCGGCATCGGCGAGCCGGTCGGATTGAACGGCAAGACCAGCGGGATCATCCCGTTCGTCCGGGTCATGGATTCGCTGACCCTGGCGATCAGCCAGGGCAGCCTTCGCCGCGGCTCGGCCGCCTGCTATCTCGACATCTCGCACCCCGAGATCGAGGAGTTCCTCGAGATCCGCAAACCCTCGGGCGACTTCAACCGCAAGGCCCTGAACCTCCACCACGGAGTGCTGGTCACCGACGCTTTCATGGAGGCGGTCCGCGACGGCGCAGAATGGACGCTGAAGAGCCCGAAGGACGGCTCGGAGCGCGCCACCGTCGACGCGCGCTCGCTGTTCCAGAAGCTGGTCGAGACCAGGCTCGCGACCGGCGAGCCCTACATCATCTTCATCGACAAGGTGAATCGCTCGATGCCGCGGCACCACCGCGAGCTGGGGCTCAAGGTCTCGACCTCGAACCTCTGCTCCGAGATCACTCTGCCCACCGGCCGCGACCATCTCGGCAAGGACCGCACGGCGGTCTGCTGCCTCTCTTCCCTGAACCTCGAGACCTGGGATCAGTGGAACGGCGACAAAGTGTTCATCGAGGACGTCATGCGCTTCCTCGACAACGTCCTCACCGACTATATCGAGCGCGCCCCCGAGGAGATGGCCCGGGCCAAATATAGTGCGATGCGCGAGCGCTCGGTCGGTTTGGGCGTGATGGGCTTCCACTCCTTCCTCCAGGCCCGCTCCATTCCGTTCGAGGGGGCGATGGCGAAGAGCTGGAACATGAAGATCTTCAAGCACATCTCCGCCCAGGTGAACGAGGCGTCGATGATGCTCGCCAAGGAGCGCGGACCCTGCCCGGACGCCGCCGACATGGGCGTGATGGAGCGCTTCAGCTGCAAGATGGCGATCGCTCCGACCGCGAGCATCTCGATCATCACCGGCGGCACCTCAGCCTGCATCGAGCCGATCCCGGCCAACATCTACACCCACAAGACCCTGTCGGGCAGCTTCTCGATCAAGAATCCCTATCTCGAGAAATTGCTGATCGAGAAATCGAAGAATTCGGACGCGGTCTGGTCGACGATCCTCGAGCGCGGCGGCTCGGTCCAGCATCTCGATTTCCTCACGCCCGAGGAAAAGGACGTGTTCAAGACCAGCTTCGAGATCGACCAGCGCTGGCTGATCGAGCTCGCCGCCGACCGCACGCCCTATATCGACCAAGCGACCTCGCTGAACCTCTTCATCCCCGCCGACGTCGACAAATGGGACCTCCTGATGCTCCACTACCGGGCCTGGGAGCTCGGCATCAAAAGCCTCTATTACCTTCGCTCCAAGTCGGTGCAGCGCGCCGGCTTCGCCGGCGGAGTCGAGGCCGACAACACCGCCGAGGCACCGAAATACGAGCTCGCCACCACGGATTACGACGAATGTCTGGCGTGCCAGTGATCGCCGTGGAGACGGCGCTTACCGTCATCCCGGCGAAAGCCGGGACCTCGGGTCGAGAAGGCTCGGCGGGTCTCCCCGAGGCCCCGGCTTGCGCCGGGGTGACGGCCTGCCCTGAATCCGGGAGGCGCTAATGCCCGATACGATCACCCTCGGGCACATCCTGATGCTGCTCGCCGCGCTCGCCGCGCTCTATGCGCTCTGGCAGGCCTCGATCTGGCTGAAGCACCGCGGCCATATCTACGGCACCCCCCAATATGCCCGGGCCCGCGACGGCAAGCGCTACGCGGTGTGGAGCCTGCTCGTCGCCGCCGCGCTCGTCGCGCTCGGCTGCCTCACGCCGCTCCGCGACCTGGCGCTCGCATGAGGATCACCCTCGGCCAATGGCTCGTCGGAATGGCGGCGGTCGAGGTGATCGTCGTCTGGGCGATGGTCCGCCGTCTGCCCGAGGACGCTTCCGCCGAGCGGGTCCGGGTCGGCCGGATCGTTCTGGGCGCCGCAATCGCCTCGGGGATCGGCCTCTGCCTGGTCGGCCTTCTCGTCCCGTCCTTGTCCGAAATCATACTCTTCTAATATTCCCGCTGGAGTAAAAGCGATGCCCCTTCTCGAAGCCCGCAAGCAGTACAAGCCCTTCGAATATCCCTGGGCGTTCGAATTCTGGAAGCGCCAGCAGCAGATCCACTGGATGCCGGAGGAGGTGCCGCTCGGCGAGGATTGCCGCGACTGGGCGCAGAAGCTGACCGACCACGAGCGGAGCCTGCTCACCCAGATCTTCCGCTTCTTCACCCAGGCCGACGTCGAGGTTCAGGATTGCTACCACGACAAATACGGACGCGTGTTCAAGCCGACCGAGGTGAAGATGATGCTGACCGCGTTCAGCAACATGGAGACGGTCCACATCGCCGCCTACAGCCACCTGCTCGACACGATCGGAATGCCGGAGAGCGAATACAGCATGTTCCTCCAGTATAAGGAGATGAAGGACAAGCACGACTATCTGGCCACCTTCGGAGTCGACACGGACGAGGACATCGCCAAGACGCTGGCCATGTTCGGCGGCTTCACCGAGGGGCTCCAGCTCTTCGCGAGCTTCGCGATGCTGATGAACTTCCCCAGGTTCAACAAGATGAAGGGCATGGGCCAGATCGTCAGCTGGAGCGTCCGCGACGAGAGCCTCCATTGCGAGGGCATCACCCGCCTGTTCCACGCCTTCGTCAAGGAGCGCGACTGCTACACCCCCCAGGTCAAGAAGGAGATCCGCGAGGTCTGCCACCACACGGTCGAGCTCGAGGACGCCTTCATCGACCTCGCCTTCGAGATGGGCCCGGTCCCCGGAATGAGCCCCAAGGAGATCAAGCAATATATCCGCTACATCGCCGACTGGCGCCTGAGCCAGCTCGGCCTGAAGCCCATGTTCATGATCGACGACCACCCGCTGCCGTGGCTGGCGCCGCTGCTGAACGGCGTCGAGCACGCCAACTTCTTCGAGACCCGCGCCACGGAATATTCGAAGGCCGCGACCAAGGGCAATTGGGGCGAGGTCTGGGACAATTTCGACCGCAGGAAGAGCGCAAAGGCGGCGAATGATGGTAGTGCCGCCGCGCCAGAAGGTGGGGACGATATGTTCACGCGGGCTGGGGTGGCGGCGGAGTAATGAGCAAGCGGCTGCTGGGTAACCCGTCCCTACCGGGACGATCAGTCCGGTGGATCGCCCTAGTAGCTGTTGCTTGGTTTGCCTTTGTTGTTGCTCAAGGGTTTCTTGCTGGAAGCGGACACACAGTTTCCTGGCTCAGGTTCGACTATGTCCTCTCAGGCCAGTTTGGTGACTCTTTTGGTTCTCTCAGCGCGATTTTCGCAGCTTTGGCTGCGATCGGAGCATGGCGGGCCGTTCAGCTTCAGCAGCAAGATCTTTCAAAGCGAGACAAAGAGTACGAAGAGCAGGCGGCGCTCACTCGGCAGACATCCTTTGAAACAACGTTCTTTAATCTTCTCCAGCTTCTCTCGCAAATTGTTGAGTCTACTGATATTAAGCCCGGTACGATGTCTCGCCTAAGAGCGCAGATGAGCGGGCGCGAGCTTAGTGAACTTGATGTTCATCGCGGCAAAGATGCCTTCAAAAGGCTGGCAGAGATTTTTCTTGATAGACTTTCGCGCGGCATGGAAGACAAAAATACATCACCTGCGCATATCTGGCATGTGCATTATCAGGAATACAAGGACGACCTAGGTCATTATTTTAGAGTTCTATATCACATTGTCATTTTTGCTAGGAGTTCGTGCCCGACAACCGCTAAGTCATACACCAACATAGTGAGAGCTCAGCTTTCAAACTCGGAATTGATCCTGCTTGCATTTAACTGCGCGTATGGCTTCGGTCGTGAAAAGTTTAAATCTCTCGTCGAAGAATTCGAGTTTTTCGACAATGCCGATTTTAGCGACGACCAAATTGCAGAGCATCTTCTTCGGCAGGAATTTGCTCCAGTGGCGTTCGGAAAAAAGCCTGAGTGAATTAAACACACTGGGCGACAGCGAAAAGCCGGGGCTAAGTGGTGACAGCGTCTATTTACCAAGCACCCCTGAGGGCCGCGGTGACAGTCACCATATCCGCCTGGCACGCGCTGCTTCCCGCCGTCGCTCCATTCATATACGGAGAAATCCCTATATCGGGTTTTGGGGGCGCTGATGTCACTTGAGATTACCTTTACCGGTCTAGAAGCTCGGCAGCATCACATCGAGGCGAACGAAGGCTTGGAGTCCCTGGCCGGGTTAGCTCACGCGGCCACATTAGTTGCTCATTTCGCGGCGACTGGGAAGGTGCGTCAGAGGCAACCATACGATGAGCGTTTTCGATTCTTCTTTGAGGAGACGCGGCCTGGGAGCTTGACCGCTCTGCTCGCTCTGGGTGGCGCGCTCGGGCTGGGGGCAGGAGGCAATCTCGTCTATGACCTTCTTAAGGTGGTCTGGAAGAAGGCGACCGGGACCGGACCCGACGGCGACTTACAGATTCAGGACCGCCTCTACCGAGCCGGGACTTAGATGCGCTGGCTGATGCGGTCACTCCCTCGTTGTTGCGCGGGCACTCTTGGGTGGACCATCCGGATCAAAATATCTCAATCAAAACCGGACGCCAGTTATTGGTGGACTTCAACCAACGGACTAAACAGTACCTGAAGGACGAGATAATTGAGGAGGGCGAAAGCACCCAAGACGTGTCCGTAGCGGCGTTAAATGCGAATTCTAAATATGGCCGAGTTTTCTTTTTAGACCTCGGGCGCACTATCCCGTTCAGGGTCGACAAAAATGCTGTAGCGCGTACTGTTCCAAATCTTTCCCGCTATCTTACTCAGTATGTAGACAATACGGGTGCTACCGTGAATATAAGATTTAAGAAGGTGCTCCACGTTGACGGTAGGCTCAAGAGAATAATCATCTCGGACTGCTACGGCATCGAGGGAATAGCCTAAGTGGGGGCGTGCAGGAGTTAGCCTCTACATCGGCGCGCTTAATCTTCGCCAGCCTCACCTATCCGCCTTGCGCACCGCTAGGCACCGCTCCCCGCCCGCGAGCGTGGTAAACAGTGACAGTATACATTTACCGGCAGGGACGGCGGGGCGAATTATCTGGATTTTGGGAATGGCTGCGCAGCGCTTAACCCTCCTATGTGCCCACCATCCTGCGCATCGACGGCTATCGCTTCTACTTCTACAGCCATGAGCCGAACGAGCCGCCGCACGTTCATGTCGACAAGGCGGAGGCGACAGCGAAGGTGTGGCTTGAGCGGGTCGAGTTCGCCAAGCACCGCGGGTTCCGCTCGAAGGCGCGGAATGCTATCCTGAGCACGGTGGAAGAGCGTCGGCAGGCGATGCTGGAGGCCTGGCATGAATATTTCGGTTAAGGTGGGCGACGAGCGCGTGGCCGACGTTCGCTTCGACGCCGAGCGGCTGATCGTCGACCTCGCCGACGGCCGAACGATCGCCGTCCCACTCGCCTGGTATCCGCGCCTCCAGGACGCCACGCCCACCCAGCGCGCCAACTGGATCAAGGCGGGCGGGGGCTTTGGTATCCACTGGCCCGACATGGACGAAGATCTCAGCGTTGCGGGACTGCTGCGCGGGAGTCCTGCTCCGAGAGCCTGAGGATGGGAATTGAGACCACCCGGTGGGACGCCGCGGAGTTCCTGGACAGCGACGAAGCCATCCTCGGCTATGTCGAAGCCGTGTTCGAAGACGGCGATCCCGAACTGATCGCCGCAGCGCTCAACGACGTCTGCCGGGCGAAGGGCCTGGACAGGGATGCTCTGACGGCTGGGGCGGACCTCGGCGCGGTTATCGCGACCCTGAAGGCGCTTGGCTTGGAGCTCACCGCCAAGGCGGCCTGAGATTGTCAGCAAGCAAAGATGACCGCCTAGCGCGGAGGCAATACCTTTAGCGGCGGCGGGACGACTGCGCCCGCACTGGCCCCCTCATCCAAGAATCGCGCACCCGCCGCCTCGAACGCGCTGCGGATCGCCGCCACCTTCTCCGCCTGGACCTCCCGCTGCTCGTTCTCGAGGCGAAAGATCGTCCGGTAGCTCACGCCAGCCGCCTTGGCCGTCTCGTCGAGCGACCATTGCAGCGCCGCCCGAGCCATCCGGCACTGAGCGGGCGTGAGCGTGTCGGCGGTCAGGACTATCCCCCTTGACGAACTTCTTCGCGGTCAATATTCTTGACCACGAAGAAGGAGACCCTCAGGCATGGCTGCCGGGAGGCATAACCTGTCGCGCCGGGCGTTGCTAGGTGCGGGTGTCGGCGCTTGCGCCATCGCCGGGGGCGGTCGTGGGGCGGCCGTCCCGATTGTGCCTGTCCCGGGCCCGGATCGCAGCGCGTCCGGCCGAAGCTGGGAGCGGGCCGTCGCCGCCCTGCGGCGGGCGGAGGCTCGGGTGGCGGCGTTCGAGGCGGAGGAGAGGCTCCTGCCGGCGGAGCGTAGGGCGCTTGCCTCCGACGCCCTGGAGGAAAGGTTCGAGCGGCTCGACAAGCTTCGCCTCGCGGCCGTGCGGCGGCTGCTTCGGCTTCCCGCCGCGGACCTGCCGGCGCTGGTCCTGAAGCTCGACATCGCCGTCGCCGAGCAGGCCTGGGAGGATTGCGGCTCGGAAGACTGCCTCGCCCTCATCGCCGCCGACGCCCGGCGGATCTCGCAGGGCGTCACTATGCGGGAGCCTGAGCATGGGAATTGAGACCACGCCCTGGGACGCCGTCGACCATCTCGAGAGCGACGAGGCCATCCTCGGCTATCTGGAGGCGGTGTTCGAGGACGGCGATCCGGACCTGATCGCCGCCGCTCTGAACGACGTCGCCCGGGCCCGCGGCCTCACGCACGACGCACTCTCGGCCAGGAGCGACATCGCGGCAGTGATCCGTACCCTGAAGTCGCTCGGTTTCGAGCTCACCGCCAAGGCCGCTTGAGCAGTGGGCCGATGGTAATCAGTGACAGTACACATCTGACCCCTGTCCCCTAGCGCTGGCGCCGCTAGATTGGGATCGCCGGTACCACTACGTGCCTGGCAGCGATTGCGGCCCCGCCGAAGTCTTTTCCTCCCGGCGAAAATCGCATATTCTGGCTCCCCGTGGAGGGCCCGGGCATGGGCGATCTGCCATTGGATCTGAAGACGGCCGTCCGTTATGTCGGGCTTCTGACCTTCCTCGCCTATGTCTACAGCTACGCCTTTCTGTTCGCGGTCGAGCCGAAATTCGTCCCGGCTTTCTCTCCGCTCGATTTGATCTTGTGGGCGACCACGGCCTTGTGGGTGCTGGTGAGCGTGGCGCTCGCGCTCGCGCTCGTGGCCATGCTCCCTCTCGCCCAGTTTCTCAACTTTCGGGGTTATGCCGGCTCGGGCGGCCGCTACCGGCGCGCGGCCCGGCTGCGCCGCTGGCAGCCCTATCTCCACGCCGCGAGCGTCGTCGGGCCGGTCCTGTTCGTGATGGCGGTGCTCGCCGCACTCGCGCGCTACGGCGAGCGGCAGCCGTTGCTCGCGCAGCTCCATGTCCTGCTGACGCCGATCCTGTTCATGCTGATGTTCCCCTATATCAGGGAGGGCAGCCTGTGGCGGGTGAGCCGCCGGTTCGTCCGACGGCTCGCTTTCGCCCTGGTCCTGCTTTTCGTCTTCCTCGCCGGGGATTTCCATGCCTTTCGGCTGAGATATTTCCCGCATGCCGATGACCCCCGGCTGTGCCGGCAGGCCGATTCCCCGCAGCCTTGCGAGCGGCTCCTTTTCCTCGGGTCGAACGCCTATGTCGCGGCTTCGAAAACCGGCGTCGTGCTGAGGCAGCGGAACGACGAGCTCGAAATCCGCGCCAGCGGTGCGAGCCCCTACCTCCTGCGCCCTCCCGCCGGTGTGGATTCCCGACGCTAGGAACAGCTTTTCCACTTCTGCGATGGGTACCAGTGACAGTATACATTTAGCCCCTGTGCCCGTGCGCCAGCGTCGCTAGCTTGGCGCCTTATGGACCCCGCCGCCCTCATCCCCCGCCTCACCCGCCGCTCTTCGGCTCCCCGATCCTCCTCAACAGCCTGCGCGGCGAGATTGTCGAGGAGATGGTGGCCATGGCGCTCGAGCCCGAGTGGGAGCATTGCGCCGGCGATTGGGCGGCGTTCGACTTTCGCGAGCGGCGGTCGGGCCTCCGGATCCAGGTCAAGCAGTCGGCGGCCCGGCAGAGCTGGCACAAGGACCGATGCCCGCCCGCGCGTCCCCGCTTCTCGATCGCCGAGAAGACCGCCGCTGGGACGAGGGCGACCGGTGGGTGGCCGAGCCGGGCCGGAATGCCGACATCTTCGTCTTCGCCTCGCATCTGCTGACCGACGAGACCGCCGATCACCGCGACCCGCGCCAATGGCTGTTCCACGCGGTCGCTGAGCGCCGCCTTCCGCCGCTGAAATCGATCTCGCTGGCGGGTGTGCAGGCGCTGGCCGAAGCGGTTTCGATCGATTCGCTGGCCGATGCCGTCGCTGCTTAAGCTGCAGCAATGTGACCGGCGAGCCGCCGACTCGGACACTAAAGGGGCGAGGGGCGCACGCGCTGGCCGGTCCCTTTCAAGGACCGGCCAGCCTCGCGCTTCTCACCTACGCCAATAATCGTCGCGCTCCGACCCGTCGAAACCGGCCGGTGGCGAGGCAGCAGCGCTTGAAAGCTCTTTCCCGAGCCGCAGGGGCAGGGATCCTCGCGCCCGAGCTTCTCGACCAGCTCCTTCTCACCGCCGCGCACGAAACGCAGACCCCGCTTCACGCGGGTCTCGGAGGGATAGCCCCTACGCCGCTTCGAAATGACCTCGAAAGCAGGGGAGGTCGTCGCGATCGTCGGTCTTCATGTCAGCCTCCTGTGGTTGGAATGAAGGGAGGCGGCGGGTAGCCGCCGGGCCGGGCCAAGTAAAGGCTGCCGGTCCCGTCAGGGACCGGCCCTCATTGCGGCGACGGCACGCGTAGCGCTGCCGGGAGGTATGACTGGTCGCCCGGGAGTTGCTACGCGCGGATGTCGGCGGTTGCGTGCCCGGATCGAAGCGAGGCTCACCACTTCCCACCCGTCCCGCGGCTTCCATCCGTCGCGAGAAGGGGAAAGACGGGTTGGGCATAACCGATCCTCTCGCTCAGGAGCTGACAAGAGTAAGCGGTGCTCGGATTGAAACCCTTGTCGCGGAGCCGCCAAGTTCCCGCATTCCGTATTTGCCCCGGCCCGATCACGACCGGCGGCTCCCGAAGAGGTGCGCGCACGAAGGAAAAGTAGCTGAGTCGAGCCGACGGGGAGAAGCCGGTCGCCTCGGCCTCGCTCGCTCGGCCCAGTGCAAGCACGAATTCCTTCCTGTCGAGGACGATCGGCCGGGAGCCGGCGTTCCACAACATCGGCTCCAGCGTGATTTCCCCTTTCCCGACCCGGCACATCGCGTGAACCACGTTCAAATCCTGGGCCTGGACCTCGATCTGATCCCTCCGGGTTTGGATTGCCACTCCGACCAGCAATCCGCCCAGGGGAGCGAACGCAATCAACACAGCAAGGAACAGCGTCGACGACGCCCGCACGTCCTCGCGGCTTCGCGAGGAATTCGGGATGCGAAGCGAGGACAGTCGGCGCGTGCGGCCGTGGCGAAGGATTGCCGACCGGAGGAACCTCATTGCCGGCCGGCAGCCCAGGACAGCAATAAGCAAATAGGCTATCGTACACGTCAGCTGGAACAGCAGGCCGTCCACGAGGGCCAACGGGACGACCAGCAAAACCGCAGGAAGAAACAGGAGCGTGACCAGGACAGGAAGGACCAGCGCATATTCGATCCGGGTGACCAGCCGGTCCCGCAACTCTTGACGGGAAATCCCGAACAGGCTCAGCCAAAGACGCAAGCCGCAGTCGATCGCGACAGTGGTGAAGATCGCTGCTATGGCGCTTGGCCAGAAGTCATTCCAGGTGAAGCTGCCTGTCGCGACGCCTGTCGCGAATTTCTCGCTGATACGCGCCAGCGCGCCCGTGCTGAAGACGGCAGGAAGAAGCAGCGACAGCGGTATCAGCTGGACGAGAAAAAGGATGGTCATCCCGCCGATCTGGCGCGTCCCAGCCTTGGTGTAGCGCCGCTCCAGCGCGATCGGTCCACGATACGGACTCATCAAAGCCGCAAGGCTGAAGAAGAAATTGTAGACGAAATAGACGAGCCCGCGCAGGAGCTTCTCTGCGGCTTCGAATAAATCCATTTTTTCTCGTCCGTAGCTCGGGCTTGGAATGCTATCAGAGGTTATGAAGGTCAACCACCGCTGACACGTCTCAATGGTGAAGAGTGCTGGGGGGTAAATAGCTAGTCGTCGGGCCACCGGCCTCCTCGCATCCGCCTTCAGCACCGCCAGGCATCGCTCCGCGCCCGCGAGCGTCACCACCTCCTCGTCGACGATGAGCTTGATCTTCATAGCGAGGGCGTTAGGCCGGGCGCGGGGTTCCGGAGCAGCGCTTCGCCGGGACTCCGGCCCACCGCTGTCTCCGCCTTGGATTCTTGCGCTGATGCCACTGGACGGTCCTCTTTCGGGACCATCCGACTAGCTTCGCGGCCCGGCAGGCGGTGGTACTCGGAGCGGCGGGGGGACGACAGCGCCCGCATCGGCGCCATTGTCCAGGAACCGCACGCCAGCCGCCTCATAGGCGCGGCGTAGGGCCTGAATCAGCTCGGGGGTAACGTCGCGGTGGTAGCGCTCAAAGCGCAGTGCCGTCCGGCGGCTGACCCCGGCTGCCGCGGCGGCGTCCTCGAGCGACCATTCTAGGGCCGCCCGCGCCATCCGCGACTGGTCGGGGCGAAGCGCGGGACGTTCCAGTTCAACCCCCTTGACTGTTTTCTGGACGGTCCCTAAAAGGGACCGTCCAGAAGGAGACCCTCAGGCATGGCTGCCGGGAGGCATAACCTGTCGCGCCGGGCGTTGCTAGGCGCGGGTGTCGGCGCTTGTGCCTTGGCCGGGGAGGGCCGGGCGGCGGCCGGGCCGCTTTCGTCGGCCTCGGGGCGGGCCCGGAGCTCGCCCGGCCGAAGCTGGGAGCGCGACGTCGCGGCCTTGCGGCGGGCGGAGCTCGGGTGGCGGCGTTCGAGGCGGAGGAGGCGCCCCTGCCGGCGGTGCGGCGGGCGCTTGCCTGCGAGGCGCCGGAGGAAAGGTTCGAGCGGCTCGACAAGCTTCGCCTCGCGGCCGTTCGGCGGCTGCTTCGGCTTCCCGCCGCCGACCTGGCGGCTTTGGCCCTGAAGCTCGAAATCGCCGTCGCGGAGCAGGCCTGGGAGGATAGCGGCTCGGAGGACTGCCTCGAGCGCATAAGGGACGATGCGGCGAGGCTCGCCGATGCCGGTTGATTATGTCTGCGAGAGGTGCGGGGGCAGCTCGGTCACCCGCGATGCCTGGCCGACTGGGATAGCGCGGCTCAGGACTGGTGGCTCGGCGCCGTCTTCGACTATGCCTTCTGCCACGATTGCGAGGAGGAAACTTCACTGGTCGAAGTCGACCTTGCGACCCGCGAACCGACCGGCCGCTAATCCCTCTGATCCTCACCGGGTCCGCAGCCCCCCTCCTTCCGAACTCGTTTCGGCATCCAGGTTCGAGGCTTCCGCATCTCGCGCATCTCGCGCGAGGCTCACCCCGACCGAAGGCCAGTCATTTTTCAACGCAACGACGCGACGAGGTCGTGCCGCTCACCCGGCCATGCGATTTCTCATATCCCGGCGATTCGTCGGGATTACACCCGCGGTCCGGCGGACGAGCGCAGGTTCATTTCGTGGGCCCAAGCGTCGTAGCGTCGTTGCGTCTTTGCGTTGAAAATTGGAGGTCGCGGCGGCTGAGGCTTCGCGACAAGGGCCGCCCAGGGCCAGAATCATGTTCTTGACTTGTTCTCTTCACTCTGTCATATTCCGATCCTGCCCGAGTCGGCCTGGATCCAACCGCAAGGGCAGGAATGCTGCTTCGCTCCGTTTCGGGCGCGTTGCAGCACGGCCGGCGCGAAGTCATCCGGGAACGTTTGAGCTCGCGTCACTGCGAAGAGCCGAAAAATGCCGATGGTCCTCCCGACGGGGTTGCCGGGCTCGCAAGAGCCGGGCG
>DASVVM010000061.1:0-25316 GCA_036386555.1 Allosphingosinicella sp.
CAGGGAGGGGAGGAAGTGGCGGCGGCGGTTCGGGTGATTCCCCTCCCTGGAAGGGAGGGGTTAGGGGTGGGTCCGCCGCAGGCGGCCGAAACTCGGAGTCATCAAAAGTCTCGCTGCGCTCGCCTACCCACCCCCGGCCCCTCCCTTCCAGGGAGGGGAGGAAGTGGCGGCGGTTCGGGTGATTCCCCTTCTTGTCGGGGAGGGGAGGAAGTGATTCGCTGCGATCGGGTCGTGGAAAGTTTTGGCCGGGAAAGTAGACATTGCGATTTTTGGTGCCGTATCAACGGCTAAGCTCTTGAAAAATAGGGTTTTACTTTCTGTTCTATTTATGTTCTAATCAAGGACATGGGGAACGGGCGGAAAGGGGGCCGCGGCGGGCGGCGCAGCGGCGGGGCGGGGGTGACCGACCTGGCTATGGGGCATTATGTCAAGCGGCTGAGCGAGGGTTGCAATCACCGGCAGGCGGCGGAGGGATCAGGCTACCATGTCGATACCTTCGGCAAACTGCGCAGACGCAATCCCGAGTTCGCGGCGGCCTGCGAAGCGGCCATCGAGCGGTCGATCGGGATGCGCTACATCGAGGGGGGCAAGAAGCGCGGGCTTCAGTTGAGGCGCAACCGGTGCACCCGATTCACCCCCGAGCGGCAGGAGATATTCCTCTCGTGGTTCGCGGCGACGGGCAATCTCATTGAAAGCGCCGATAAAGCCGGCGTCTGCTCCAGCACGGTCGACAAGCATCGCCGCAAGTATCCGGAGTTTGAGCGACGGATCGAGGATGCGCTCAGCCACGCTTATCTGAAACTCGACTCCGAGCTTGTGGCGGGCAGGCTGGCCGCGCAGCGGCGGCTGCTCGAAATCGAGCCTGCCGCCGAGCCCGGGCCGGAATTCGACCGCGCCCTGAAGCTGCTCCAGCGGTGGGACCGAAACCGGAGCGGCGATCCACAGGCGCCCCGGCGCGGCGTCGAGATACGCTGGGATTTCGCCGATGCGATCACCGTGCTCGAAAAGAAGCTCCACAACATGGGAATCCCGATCGAGCCGTTGCCGCCCGGCTACGATCGGCCCGACGGGGACCTGCCGCTGCTGCCGTCCCCGCCCGACGAGGGTGGCGACAGCGCGGACGGCGGCGGCGAAGGGGGCGGCGGAGCGTGAGCCGGACCCTCGGCCTCATCCGGGAGCAGACGGTCCAGCGCCGCTGGATCCGCTCGGAGGCGCTCGCCATTCTCGTCACCCTGATCAGGCTCCCGCCCGGGATGCGTCGGCAGCTCCTCGCCGGAATGCCGCCCTCCGCGGTTCGGGCGATAATCCACGAATGGTGGTGGCAGGCGCGCGGCGGCCAGATCGAGCCGCGAGCGTGCGAGGACGGCCGGCCCTGGCGGATCTGGGCGCTGGTCGCCGCACGCGGCTTCGGCAAGACGCGGGCCGGGGCGGAATGGGTGTGGCAGCGCGCACGCGAGACTCCCGGGGCCCGGATCGCCCTGGTGGCCGAAAGCATCGAGGAGGCGGCGCGTGTGATGATCGAAGGCGAGAGCGGGATCCTAGCCGTCGGCCGTTGCGATGAAAGGCCGCTTTGGATACCGAGCCGGCGACGGCTCGAATTCCCGTCCGGGGCGCTCGCCTTCGTCTACGGGGCCGAGCGGCCCGGTCGGCTGCGCGGGCCGCAGCATCATTTCGCCTGGTGCGACGAGCTTGCGAAATGGCCGCGGGCTGAGGCCACCTGGGACAATCTGATGATGGGACTGAGGCTCGGGACCACGCCGCGCACCGTCGTCACCACAACTCCGGCGCCGGTTCCGGCGCTGAAGCGGATACTCGGCCTGCCGCGAGTCGTGCGGACCCACGGCCGAACCTTCGACAATCCCGACTGCGCCGCGGATTTCAGGGAAGCGATGCGGGAAATTTATGCGGGCACCCGGCTGGGCCGACAGGAGCTGGAGGGGGAGTTGCTCGACGACCTGCCCGGAGCGCTTTGGACCCGCGACATGATCGAAGCGGCGCGGGTGCCGATGCCGCCGCGCGCCTTCTTTAGCCGGGTGGTGATCGGCGTGGACCCGCCGCTCAGCGCCCACGGCGACTCCTGCGGAATCGTCGTGTGCGGGCTTGGCGGCGACGGCCTGGGTCATGTGCTCGCCGATCTGAGCGTGGCGGGCGAACGTCCCGAGGGCTGGGCACGGCGGGTCGCCGCCACCGCCGAGGCCTGGGATGCGCAGAAGGTGGTGGCCGAGAAGAATGCGGGCGGCGAGATGGTCGAGAGCGTGTTGCACGCCGCCGACTTCCGCCTGCCGGTCAAGCTGGGCCACGCCAAGGGGAGCAAGGCCGCCCGCGCGGAGCCGGTCGCGCTTCGCTTCGAGACCGGCCGGGCGAAGCTGGCGGGCGCCTTTCCGGAGCTGGAGGACGAGCTGTGCGCGCTCACCTATGCCGGCTTCGAAGGCCCCTCCAACTCCCCCGACCGCGCCGATGCGATGGTCTGGGCAATGAGCGAATTGTTCGAGACGCCGCGTGCGGAGCCGAGGATCAGGCGGTTGTGATCGGCCTTTGTCTCCCCTCCCTGGAAGGGAGGGGCTAGGGGTGGGTCCGCCGAAGGCGGCCGAAACTCTGAGTCAGAAAAGTCTCGCTGCGCTCGCCTACCCACCCCCAACCCCTCCCTTCCAGGGAGGGGAGGCGGTTGGAACGAAGCGCGGCCCTTCCCATTTAGAGCGGAGACGAGAAGGAGCTTCGCCATGGCCGGCGGATGGGCGCGCGACGGCGCGGTTCAGGATCAGATCGACGATACGGTGAAGGACGCGGTGCTGAGCGCCCGGGCCCGGCTGCCGGCGGGCGAGGGGTCCGAATATTGCGAGGATTGCGGAGAGCTCATCCCGGAGCGGCGGCGCGAGGCGCTTCCCGGTACCCGGACCTGCGTCGCCTGCCAGTCGGAGCGCGATGCCGAGGCGAGGCGCTCGGGCGCCGGGATCAACCGCCGGGGAAGCAAGGACAGCCAGCTTCGGTAAGTTCCCCTCCCTGGAAGGGGTGGGTCCGCCGAAGGCGGCCGAAACTGGGGAATCAGCAATCAGTCTCGCTGCGCTCGCCTACCCACCCCCTGCCCCTCCCTTTCAGGGAGGGGAGAAGAGGGGAGGGGAGGGCTCAGCCGAGGCCGCGGGCGAGGAGCGGGCCGAGGCGGTTGGCGACGGGCAGCGGAAGCCGGCGCCAGGCCGCGGTCTGCAGGCGGTAGCGGGGGCTGGCCGGGTTGAGGTCGCGATGAGCCCCCTTCGCCGCATAGGTGAGAGGCCGGGGCGCGAAGCCCCAGTTCTTCTTGAACGCATAGGCTCCGGTGCCGGCCTTGGACCGCCCGAAGTCGAAGCCGGTGCAGCCGAGGCCGGCCGAATGGCGCATCAGCGCGTAATAGAGGAGATCATTGGCGCGAAGCGCCCGGGCCCCGCGGGTGCCGCCGCCCCAATAAGGGTGGACGACGCCTTTGAAATTGAGGCTGAAGACGGAAGCGACCGGCCTTCCGCCGGAGTGGATCGTGAGGATGCCGCAATCCTCGCCCCACTCCCGGGCCATCGCCTCGAACAGGCTGCGCGGGAAGACCGGAGTTCCGAGGTTGCGGACGCTTTCGGAATAGACAAGGTAATGGTCGTCGAGCGCCCGCCGGTCGCGGCCCTGGCTCACCTCCAGGTCCAGACCGAGCGCTCGCCGGACCTCGGCGCGCTGCTTGCGCGGGATCGACGCGAGGATGGCCTCGTCGCTTCCGGGCAGGTCGCGCAGGAAGCCTGCATAGACCCCTTCCTCCCGCCGCCAGCCCTCGGGAAGCCTGCCGCCGCGAAGCGTGACCGAGGCGCAATTCTCCCGCTCCGCAAGCGACCAGGCGGCCGAGGCCAGCGCTTCGACCGCCATGCCGGTGCCGGCGACGATCCCGCCCCCGACCCCGAAACCGGTCGACACCATCGCCGAGCCGAAGATGGGCGAGCGGATCCGCGTGAGCGGAAGCAGCCCGGTGAGGCGCCCGGCCTGGTCTTCGGCGACGAGATAGCGTGCCGCCTGGCCGGTGCCGCGCTCGATCCCTCTCGTCCAGGCCGGGCGATGGAATAGCTCGGCCTCGGGATGATCGGCGACGAAGCCATCGATCCGCCGGCACTCGCCCGGATCGTCCAAATCCGCCAGCCGGATGCTGAACCCGGCGAAATGGGCGACCAGGTTGAGGAGCTCGCAATAGAGCTCGAGCTCCATCATGATGGCAGCGAGCATGGCGCCGGGCCTCCTCCCCGGGATCGGCGGTAATCGGGCCGCAAGCGTTAGGCCGGGCGGTTCCGCGCGAGCAAGCGCGAGAAAATCACTGTCCCGATTTGCTTCAACCGCGGCGCCGAGGCTTGCCGACCGCGCGCCCGCCCGTCGGTCCGGCAATCACTTTGTCATTTTCACGCCTGCAACGTCTCGACCGCGAACACAAGACCGCGGCGGGATCGACGCAGGAGGATCCGTGCTGCCGGATGATTATGGCCGGCGCGCGAAGGGCTCAGGGCGGGGGCAATCGTCCGCTCATATGGGCGACCAGCGCGTCGACGTAGACACGTTCTGGAAAGACTTCGCCCACGACCTCGCCCAGCAGTCGCCGGTGGCCTTCGATCGAGTGTTCGCTCAGCGACCGGCTCCTGAGGACGGCCCACAGGCTCGCCCACCCACCGCGCCTGCTTGAGCCTGGCGGCAACGAGAATGTCTGTGCTCCCTGGTCCGAATAGCCCAGCCAACGAGGGGGAGCGTGGGGGATCGGGTCAAGTGGGCGCACATAAGCGTAGCGCGGCAGCCTGCGCGCGGCGGCAGGCGTTCCAAATCGTGGCGAAGCGAAGAGGTAGGGCGTCCGCACGCGGCTTTGATCCGGCCATATTTGGGTGAGGATGGACGCGACCGCTGCGCCAAGCGAATGGCCGGTGATGTAGATGGGCCTCTTATCCCCGACGGCCTTGACGAGGTCGGGCAAGGCGATCGCCGCCTCATCGCCGAAACCCCGGTGATAGAAGCCGTTCCTGGCAGGATTCTTCAACGCTTCCAAATCGAGGAGGATGTCTCGAAAACCGTGAGTCCCGCGGACGGCGATGACGATGTAGCCATGCACTCGCGCGACCAGGAAGACGAACTTCTTGGTCTCGATGATCGTGATCGGTATATCGGCTCGTGCCATGATAGCCACCAGATCGAGGCGGAGCGGCCAATTTCTAAGTGCAGCTCGAGTCACGCTCGGTTCGAAAAGCTTATAGCGATCCCGAGCGGCGAGCTCCTGATCGGTGAGGTGCAGGTAGGCCAGTTCGCTGAAGCAGGCGAGAACGTAGGCCTTGATCGGATCTCGAGGGTCAGTCTGCCAATCGACGTCTACTCGGTTGATGCAATTGTATAGTCGCGCCATCGGAGTTCGGCCGTGGAACGCCATTATGGCATCGTGCGGGGGCACATAGGGCAACGCCCTTGGCGAAGGTTGCCCCGCTGCTCGTGCGGCCCGTTCCGCTTGGACACGACGATCGATGTAGTCGATGTCCTCGGCGCTCGGCCGGAGGGAGCGCAGCACCTTCTGATAAAGCGGCTCCCGCGCCTCATCCCCATCGGCCCAAAGCCGGACTTCGACGGCTTCTTCCAGTTCATCGAGCCGGGTCATTGTGGATATCTCACGAGAGCTACCATAGGCCGGCGTCGTAGAGGTGGGGGCACATACCCTCTACGAGTCGGTGCGCGCGCTGATAGTGTGAGCGGGGAGGGCGTAAGAAGCAAGTATTGTCGCGCGCTCGCGGCGATTATGCTCCATGAACGATCATGCTGAGCCTGTGCGATGTTCGAATGCGATTTTGGAGCGATCGTGCATACAGGGCATTTTGCGAGCGCCCCGCTTTAGTGGGACCGACTGGCTGCTCAGCTTATCTAGTCACTCGTCGTCCATTATTGGGCGCAAGGACCTTTGCACCACCGGCCTGGCGGCGGAAAGGAATGGCTCCCCGGGACGGATTCGAACCATCGACCAACCGGTTAACAGCCGGTTGCTCTACCGCTGAGCTACCGGGGAGCAGCCTCTCGAGGCGAGGCGCGCCTATAGCAGCGGGATTCTCGAACTGGCAAGGGCGTTGGGCGTACGGAAGCGCCGCCTGTCTCCCCCTCCCCGGAAGGGAGGGGAGCATGGCGAGCGCGCTTCAGACCGCGAACTGCTCCATCGAGATCCGCTCGTCGAGGGCATGCTCGGGGTCGAAGAGCAAGGTGAGCGCCTGGTCGCGGTCGACCCGGACCTCCACAGTCGCCACGTCGCGCACCTCGCGCTGGTCCGCGACAGCCGAGACCGGCCGCTTCTCCGCGTCGAGCACCCTCAGCTGGATGGAGAGGTCGTCGGGGACGAGCGCGCCTTTCCAGCGCCGCGGGCGGAACGGGCTGATCGGGGTCAAGGCGACGAGGTTGGCGCCGAGCGGAAGGATCGGCCCCTGGGCGGAGAAATTGTAGGCGGTGGATCCGGCGGGGGTGGCGACCAGGACGCCGTCGCAGACCAACTCGGGAAGAACGGTGCGGCCGTTGACCGAAACCTCGATCCGGGCCGTCTGCCGCGTTTCGCGAAGCAGCGAGACTTCGTTGATCGCCGGGCTCGAGACGGTCTCGCCGGCGACGGTGACCGCGTCCATCCGCAAGGGCGCGACCGATACCGCCTTGGCCCGGTTGACCCGGTCCCTAAGCCCATCGATCCGCCACTCGTTCATCAGGAAGCCGACCGTCCCCCGGTTCATCCCGAAGACGGGGAGGGTCCGCCCGCAATTGAGCATGTCGTGGAGGGTCTGGAGCAGGAAGCCGTCGCCGCCGAGCGCGATCACCTGCTCGGCCTCATCGAGCGGGACGAAGTCGTAGGCCTCGCGAAGCAGGGCCTCGGCGGCCTGAGCCGCTTCCGCGGAGGACGCGAGCAGTGCGGTCGGGAGGTCGGCTTTGGCCGTCATGACCTGCTTGCTAGCGGCAAGGAGGGGCGGGCGCTAGGGGAGGGGGCACAGCAGGAGCGTTACGCCGTGTCCGGCGGCGGCGGCGGTCAGTCCAACTTCAGCACTGCTCGCAGATCAGCCGGGAAGGCTGGCACAGGGCAGGCCGGCGCCGGGTCACGTGGCCGCATTCGAGCAGCATCGCGATCGCGCCTCGGCCGCACGGAGTCCGCTCGGTGACGGCACGGCTCCGCCGGTCGCGGGGACGCGGCGGCGCCTCCTCTTCGATGATCATGTCATTTCCCCCTGCTTTCCGTAAAAACGGCTCGCAATCAATGCTGTAGCAAGCTTTTCCGGCAGTACCAAGGCGGTTTGTCGTCAATTTGGACCGGAATGACTCAATCGGTCGCCCAGTCCCGCCCCGGCACCCTCCCCGATCTAAACCGATTGTTGAGGGGAAAGGCCCAGAGTAGAGCGATGGGGTTCGAAGCGCCGTCCAACGGGAAGGGAGAGGGAGGTATGGCCGCGTCCGGCGCACCGCTTTTCCTGTTGTCCTTCCGGCATCGCGACGAGCTTACCGCCACCGCCGAGCGGGCCGGCTGGCTCGCCATCGCGGCGAGGCGCGCGGACAATGCCGAGAGCCGGTTCATCGCGTCGGGAGCGTCGGTCGCGGTGGTCGACGCGCGCGGCGCCCTTCCGGAAGGCAAGGAGGCGGTTCGAAGCCTCGCCGATCCCGTCGAGGCCAATTGCTCGGCGCTTCTGGTCCTGCTTTCGCGCGGCGATTCCGAGGCGCTCGATTCGCTCTATGCGGGCGGCGCCACCCATTTCCTGGTCAGCCCGTTCAGCGACGCCCAGTTCCTCCAGGCGCTTCAATTTGCGCACCGCCACGCCGAGCGGGTCGGCGGGCGCCGGCCGCTCCGCCGGGGAGAGCCGGAAGGGCAGAAGGGCAAGCCCGGAAGCGCTTCGTGGCGCTGGACTCCGGGCTCCCAGTCGATCGAGCTCAGCCCGGCGCTGGCCCGGCGCGCGGGCCTGGGCGACGAAGCCGGCCAGAGGATCAGCCTGATGGAGCTGTTCCGCAAGCTCGACCCCGACGGACGCAAGGCGGCGCGCGGGGCGATCGACCGCCTGCTCGCCACCGGCCAGTCGACCGCCTTCGCCCATACCGACGGGGAAGGCGAGGGCGCCCGGCTCGCCCATCACGTCCGGGTCGAGGGCGAGGGCGTGGTCGGCCGGACCGAGGCGATCGTCCCGCTCGAGGGCGCGGCCTGGCAGTCGCGCGATCCGATGACGGGGGTGCGCGACGGCCGCGCCGCCCGCGCCTGGATCCAGAGGCAGCTCAAGGCGGCGGGGGAGGGGCAACCCGCCCTCGTCGTGCTTCTGCTGGCCGTCAGCCGCTTCGACACGATCAACGCCGCCTTCGGCCGGCCGACAGGGGACGCAGTCCTCCAGGCGGCGGCGCGGCGGATCGAGCGGCTTGCCGATTCGGACGGCCGTCGCCGGCTCGTCGCGCGGATCGCCGGAGCCGAGTTCGCGATCCTGCTGGCGGCTCCGACCAGCCTCGGCGAGGGCCGCTTCCTCGCCGGTCAGCTGGTCGAGGCGATCGGACGGCCGTTCATGTCGGGCGACCATGTCATCACCCTGGGAAGCCGGGTCGGAGTCGTGGCCTCCCAGGACGACGAGGACGCGGCGGGACTGCTCCGCCGGGCGAGCGCGGCACTGGCCGAGGCGAAGTCGAGCGAGGCCGGGCCGGTCAAGGTCGTCGACGCCGGCGCGGCCAGCGACAGCGCGCTCGGCGACCAGCTCGAGATCGACCTCAGGCGGGCGCTCGACCAGGACGAGATCGAGATATTGTTCCAACCGCAGGTCTCGGTCGCGACCCGCCGCATCGTCGGCGCCGAGGCGCTCGCCCGCTGGCGGCATCCTCGCTTCGGCGAGCTTGGCGCGATGACTCTGTTCAGCGTCGCCGAGCGCTCCGACTATCTCGTCCAGCTTTCGGACCACGTCCAGCGCAAGGCGGTCGCCGCCGCCGCCGCCTGGCCCGACGCACTTTCAGCGCTCCGGCTGTCGGTCAATATCACGGCCGCCGACATCGTCCGTCCCGGCTTCGCCGAGCAGTTCATCGCCCTGGTCCGGGAAGGCGGGTTCGACCCCGGCCGGCTCACCGTCGAGGTCACCGAAAGCGGGCTGATCGAGGATCTCGGAGCGGCCGGCAACCTCCTGGCCCGGCTTCGCGAGGGCGGGCTGCGGGTCGCCATCGACGATTTCGGGACGGGTTATTCGAGCCTCGCCTACCTCAAGGCCCTGCCGCTCGACTATCTCAAGATCGACAAGCGCCTGGTCGAGGATATCAGTGGCTCTCCTCGCGACCAGGTGGTGGTGCGAAGCGTCATCGACATGGCGCGCTCGCTCGGGCTGGAAGTCATCGCGGAAGGGGTTGAGACCGAGGAGCAGCTCGCCTTGCTCGCGAGGGAAGGCTGCAACCTCTACCAGGGCTTCCTGTGCTCGGCGCCGGTGGACGTGGAGACCCTGGCTGGGCTGGTCGGCTAGCCGTCATCACGGCGAAAGCCGACCTCAGGACAGGAAGGCTCAATGGGTCCCCCCGAGGTCCCGGCTTTCGCCGGGATGACGGTCGGACCGACGGGGACACGTACTCCCGTGGAAGAAAAAGTACGTGTCCCCTAGCTCACATGCCTTTCGGGCCGGAACTCCGGTCTTGCTCGTCGGCGGCGGCGAGAGGAAGCGATTTGACCGCGGCCTCGAGCTCGATCAGGCGTTTCGACCGGTTGACGGAGGAGGCCGGGCGCGCGCGGGAAGCGGTACGGCGCTGGACGATGTCGGGCTTGACCGCAGTCGTGGGGGCGGCGGCAAGCATCAATGAAATCAGCAACATCGCGGCGTTTCCTCCGGTACGCTATGGTCAACCCGGTCCTGCCGCAGAAGGTTTCCCAAAGCCGACGAACCGCCCGAAAGGCGTCACCAGCCGAGCTTCGAAGTAAGTAGTTGCCGCAAGGGATGATATACTATAACACAGATCCATGGGCAGTGCGCATCCGTTGGGGTCCCTCCTTTCCCTCGTCGGGACCCTGTCCCAGGTGGGAGTAATGCTGGGAATGGCGCCGGCCGACTGGTCTCATCGCCGATCGGTCCCCGCGGAAGACTCCTGGGCCGGACACGGGTTTGACCCGGCGCCGCTCTGGATCTGGGCTCCTCACATGGAGAATCTGGGTGAGGGCCGGCCAGCCTTCCTGGGCCGGCGCTGCCCCGGCCGGCAGCAGGCCGGGACGCCGTTCCGGATCGACGATTCACCGTTCCCCGAAGGCTATGATCCGCATTCCTTCCCGGATTCCGACGTCGTCGCCTGCGTCCGGCTGGACGCCGCCGGCGCCGTTTTGAAGGCCCAGCTGGTGGGCGGGACGGGCAGCGCCGCGCTCGACCGCCGACTGCTTCGAACCCTCGTCCGGCAATGGCGCTTCGCCCCGGTGGTCGGCGGCGAGGCGGTTCGCGGCTGGCAGCGGATCCGGCTCAACAGCGCCCGGCGCGGCATGCCGCCGCCCGAGCCTGGTCCCGGGTGGGTGTCGATGTAAGGCCAAGCGCGGGAGGGAATGACTTGTCCCCCTCGCTTTCAGGGAGGGGGATCAGCCCAGGATCCGGGCCAGCCCCTTGGACAGCTGAAGGGCGCCGTTGACCCGGCTCGGAGCGTCCGGCCAGCTTCGCGAGATGACGAGCTTGCTGTCGGGCCTGAGCTTGGCCGTCCCCTTGAGGCGCTGGACGTAGGCGATCAGGCCCTCGAGGTCGGGGAAGGTGTCGTTGTGGAAGTGGACGAGCGCTCCCTTCGGGCCGACGTCAAGCTTGACCACCTGGGCGGCGCGGCAGTTCAATTTGATCTCGATGACCTTGAGGAGGTTGTCGGTCTCGTCGGGAAGCCTGCCGAAGCGGTCGATCAGCTCGGCGGCGAACGCCTCGATCTCGCCGCTGGACTCGAGCTCGTTCATCCTCCGGTACAGGCCCATCCTGAGGTCGAGGTCGGGGACGTAATCCTCGGGGATCATGATCGGCGCGTCGACCGTGATCTGGGGCGAGAATTCGTCCGAGACCTTGATCTCGCCGCCGCTCTTGGCGGCCATGATCGCCTCCTCGAGCATGGACTGGTAGAGCTCGAAGCCGACCTCCTTGATATGCCCCGATTGCTCGTCGCCGAGCAGGTTACCCGCGCCCCTGATGTCGAGGTCGTGGCTGGCGAGCTGGAAGCCGGCGCCCAGGGAATCGAGATTGGCCAGGACCTGGAGGCGCTTGTCCGCGGCCTCGGTGACGGTCCGGGTCGCGGGCGTGGTCAGGTAGGAATAGGCCCGGGTCTTCGATCGGCCCACCCGCCCCCTCAGCTGGTAGAGCTGGGCGAGGCCGAAGCGGTCGGCGCGGTGGACGATGAGCGTGTTGGCCGAGGGGATGTCGAGGCCGCTCTCGACGATCGTCGTCGACAGGAGGACGTCGTACTTGCGGTCGTAGAAGGCGCTCATCCTTTCCTCGACCTCGGTCGGAGCCATCTGGCCGTGGGCGGTGACCGCGTTCACCTCGGGAACCTCGTCGCGAAGATAGCGCTCGAGGTCGGCGAGGTCGGCGACCCGCGGCGCGACGAAATAGGTCTGCCCGCCGCGATAATGCTCGCGAAGCAGCGCCTCGCGGATCACCACCGGATCCCAGGGCATGACGTAGGTGCGCACCGCGAGGCGGTCGACCGGCGGGGTCTGGATCACGGAGAGCTCGCGGAGGCCCGACATCGCCATCTGCAAAGTGCGCGGGATCGGAGTCGCGGTCAGGGTCAGGACATGGACGTTGGCCCGCATCGCCTTGAGGCGCTCCTTGTGGGTGACCCCGAAGCGCTGCTCCTCGTCGACGATGACGAGGCCGAGATTCCTGAACTCGACCGACTTGGCGAGGAGGGCGTGGGTGCCGATGACGATGTCGACCTTGCCGGCCTTGAGCCCCTCCTTGGTCTCCTTGGTTTCCTTGGCGGCGACCAGGCGGGAGAGCCGGCCGATCTCGATCGGGAAGCCGCGGAAGCGCTCGCAGAAGGTGTTGTAATGCTGGCGTGCGAGGAGGGTGGTCGGGCAGACGAGCGCGACCTGATGGCCCGCCATCGCGGCGGCGAAGGCCGCTCGAAGCGCCACCTCCGTCTTGCCGAAGCCGACATCGCCGCAGACCAGCCGGTCCATCGGCCGGCCAGCGGCGAGATCGTCGAAGACGTCCGAGATGGCGCGGTCCTGGTCCTCGGTCTCCTCGTAGGGGAAGCGGTCGGCGAAGGCGGCGTAGCTGGTGTCGGGCTCGACCACGGCGCCGGGGCGAAGGGCCCGCTCGGCCGCCGTCTTGATCAGCTCGCCGGCGATCTCGCGGATCCGCTCCTTCATCCGCGACTTGCGCCTCTGCCAGGCTTCGCCGCCCAGCCTGTCGAGCGCCACTCCGTCGCTCTCGCTTCCGTAGCGCGAGAGGATGTCGATATTCTCGACGGGCACGTAGAGCTTGTCGCCGCCGGCATATTCGAGCGCGACGCAATCGTGCGGGGAGGTGCCGACCGGGATCCGGGTCAGCCCTTCGTAGCGGCCGATGCCGTGATCGGCATGGACGACGAGATCGCCCGGCGAGAGCGTCGCAAGCTCGCTCATGAAGGCGTCGGCCGACTTGCGACGCTTGCGGCGGCGGACGAGCCGGTCGCCGAGCATGTCCTGCTCCGTCAGCAGAGCCACGTCGGAGCTGGTGAAGCCATGGTCGAGCGGGAGCACGGCAAGGGCGATTCCGGACGCGCCTAGCGCTTCCTGCCAGGTGTCGACTTCGACGGCCTTCTTGAGGCCGTGATCGCCGAGCAGGCCCTTGAGGCGCTCGCGGGCGCCGGCCGAATAGCTGGCCAGCACCACCTTTTTCTTCGCGCGCCTCAAGGCCGAAACGTGTTCGACCACCGCCTCGTAGACGTTGACGTTCTGCGAGCGCTCAGGGGCGAAGTCGCGCGCCGGATCGACCTCGAAGTCTAGCACGGTCGCGCTTTCCGGCTCGTGGAACGGAGTCGCCAGATGCAGCGGCCTCTCCGCGATCAGCCCCTCCCATTCGGCGCGCCCCAGATAGAGCGTCTCCGGCTCCAGCGGACGGTAGCTTCCGGGGTCGGAGGACTGGGCGCGCTTCCGGTTCTCGTAATAATCGGCGATCGCCTCGAACCGGGCGTCGGCGGCGCCCGCGTCATGGGCGTCGCGGACGACGAGGTCGTCGTCCCCCAGATGCTCGAACAGGGTGTCGAGCCGCTCCTCGAACAGAGGCAGCCAATGGTCGATCCCCGCCAGGCGGCGGCCTTCCGAGACCGCCTGGTAGATCGGATCGCCGGTCGCGGTCGCTCCGAAGCGCTCGCGGTAGCGGGAGCGGAAGCGCCTGACGCTGTCCTCGTCGAGCAGGGTCTCGGAGGCGGGGAGGAGGGTGAAGCCGCCTTTCTCGTTGCCGCTGGTGCGCTGGGTCGCCGGATCGAAACGGCGGACGCTCTCGATCTCGTCGCCGAAGAAATCGAACCGGAGGCCCTCATTCTCGCCCGACGGGAACAGGTCGACGATTCCGCCCCGCACCGCATATTCGCCGGCATCCTGGACGGTGTCGGTGCGGTGATAGCCGTTGGCGCTGAGCAAAGCGGAGAGCTTCGCCATGTCGATCCGCTCGCCCGGCGCGAGCCTCGCGACCAGCTGGCGGATCCGGAAGGGCGACAAGGTGCGCTGGGTCGCGGCGTTGACGGTGGTGACGAGAAGCTGCGGCTTTTCCGCCTTGCGCTGCAGGGCGTGCAGAGTCGCGAGCCGCTCGGACGAGGCGCGAAGCGACGGCGAGGCACGGTCGTAGGGCAGGCAGTCCCAGGCCGGGAAGGCCAGCACTTCCAGCTCCGGGGCGAAATAGGTCGCGGCGTCCTGCAGATGCCGCATCGCCGCCTCGTCCGGAGCGATGAAGACGGCCCGGCCCTTCGCGGCGCGCGCAAGGTCGGCCGCGAGCCACGGCAGGAAGCCCGCGGGCGCACCGGCCAGCGTCATCGGCTTCTTCGCCGAGAGGATCTTGTGGATGTCGGTCACTATTGCGGATGCTTGATATAGTTGAGTTGCTGGAGCCGCCCCATCATTGCCCCGCGGTAGCGCTCCGGCGGCTCGGCGGTTCCGATCGCCCAGGCCATGATGTCGGCGTCCTGCTCCTCGAGCAGAGCCTCGAACCAGGCCATCTCCTCCTCGCCCCAGGAAGCGCCGTGAACGTCGAAGAAACCGCCGATCATGAAGTCGGCTTCACGGACCCCGCGATGCCAGGCGCGGAAGTGCAGGCGTTTGAGACGGTCGGCGGGATCCAAGGAAACTCCATGCGGAAAAGGCCGCCGGGAGAGTCCGGGCGGCTTGATGAGGGGGCGATGTAGGGTTGTCGGCGCACTGGCTCAATCCCCCCTCCCTGGAAGGGAGGGGCTGGGGGTGGGTAGGCGAGCGCAGCGAGACTCTACGGTCTCCGAGTTTCGGCCGCCTTCGGCGGACCCACCCCTGGCCCCTCCCTTCCAGGGAGGGGGATTTCCCGGACCGGCGCCTGCGCTATGAACCCGTCATGCGCCCGGACATCCTCAACCCGCTCTTCGCCGAAGTGGAGGTGCTGAAGGGCATCGGACCCGCGCTCGCCAAGCCCTTGAAGCGGCTCGGGCTGAACCGAGTCGTCGACATCCTCTTCCACCTTCCGGTGAGCTGGATCGAGCGCAAGAAGGTGGACGTGCTCGACATGGCGGACGCCGGAGGCGTCGTCACGATCGTGGTGACTCCGGTCGACTACCGGCAAGGCGGGCCGCGGAGCCCATTCCGGGTGCAGGCCACCGATCGCGAGGGCAATTATCTAAGCCTCACCTATTTCCACAATCCGGGCTGGGCGAAGAAGCAGTTCCCGCTCGGGGTCCCGAAGGTCGTCTCCGGCCGGATGGAGATGTACGGGCAGGAATTGCAGATGGTCCATCCGGACTATGCGCTCGAGCCGAACGAGGCCTTGGACCTGCCCGAGCGCGAGCCGGTCTATCCTCTGTCCGAAGGCCTCACCAACCGGCGCATGGCTGATCTCGCCGGTCAGGCTCTCGGCCGGGCTCCGGGCCTGGGCGAATGGATCGAGCCGAGCCTGCTCGCCGCCCGGTCCTGGCCGTCATGGCAGGACGCGCTCGGCCAGGTGCACCGCAGCCGCAACCCGGCGCCGGCGCGCGATCGGCTCGCTTATGACGAGGTGTTCGCCAACCAGCTCGCCCTGATGCTGGTCAGGGCCTCGTCGAAGCGCCGGCGGGGGGTGCCGCTCAAGGGCGACGGGCGGCTGCGCGACGCCCTCAAGCTCCCTTATGCGGCGACCGGCGCCCAGCGCCGCGCCGTCGCCGAGATCGAGGGCGATCTCCAGCAGGAGACCCCGATGCTCCGCCTCCTCCAGGGCGACGTCGGCTCGGGCAAGACCCTGGTCGCCCTGATGGCGATGCTCACCGCCGTCGAGGCGGGAACCCAGGCCGCCTTGCTGGCGCCGACCGAGATCCTCGCCCGGCAGCATTTCGACACCCTCTCCCGCCAGCTGGGCGGGCTGCCGGTGAATGTCGCCGTCCTGACCGGCCGGGAGAAGGGCAGGGCACGCGAGTCGACGCTGATGGGCCTGGCCGACGGCTCGATCGACATCCTCGTCGGAACCCACGCCATCTTCCAGCAGGCGGTCGCCTACAAGCGCCTCGGGCTCGCCGTCGTCGACGAGCAGCATCGATTCGGCGTCGCGCAGCGGATGATGCTTGCATCCAAGGCCGAGCGCCCGCCCCATCTCCTGGTCATGACCGCGACCCCGATCCCGCGCACCCTCACCCTCACCCAATATGGCGAGATGGACGTCAGCCGCCTCGACGAGATGCCCCCGGGCCGCCAGCCGATCGAGACCAGGGTGCTAAGCCTCGAGAAGCTCCCCGACGTCGCCGACGCGCTGGCCCGCCACATCGCCCGCGGCGGCCAGGCTTATTGGGTCTGCCCCCTGGTCGAGGAGAGCGAGGCGTCGGACCAGGCCGCCGCCGAGGAGCGCGCCCGGCTCCTCCGCCTTCGCTTCGGCGACAAGGTCGGGCTCGTCCACGGCCGGATGAAGGGGCCGGAGAAGGACGAGGTGATGGCCGCCTTCCAGCAGGGCGCGATCTCCGTCCTCGTCGCCACCACCGTCATCGAGGTCGGGGTCGACGTCCCCAACGCGACGCTGATGATCGTCGAGGGCGCCGACCGCTTCGGCCTCGCCCAGCTCCACCAGCTGCGCGGACGGGTCGGGCGCGGGGCGGGGCGCTCCATCTGCCTGCTGCTTCGCGGCAACGCGCTGAGCGAGACCGGCCGGGCCCGCCTCGCCCTGATGCGGGAGACGAACGACGGCTTCCGGATCGCCGAGGAGGACCTCCGGCTGCGCGGGGCGGGCGAGATATTGGGGACGAAGCAGTCCGGCGAGGCCCAGTTCCGGCTGGCCTCGCCGGAGCAGATTTCGGAGCTGGCGCAGGTGGCGAGCGACGACGCACGGCTGCTGGTCGATCGCGACGGCGGCTTGGAGGGGCCGAGGGGACAGGCGGCCCGGGTCTTGCTTTATTTGATGGAGCGGGATTCGGCGGTGGGATTGCTGCGCGGGGGTTAACTCTCCCCTCCCTGGAAGGGAGGGGCCGGGGGTGGGTCCGCCGAAGGCGGCCGAAACTCCGAGTCAGAAGAAGTCTCGCTTCGCTCGCCTACCCACCCCTAACCCCTCCCTTCCAGGGAGGGAAAGCCAGCTTCCCCCCAGGAAACGATTAGGCCGCCGCCTTTCGCTCGGGCGTCAGATAGCCGATCAGCCCCGCGAGCGTCGCGCGCAAATCCTTCCTGTGGACGACCATGTCGAGCATCCCGTGGGCGAGCAGATATTCGGCGCGCTGGAAGCCTTCGGGGAGCTTCTCGCGGATGGTCGATTCGATGACCCGCTGGCCGGCGAAGCCGATGAGGGCGCCGGGCTCCGCGATCTGGACGTCGCCGAGCATCGCGTAGGAGGCGGTCACTCCGCCGGTCGTCGGATCGGTGAGGACGACGATGTAGGGGAGGCCGGCCTCCTTCAGCTCGGCGATGGCGACCGTCGTCTTGGGCATCTGCATCAGGGACAAGATGCCCTCCTGCATCCGGGCGCCGCCCGCCGCCGTGAAGATGACGTAGGGGCAGCGATCGGCGATGGCGGCCCTGACGCCGTCGAGGAAGGCTGCGCCCACCGCCATTCCCATCGATCCGCCCATGAAGGCGAAATCCTGGACTGCGATCACGGCCCGGTGCCCCTCGATCGTCCCCTTGGCGTTGATCAGCGCGTCGCTCTCGCCGGTCGCAGTCCGGGCCGCCCGGAGCCGGTCGCTGTAGCGCTTCGAATCGCGGAACTTGAGCGGGTCCTCGCGCACCTGGGGCTGGGGAAGCATCGAATAGCCCGGGTCGAACAGGCTCTCGAAGCGCGCGCGCGGGCCGATCCGCCCATGATGCTCGCAGCGCGGGCAGACCGACTCATTCTCCTCCCATTCCTTGGTGAAGATCATGGCGTTGCACTGCCGGCATTTGTGCCAGAGATTTTCCGGGGTCTCCCTTTTGGGGAGGAAGGGGATGGAGTTGCGGACGCGGTTCAGCCAGCTCATCGGGGTCTCCTGAGGGCCGCGAGATAGGAGGGTGAGGGGAGGCTTGTCTACCTCTGGTCCTCCCTGCCGCGAAGCGGTGGGGAGGGGGACCACACGAAGTGTGGTGGAGGGGTAAGTGGCGGAAGCCTGCGTAACTACCCCTCCACCATGCTTCGCATGGTCCCCCTCCCCATGCTCTGCATGGGGAGGACGTTAGAGAGTCGCCTCGATCGCCCTCGCGGCCAGGTCCGGATCCTCGGCCTGCGTGATCGGGCGCCCGATGACCAGGATCGAAGCCCCAGCGTCGAGCGCCTTCCGCGGGGTCATCACCCTTTTCTGGTCGCCGACATGGCTGTCCGCCGGACGGACGCCGGGAACGACGAAGAAGCCGTCCGGCCACAATTTCCTGGCCGCAGCGACTTCGTTGCCGGAGCAGACGACCCCGTCCAGCCCGGCCTCACGGGCCAGCGCCGTCAGCCGCTCGACCTGGACGTGCGGATCGTCGCCGACGCCGGTCGAGGCGAGGTCGCTCCCGTCGAGGCTGGTCAGAACGGTCACCGCCACCACCCTCGTGCCGGTCGGGGCCGCGGCCTTGGCGTCCTCCATCATCGCCCGGCCGCCGCCGGCGTGGACGGTGAGCACCGCGGGCTCGAGCGGTCGGAGGGCCTGGATCGCCTTCCCCACCGTGTTGGGGATGTCGTGAAGCTTGAGGTCGAGGAAGATCGGAAGATCGAGCTCCGCCATTTCGCGGACTCCGTGGCGGCCGTTGGCGCAGAAGAATTCGAGGCCCAGCTTGATCCCGCCGACATGGTTCCTGACCCGGGTCGCGATCGCCTTGGCCCGTTCGAGCTCGGGCGTGTCGAGGGCGACGAAGATCGGGCTCCTCATGCGGTCGGCCAGACCTTGCTGTCGGTGGCGACCCGCTCCCCTTCGCCATTGTCGACGGCGACCGGCGCGGGGATCGGGCGGGCCGGAGCGACGCTGACCGAGGTGGGTTCGAGCCGGCGCCTGAGGCTCCACAGCCGCGCCCGGTAGACGATGAAGGTCGGAAGGAAGCCGAGCAGGAAGGCGGCGAGGACGAGGACCGGCAATTTCACGTCCGCCTCGAGCCCGCCCCACAGCTTGAGGGTCACGGCGTTCCAGTTCGCCTTGGCGAAGAGGACCAGGACCACGGTGAGAGCGATCCAGAAGAGGGTTTTCAGGAACTGCATTCGCGCCCTCCGGGGTTGGCGACAGGTCTATGACCCTGCGAGCGGCGGCGCAACCGGCCCAATTCTAATTCCTCCCCCAGCTTGCTGGGGGAGGGGGACCAGGCGAAGCCTGGTGGAGGGGTAATTCTGAGTTCGTATTCCCCCTCCACCACGCCGCTTCGCGTCGCGGTCCCCCTCCCCGAGCAAGCTCGGGGAGGAATGGCGGAGGCTCACCCCACTTCCCGTTCGATGGAGTCGAACAGGGGCTGGATCTCACGCAGCCGCGGCTTCTCCTCGGCGAGGATGGCGCGGAAGGCTTCGCGCTTCAGCCGCGCGACCAGCCCTTCGGGCAGGCTCAGGCCCTCGGGAAGGGCCGAGACGGTGATGTCGATCAGCCGGTCGGCGCCGTGCAGCCGGCCCCACAGATAGTCATTCTCGCGATAGGCCCGGCTGAAGAAGGCGCCGAAGCTGTTGAACTGGATGCCCTTCAGGGTGGCCCCGGCGCCGCCCGCCCGGATCGCGGTCGCGTCCTCCGGCGAGATCCGGTCGACCTTGACCTCGTCATATTCGTCCAGCCCTTCGCCCTGGAGGAGCGGCAAAGTGGCGATGTCGTAGAAGGGAAAGCCCAGATAGGCGAGGATCAGGCTCCGGCGCTCGCGCTTCGGGAAGGCGGCGAGCGCCTGGGTGAGCCGGGCGTCGGCCTCGTCGTCGGCCGCCCTGAGCGCCAGTGCGCCGGCGAGCGATTCGAGCGCCGCCGCCGGTTCCTGCTCGACCTTCCGGTAAACCTCCGCGCCGCAGTCGGCGGTCTCCTGCGCATAGCGCCCGATGAGCCGATAGATTTCGCCGCGCGCGGCGGCGATCGCGTCGCGGGGAGGATCGGGCTGCTGCTCGATCTGGCCGAGCCTTCGGACGAGGAAGCGGAGCCGCCGGATCCGGAAGGCGGAGTCGAAGCTCCTCAGGAAGAGGATGACCTCGGGCCGGGCCCCCGTCTTCGTCATCGAATCCTCATCGGCAAGCCCGAGACGCCTGACCTCGCTCCACACCGCCAGCCGGACCCGTTCGTGGCGGCCGCGATCGCCGCCGCCGCTTTGCCTGAAGATCCGCTCCGCGGCATCCTCCGCCACTCCCGCGAGCTTGAAGTGGCCGTAGGCGGCATAGGCATAGCCGGCTTCGCGGGCCGCGACGGTTTGGGCGCGCGCGCGCCAGGCGGCGAGCCGCTTCGCGGTCGGGCTGGCGAGAAAGATGGTCGAGCCGAAGGCGCGCTCGATCGCCGCCTCGACCTCCGGTCGCATCGCCTCGACGATCCGGCGCAGCCGGCGGATGGTGGACGAGCGCTGGTCGATCGCCTCGAGATTGTCGCGGATCGGCTGCTCGCGCGGGATGTCCGACAGCGCTCCGAAGATGGTCGCGAAGAAACCGGGCGCCTCTTCGCCCCCGCCCGGCCCCAGCCGGACCGAGCGAACGCCCGGCTTGGGATCGATATAGACGAAGCGCCGGTCGACCTCGCGGTGGGCGGGCCGGCTCTGGAGCGCCCTGATCGCCGGCCGGAAGGGCGCGTTGGCGAGCACCGAGCCGTCGATCAGAACCGCCGATTCCGCCGTGCCCAGCGCCGACTGGCGGGGAAGGGCCCGGGCCAGGAAGTCGCCGCGGCCGGGCCAGCCGGAGCCGCGCTCGGCCAGGACCGAGTCGAGCTCGGCAACCTGGAAGGGCGGGAAGGCGCCGGGGAAGCTCGCCGTCGCCCGGGCCGCGAAGGTGAGCTCGGCGGCGTCGGCGAGGGGCCCGGGACCCGCCCGGCGGAAGGAGAGGATCAGCCTGTGCTCCTGCTCGGTCACCTCGCTCGGCGAGTTGAGCCGGAGCTGCTCGGAATAGCCGTAGAAGTCGGTGACGGTGACGAACAGGTCGAGCGGCTGGTAGCTGGGCAGGAGCGGCGGCCCCTGCGGCCCCGACGCCATGGCGTCGAACGCTCCGAGCAGCAGCCGGGTGAAGCCGGGCCCGCTGAACGGCGGAGCGAACCAGCGGGCCCGGACGAAATTGGCGAGCTTGCCGCGAATCTCCTCGCGATGCTCCGCCTCCACCGTCTTCTCGAGAGCCCCCCGCCGCGACGACCAGGCCCAGGCGAGCGGAACCGCCGCCGACTTGGCGAGTCGGGAGAAGCGGCTCATGGCGGGGTCGATCAGCCGGTCTACGTCGGCGGTCTCGAGCCAGAGGTCGGTCAAGGGCTCGAGCGAGCGGCCGCTGGCGATCGCCTCGGCCAGGAACACGGCGTTGATCCCGCCCGCGCTCGCGCCGGCGAGGATGTCGACCAGCACCCGGACGTCGGTCTCGCATTCGCGCGCGATCGCCTCGATCAGCCGGCGATAGACGGCTTCCGATCCGGGCTCCGCATCCTCGTCCGAGTGGAAGGCGCGGCTCGCACGGGCGAGCCGCCAGACCTCCTTGGTGATTCCGTGCATGTAAACGGCGAGGCTGATTCCGCCGTAGCAGACGAGGGCCAGCCGTAATTCCTTTTCACGCACCCGACGAATCGTGGCAGTCGAGCGACGAGTTGTCGAGACGCAAGGAACCCGGCTCGATTCATCCCGGAATCACTTCACGCCGCCGTAACGACCGGGACTCCTGCACATTCGCCCTTTAGCCCGACTCACATCGGAGGCTGAGGGGCCACAAAGCTTATGTTGTTTATGCGTTCGAACCGCCGCGGCATCCGTACGGCCGCCATGCTGGCACTTGCCGGGCTGATCAGCTCGGTTCCAGTCCACGCCGCGGAGGCTCCGGCCGCCGAGCGGATCGAAAGCCTCAGCGAAGTCGTCACCGCCCTCGATGAAAGCCTCCCGGTCGTCGATCCGGTCGCGGCCGAGGAGAAGGTCTACAAGGCGATCGGCCAGGGCATCGCGAGCTATTACGGCCGCGAGCTCGCCGGTAACCGCACCGCGAGCGGCGAGCGCTTCAACCCCCACGGCTTCACCGCCGCTCATCGCACGCTGCCGCTCGGAACCAAGCTTCGGGTGACCAACGTCGCCAACGGCCGAAGCGTCATCGTCCGAGTCAACGACCGCGGCCCGTTCGTCGGCAAGCGGCTGATCGACGTCTCCCTGGGCGCCGCGCAGCAGATCCAGATGGTCCGTTCCGGCACCGCCCAGGTGCGGCTGGAGATCGTCCCGACCACCTGAACGCAGGATGCGGAAGAACCCGTCACCCCGGCGAAAGCCGGGGCCTCGGGGAGACCCGCCGAGACTTTTCGACCCGAGGTCCCGGCTTTCGCCGGGATGACGTCAGCTTTGAACGCGGACCATCGCCCAAGGCGTTCACCGTTCGCGATGGAAAGCTTTACCTGCCTCCTGAACAGCGTATCAGGCTCTGCTAGAGCGGCCCGGGCGTGAATCGGGTGCCGGTGAATCGCGCGGGAGACTGAAGCTGAAGCGGCCGTTTTTGTACCTGCCCGTGGCCGGTCTCCTCCTCGTCTTCCTCTACTGGGCCGTGACCCATGTCAGCTTCGGCGGCGGCGCTCCGGCCCAGCCCGAGCTCGGAATCTCGAACCAGCAGCTCGCCACCATCGAGGAGCGCCAGAACGCGCCCGGCAGCGTCGCCGACTATAAGCGCCTCGACCAGCGCCTTCAGGCCCTGATGCGGAACGAACGGATGGTCGGGCTCGCCGTCGGAATCGTCGAGAATGGCGAGATCCGCTTCCTCAAGGGCTATGGCGAGACCGTCGCCGGAAGCGGCGAGGCGGTCACTACGGACACGGTCTTCCGCTGGGCCTCGCTCTCGAAGGGCGTCGCGGGCGACATCGTCGCCCTGCTCGCCGACCAGGGCAAGCTCTCGCTCTACGAGCCGGTCGCCAAATATTCGGCCTCGCTTCGCCTCCCCGCCGGCAACGAGCAGAAGGCGACGGTCGCCGATCTTCTCTCCCACCGGCTCGGCCTGTTCAGCCATGCCAACGATTCCAAGCTCGAGGACGGAATGGATCCGCGCTTCCTCCGGGCGTCGCTGGCCCAGCTCAACTCGATCTGCCCGCCGGGAAGCTGCTGGGCCTATCAGAACGTCGCCTACGACGCCGCGACCGAGGTCGTCGAGAAGGTCACCGGCCAGAGCTACGCCGACGCCGTCCGCGAGCGTCTCTTCGCGCCTCTGGGCATGGCCGGAGCGAGCATGACCCGCGAGGCGCTCGTCACCTCGAAGCGCTGGGCGCGTCCCCATGTGGGAGGCAAGAATTCGAAGCCCGTCGAGGTCACCGAACCCTATTACCGGGTGCCCGCGGCGGGGGGGGTGAATTCGACGATCAAGGACCTCGCCATCTGGATGCAGGCACAGATGGGACTGAAGGGCTCGGTCCTGCCGCCGCGGGTTCTGGAAGCGGTTCAGACCGCCCGGGTCAACACCCCCGGCGAGCTCGGCCGGATGCGCAAATATCGCGAGCGGGTCCACGCCGCGGCCTACGGCCTGGGGTGGCGGGTCTACGATTATGCCGGCCGCCGGGTGGTCGGACATCACGGCGGAGTGAGGGGCTATCGCTCGCTGATCATGTTCGATCCGGTTCTGAAATCCGGGGTGGTTGCGCTCTGGAACGGGTCCAGCGGCCAGCCCTGGGGACTGGAGCTCGAGGTGATGGACATGTTCTACAGGCTCGAGCCGCGCGACTGGCTCGAGCTTGACGAGAAGCCGGGCGCGGCTCCGGCTGAGGCGGCCGAAGCAGCGGACGAATCCGGCAACAATTCCAGCGTCGAAACCTCGAACTGATTCCCTTCCCTGGAAGGGAGGGGCTAGGGGTGGGTCCGCCGAAGGCGGCCGAAACTCCGAGTCAGTGAGAAGTCTCGCTTCGCTCGCCTACCCACCCCCAACCCCTCCCTTCCAGGGAGGGGAGGACTAGAGCCGCCTGAGCTTCGCCCACACCGGATAATGATCGCTCGCTTTCCTCGCCGCGGCGCTGTGATGGACTCCGCAATCCTCGATGCCGAGGCCTGGGGTGACCATGATCCGGTCGAGCCGGGCCACCGGGCGGCGCACGTGGAAGCTCCGTCCGCAATCGGCGAAGGCGAGATGGTGGCCGAAATCCCGAAGGCAGCCGCCGCGGACGCTCCATTCGTTGAGATCGCCCATCAGCACCGCCGGGGTGCCCGCCTCATGGGTCTCGATATGATGGAGGATGGCCCTCGCCTGCTGGCGTCGCCACAGCCCAGACAGGTCGAGATGCATCCCGATCACCCGAAGCGACTCGCCCTTGAGGCTGATGTCCGCCATCACGGCCCCGCGCGGCTCGAGCGACGGGAGGTGGAGGAGCTCCTGGTGGAGCACCTCGACATTCTTCCTGACGAGCAGGGCGTTGCCGTGCCATCCCAGGCTGCCGTCGCGGGCGTCGAAGGCGACCGGCTTGTAGTCGCTATGCTCGTCGATCATGTGAAGCGGGATCGCGCTCGACCGGGTCCCGAAGCGCCGGTCCGCCTCCTGCAGAGCGATGACGTCGGCGTCGAGCTCGCGGAGCACCTCCAGCGTACGCTCGGGCCGCCGCCGCCGATCGGTGCCGATCGCCTTCCTCATATTGTAGCTGGCGACGCGGATCATCGGGGATTCTTATCCTCCCTGCCGCGAAGCGGCGGGGAGGGGGACCACAGGAAGTGTGGTGGAGGGGTAATCGGGATCGGCCCCAAGAGGTTGTCGCATGAACTCACTGGTCGCGGCGCCTTTTACCCCTCCACCATGCTTCGCATGGTCCCCCTCCCCATCGCTCGGCGATGGGGAGGATTCCTAACGCCGGTCGGCGAGCTTGCCGAGCTGGTGATCGAGCGCCCGCACCACCTTCTTGGCTGCTCCGATCACGGCCCGGTCGACCGTGTCGCCCTCGTCGATCGCCGCGACCGGCGGGATGCCGTTAACCCGGGCCTCGATCGAGCATCTGAGGTCGGCCGCGCCGCCGCGCGGTCCGTTGACGTCGGAGACGTGGACCTCGACGTCGGTGATGCGTCCTTCGAAGCGGGCGAGCCGCTGGCGGATCTGCTCCTCGAGCCGGCTGTCGCGCTCGCTGTCGCTGTCGATCTGGTTGTCGGCGTGGATCTGGATGAACAAAACACTCTCCATTGCTGGCAGGGAGTCGAATGCCCGGGAGGGACTGTTGTTCCCCGGCGAAGGCCGGGGTCCAGCGGCGCCGGCGCAAGGACTGGATCCCGGCCTTCGCCGGGAAGCGAGGCTGCGCGGCGGGCGCAACTACGTTCCCCTTCCGTTTCGCTTCGTCCCGCGCTACGTCTTCCCCATGGCGAAACCCAAGAAGCGCTACGTCTGCCAGGCCTGCGGGTCGGTCCAGAACCGCTGGATGGGCCAGTGTCCGGACTGCACCGAGTGGAACACGCTCGTCGAGGATGCCGGAGCGGTGGTGACTCCCTTCTCCGCCCGCCACAATCTGCGCGGCGGCGGGCGGCCGATCGAGCTGGTCGGGCTGGATCGCGACGTCGCCTTGCCCGAGCGCATGTCGACCGGAATCCGCGAGCTCGACCGCGCCATCGGCGGCGGCCTCGTCGCCGGCTCCGCCACCCTGATCGGCGGCGATCCCGGAATCGGCAAGTCGACCCTGCTGCTGCAGGCCGCGGCCCT
>DASVVM010000062.1:0-57962 GCA_036386555.1 Allosphingosinicella sp.
TTGCCGACGCCGACCGCGGCGGCGCCGACGCCGATCGCGGCAAGACCGGCGCCGATGACCTGGGCAGAAGCGAAATCCATGACAATCTCCTTGGGAAAAACGGTTTGAAAGCTAGTGAAGGTTGACCGCGTCGTTGATGTAGAGCGACGTCAGAAGGGCGAAGACATAGGCCTGGATCGCGCAGACCAGGATCTCGAGCGCCATCACGCCTATGATGAAGATGAAGGAGAGGACGCTGACCGCCGGCCCTATGCCGCCGGCGTTGATCCCCTGCACGACGAAGCTTCCGAACACCTCGACGAGGATGTGGCCCGCGATCATCGCGACGAAAAGCCGGAGCGCGAGGCTGAACGGGCGGACCATGAAGGACAGAAGCTCGATGAGGAAGATCATCGGGAGCATCACCTTGGGCGTGCCGTGGGGGATGAACAAAGAGAAGAAGTGGAAGCCGTGCCTCCAGAAGCCGACGATCAGGACGATCGCGAAGCTGATGATCGCCATGATCCCGGTGACGGTGAACTGGCTGGTGACGGTGAAGGGCTGGGCGCCGACCAGGGCGAAGGGCATCAGCCCGAGCAGGTTGGCGAAGAGGATGAACATGAACACCGTGAACACCCACGGCATGTACTTGCGCCCCTCGGGGCCGATGTTGGTCGTCACCATCGAGTGAATGAAGCCGGTGACGCCCTCGACCATGACCTGCCAGCGGCCGGGAACGAGCTGGCGCTTCATCCCGCCGAGCATGAAGATCCAGATCAGCGCGAGGACGACGAGCATCCACAATGCGCTGTTGGTGAAGACGAACGGGCTTCCGTCCAGATCGCCCGCCAGCGGGCTGATCTGGAACTGGTGCATCGGGTCGATCTTGCTTTCGGCCGCCACTCTCTACGTCCCTCGGCCCGTCATTCGGGCTTTTGCTTCGAAATCTTCCAAACTTCCCACATGGCGGCGCCGAACCCGAGGAACAGCATCGCCACCCAGATGCCCCGGGTCCCGGCCGCCCGGTCGATCACCCAACCGATGAGGGCGCTTCCGAGCGGATAGCTGAACATCACCGAGAGGATGCGCATCCCCTGGCGCTGGCCAGTCTGTGCCGGGCGCTGCTTCACGCCGGTCCTCGCCGCTTCCGCCGCCTGCGCTTCCCTCAATCGCTCATCGAGCGAGTCGAGCCGCGCATCCTGGGGAAGCTTCGGGTCCTGCCGTGGCTCGTCTTCCGCCATGTCGTTCTTCCATGGGCAGCGGCGCTGGGGAGCGGGCTGATGAGGGTGCGAGGACATGCCGGCGAACGAACCCCGCCGAGGCGCCGCTCCTTTAGGAAGGGGGGTAGGTCAAGTCAACTCTTGTGCGGTGCGGTATAATCCTCCCCGCCGCGAAGCGGTGGGGAGGGGGACCACCCGAAGGGTGGTGGCGGGGTAGCTGGAACAAGCCTGCGCGAACCCCTCCACCATGCTTCGCATGGTCCCCCTCCCCATCTTTCGATGGGGAGGATGATCAGCCGCAATAGCTCGGCAGCGGGATCGGCGTGCTTCCGTCGCGCTGGCGCCAGACTCCGTCGGGAAGGCGGTAGTATTGGCCAGCGGCGACCTTGGTGCGGAAGAGCTCGCAGGCGGTGGTGGCGGCGACCTCCTCGATCTTGGCGCCGCGCTTGGCGGCGAGATCGGTGTAATAAGCGCGGCGCTTGATGTTGACCGAATCGACCTGGGCCCGGACGGCGGCGGGGGCCGAGCCGACGAGGCCGAGATAGCCGTCGGCCTGCTCGCCGACCTGGCCCGAGGCTCGAAGCTGGGCGGAGGCGTCCTGCATCATGGCCAAAGCGGTGGTCGTGCCCAGAACGGCGCCAAGCCCGATGCCCGCGGCGAGGATCAGTTTCAGATGGCGGCTCATGTCAAAACACTCCCGGATTCTCTTTGATGAGGTCGCGCACGTCCTGCTGGAGACGGACGACGACCTCCTGCCTGATGTTGATGTTGAGGTTGATCTCGATCGGCTTCTCGGGAGCGCTCACCTGAACGCACCCGGCCGACGTAAGAACAACCGGCGCGGCGAGGAGGATCTTCATCCGTCTCATCGCGCCTTGCGTCGCATCGCAACGCATCGACGTCAACAACGACCGCTTCATCGCACAATCTCGCTTTCCTGGGGCTGAACAAGGGGAGGCTCCTCCGGCCTGCCCCGGATCAGGTCCGGGAGCGTCGACTGGATGAGCAAGGTGGGGTCGTGGAGCGAGCGCATCGTCCCGATCAGGGCCCGGAAAGGTCCCTTGACATTGATGTTGAATTCGAACGGGATCTTGGCGAGCTGGCCGAGCGCCCGGCTCGCCACCATGCCCCGGATCCCCCCCGCCGGGGCGACGGTGAGAATTTGGTCGCGGGCGACTCCGTCCAGCTCGATTCCGGCGACGAACTCGCCTTCCAGCGAGCCGTCGAGGTCGATGGTGAGCTTGGAATAGCGCATCGACTTCAGGGCGTCGAAGGCGAGCTTGCCGTAGACCCCGAGCTCCTTGTCGGTCAGCTCGCCTATGTAGGAGAGGGTGCCGCCCTCCGGCCGGGCGACGAGGCGGCCGCCGACGATCCGGCCGCCGCGCTCGTCGAAGACCATCGGGATCACTCCGTCGAACGTGCCGGTGGCGGTAATGTTGGCGAACTCCATCTTCTGGATGAAGAGGGCCGCGTCGAGCCCCTCGACCCGGAAGGTGAGGCGCTTTGCCGAGGGCTTCGAAAAATCGAGCACCGTCTCCTCGAGGATGAGCTCGCCGCCGGCGAAGGGCCAGCGGCCGCTCTCCACCTTCACCTGGAGTCCGGGAAGGAGCTGGTAGCGGATCCGGCCGTCGAGCACGTCGATCCCGGCCCGCACCAGGTCCACCCTGGCCTCCTGGCCGGGGGCGCTGGCCAGGCCGAGGAGGTCGGTGAAATGAAGGGTCGTGGCGAGCCCCTCCACCGGGCCGAAGGCCGCGGCGAAATCCATGTCGTCGGTCGAAAACGTCCCGCTCGAGCGCGATCCCGTCTGGTCCCAGCGGATCTCCCCCTTCCCTTTGAGGATGCCGTTGACGAGGGCAACGACCCCGGTGGTGAGCCGGGTCAGCTGCTCCGGCTGGTAATCCTTGTCGAAGCCTATTCCGGGGACGTCGAGGTCCGCGCGGCCCCTGCCGGTGGCGAGGCTGTGGCCGATGTCGGCGCGGACGATGCGGGTGCCGGTCTCGGGATCGTCGAGCCAGCCGCCGGCCTTGATCTGACTGTCCCCCAGCGTCAGCCGGAAGTCGCGGGTGACCAGCGGGTAGAAGCGGGGCGGATCGGCCTCGTCGGCGATGCGCATCTCGCCGGCCAGGGCGAGGTCCGTGCCCCGCATCTGCCAGGTGCCGCTTCCCTGGCTGATCAGCAGCGGGACGTTGGCGAGCTTGCCGGAAAGTCCGCCAAAGCGGCCCGAGACTCCGCTTTGGCCGAAATCGCCGGTGAGCGAGCCGAGATCGAAGCGATTGGCGGCGAGACGAACCTCGAGGTCGGAGGCGGCGAAGCCCGGGCCGGTGAGGGCGAAGCGGAGGCGGCTTCCGGCGACGCTGAAAGGCGAGGCGCCGAGCATGCCCGCGAAACGGGGCGAGCGAAGCTCGGCGCCGCCCTGGACCGCGCCGCCCGGGGTCTTCCAGACCAGGGCCCGCCCGGTCGGGCAGAGCGGCAGCAAGGTACGGCCAAGGCGGAGGGTTCCGACCTGGAGCGCCTCGAACCGGGCCAGGGTACAGCCGGTCCCGAAAGCCAAGCCGCCGCGGCCGTCGACGCGGCCGGCGATCGGAAGCGCCAGCCCGCGCACCCAGCCATTGTCGAGCGGGCCGTCAATCGTCGCAACGGTCGCGACCCTTGTCTCGCCGCCGGGCGCCGCGGTGAAGCTGATGTCGCCGAGGGCGAGCCTCGAATTCCCGACCCGCATCGGCTGGATCCGGCCGCTGCCGTTGATCGGCGCCCCCGGCCGGGGCTGCGAAAGGCTGAGCCTCATCGCCGGGAAGCCGCCGCCGGAGACGGCGAGGTCGCCGTCGAGCCGGGTGAGGCCGCTCGGCCAGTAATAAGTGAGCCCCTGCCCGCCCCCCAGGTCGACCCTGGCGCCGCTTCGCGCGATCGCGCTCAGCCGCTCGAACCGGACTCCGCCGTAACCGGACCCGTTGACCAGCCGCACATTGGCATTGGCGTCGAAGCTCGAGGCGGCGCGGGTCAGGGCCGTGGCGAGCGCCTCGCCGATCGGCTCGAGTGGAGTTCCGTTCGCCGAGCCGAGCGCCGCGGCGAAATCGGCGATTGAAGATCGGGCCGCGACCCGGCGGGTTGCCGCCTCGCCGGTCAACGTGAAATCCCCGCTTGCGAGTGAGAGGCCATAGCGGCCGTCGAACGTCGTCCGGCCCGCCATGATGCGGCTGAACCGCGCCGCGTTTGAATCCAGAGTCAGCGTTCCACGAGTCAGCTTCGAATCGCCGTCGAAGCCGATCCGGCCGTCGAAGCCGATCAGCCCGTCACGGCCCAGGCCCATGCCATTGGCCTCGAATCGCGCATTGCCGGTCCAGCGGTTCAGCCCGGGCGCCAGCCGGGTAGCGAGGTTCAGCCGGAGGTCGGCGATACTCCCCTCTCCGCAGGTGATCGCATCCACCCGGGCCGGCCCGCGAAAGCTGGGCTTGAGGTCCGAAATGGCGACGTCCAACCGTGCCTTCAGTGCCTCGACCCGGCAGGCTCCGGGGCGAAGCGCGATCGCCGCCGCCGCCATCCTGCCGCGGAAGCCGTCGGCAAGGTTGCCCTTCCCTTCGAGCGCGAGGCCGACCCGGCCGGCCGGCGTGTCGAAGCGCACCGAAGTGTCCGCGATGTCGACATTCTGGTCCGGGAAGCGGAACGGCAGCCCGGTCGGCGGCGGAAGCAGCCGGTCGATCTCGCCGAAGCTGATCTTCCCGTCCTTCGCCAGCCGGGCGTTGAGGCGGACTCCGCGGGCGGTGATCAGCTTCACCTTCGGGCGGCTGAGGCCGCTCCAGGTCAGCCGCACCTCGACCCAGCGGGCAGTAAGGTCCGGGTTGCGGGGATCGCCGATCACCAGATTCTCGAGACGCTGGGTTCTGAAGCCGATCCTTGTCACCTCGTAGGTGGCCCGGACGTTGCGGCGGGCGAGCTCGCGTTCGATATAGTCGGCGGCGATTGGGCGCCGCTGGCTCCAGGCGATGAGGAGGGCGAGCAGGATCAGCCCGAGCAAGGCGAGCGCGATCAGCCGCTTCACCGGCCGTCGCCGCACCTCAACTCCGGCCTCCTCGTCCACCGGCTTACTCGAACCTCCGTCCGGCCTCATCCATTGCGCCTCCGTACCTTTCGCGGCAGCGGCGGCAAAGCGGTTTGCCTAAAAGCCCTTCAAAGCTTAATCCTTGCTGATGGCCGACGAGTCTCTCGACGGCCGGGGCCACCGGGCCCGGCTGAGGAGACGCCTGTTCGAGGGCGGGCCGGAGGCCCTCCTGGAGCATGAGCTTATTGAATATCTGCTTGCGCTCGCTTTGCCCCGCCGGGACACCAAGCCCTTGGCGAAAAAGCTGATCCACGATTTCGGCGGCTTCGGCCGGCTGCTGTCCGCCGACGCCGAGGCGATCGCCAGGGTCGGCGACGTCAGCGAGGGCGCCGCGGCGGCGATCAAGATCGCCCAGGCGGCCGCGCTCCGGCTGCTCGAATCGAAAGTGACGGATCAGCCCATATTGGGAAGCTGGCAGGCTTTGCTCGACTACCTGCGCGCCGACATGGGCGCGCTGGCCGTCGAGCGGGTGCGCGTCCTCTATCTCAACGCCCGCAACATGCTGATCCGCAACGAGCCGATGTCGGAAGGTTCGGTCGACGAGGCCGCGGTCTATGTCCGCGAGGTCATCCGCCGAGCCCTCGAATATCACGCCACCGCGATCATCCTCGTCCACAACCATCCGAGCGGCGACCCCCAGCCGAGCCAGCAGGACATCCGCCTCACGCGCGAGATCGTCGAGGCGGCGCGGCCGCTCGGGATCGCGGTGCACGACCATGTCATCGTCGGCGCGAGGACCTGCGCCAGCATGCGGTCGCTCGGGCTGATCTAACTCATCCTCCCCATGCGCAGCATGGGGAGGGGGACCACCCGAACGGTGGTGGAGGGGTAAGTGGAACTGACCTGCGACATCTACCCCTCCACCATGCTGCGCATGGTCCTCCTCCCCATCTGGCGATGGGGAGGAGGAAGGGCGCGCCATCCATTGCCGATCTTCGCTCGAGATGAGACAGTGCCTCCAGGGGGGACCGACCGTGCGCAAGCCTTTACTGAGCGAGAAACAGCGCAAGTTCGCCCGCGAGGTCGGGAGCGTGGTGCTCGGAGTCCTGATCGCGCTGGGCATCGGCGAGATCGCCGAGGCGGTGCGCTGGAAGATCCTGGTCGACAACAGCATGGCCGCGGTCCGGATCGAGATGGCGGGCAACCGCTGGAATCTGGCCGAGCGGGTCGCCTTCCAGCCCTGCATGGACCGCCGGCTCGAGGCCATCGGCACCGTCCTCGCCGAGGCGCGGCGGACGGGCGCGCTGCCACGGATCGAGACGGCCGGGACGACGGCCTATCGGATGATCGACACCTCCGCCTTCGAAGTGTCCCAGTCCGAAGGCGTTCCGCTTCACATGGACCGGGCCGAGGCCCGCCAGGTGGCGCTGCTCTACGACATGTCGACCGGCCTCTACGGCGAGCTTGCCGAGAAGGAGCAGGAGAGCTGGCGGACGCTTCAGCTGCTCGAAGGGCCCGGCGGCCCGATCGGCGGCGATCTCGTCACCGTCCTTCTCCAGGCGTGGATCAACGCGAAAAGCCAGGGCAGGCTGATCGGGATCATGGCGCTCGAGGGCGATCGCAGGATGGCCGAGTACGGAATCCCGGCCGTCCTCGATGACCATGAGACCTGGACCGAACGCGACTTCCGGGAAAGAGTGGCGAAGGTCCCGATCTGCGGCCCGATGATCGTCGACGGCAAGCCGGTGACCCCCTTGATCCCTAATTAATTCCTCCCTTCGCCGGGGCGGAGGAGGAATGAAAGCGGTAGCGGCTTGTGATAGGATCGGCGCGTGACGGACTTCGACCGCAGGACCATGCTGCTCGGCGCGGCCCTCGCCTTCGCCGGCTGCGGCCGAAGCGAGGCCGATCCGACCCCGCTTTCCCCCGCCCCGGGCGATCCGCTACGACGCCGCCTACTCCCCCCTCGCCTTCCCCGGCGGCGACGTCCCGCGCGAGCGGGGAGTCTGCACCGACGTCGTCATCCGCGCCTATCGCGACGCGCTCGGGCTCGACCTGCAGGCGCTGGTCAATGTCGACATGCATTCCGCCTTCGCGGCCTATCCCCGGACCTGGGGGCTGCGCGCTCCGGACCGCAACATCGACCATCGCCGGGTTCCCAACCTCAGGGCCTGGCTCAAGCGGCGAGGCGCTGAGCTGCCGGTTCCAGCCGGACCCTCGGGCTGGCGGCCGGGGGACATCTTCACTTCGCTGGTCGATGGCCGAAGCCCTCATATCGGGCTGGTCTCGGACCGGCGGGGACCTGGCGGATGGCTGATCCTCCACAATATCGGCGCCGGCACCCGCGAGGAGGAGGGCCTCGCCGCCTGGCCGATCACCGGGCGGTATCGCTGGGCGCTGGGCGAATCCGATCAAGAACAAAGCAGAAATGTCTAGTGTAGAAGCCGGGGCTGCTCTGTTAGTCTGAGCGAGTCGAATCTTCCGGATCCTTACAGCGAAAAAGCGCGTGCCGTGTCCAAGTCGTCCACTTCCGGCGTTCGTCCCCGTCTCATTGAAGCCGATGGGCGTCTTTGCTAGGCGCCCCTCTCCCCGCCGTTATTAGGAAGCGCCGATGATCCCCCGCTACTCGCGGCCGCAGATGAGCAGCATCTGGGCGCCCGAAGCCCGCTTCCGGATCTGGTTCGAGATCGAGGCCCACGCCATGGACGCGATGGCCGAGCTGGGAATCGTCCCGCGCGAGGCCGCGGAAGCGGTATGGGCCAAGGGCGGCTTCGACGTCGAGCGGATCGACACGATCGAGGCCGAGGTGAAGCACGACGTCATCGCCTTTTTGACCAGCGTCGCCGAGCATGTCGGTCCGGAGGCGCGCTTCCTTCATCAGGGCATGACCAGCTCGGACGTTCTCGACACCTGCCTCGCGGTCCAGCTGAAGCGGGCGTCGGACCTGCTGATCGAGGATCTGGACGGCCTGCTCGAAGTGCTGAAGCGGCGCGCCGTCGAGTACAAGCTCACTCCGACGATCGGGCGAAGCCACGGAATCCACGCCGAGCCCGTCACCTTCGGCCTCAAGCTCGCTTTCGCTTACGCCGAGTTCGCCCGGGCTCGGGCGCGGATGGCGGCGGCGCGCGACGAGATCGCGACCTGCGCCATCTCAGGCGCGGTCGGGACATTCGCCAACGTCGATCCCCGGGTGGAAGCGCATGTCGCGGCGAAAATGGGCCTCACGGTCGAGCCGATCTCGACCCAGGTCATCCCGCGCGACCGCCACGCGATGTATTTCGCGACCTTGGGCGTGATCGCCTCGTCGGTCGAGCGGCTGGCGACCGAGGTGCGCCACCTTCAGCGCACCGAAGTGCTGGAGGCGGAGGAATATTTCTCGCCCGGGCAGAAGGGCTCGTCGGCGATGCCGCACAAGCGCAACCCCGTGCTCACCGAAAACCTCACCGGTCTCGCCCGGATGGTGAGGGGCTACGTGAACCCGGCGCTGGAGAACGTCGCCCTGTGGCACGAGCGCGACATCAGCCACTCCTCGGTGGAGCGCTATATCGGCCCCGACGCGACCGTGACTCTCGACTTCGCCCTCACCCGCATGACCGGCGTGATCGACAAGCTGCTCGTCTACCCGGAACGGATGCAGAGGAATCTCGATCGCATGGGCGGCCTCGTCCATTCGCAGCGGGTCCTCCTCGCTCTCACCCAGGCCGGGGCCAGCCGCGAGCAGGCCTATTCGCTGGTCCAGCGAAGCGCGATGAAGGTGTGGGAGAGCGACGGGGCCTTGTCGCTGCTCGAGCTGCTTTGGGCGGATTCCGAAGTATCGGCACTCCTGCCGCCGGAGCGGCTCGAGGAGAGCTTCGACCTCGGCTATCATCTCAAGCATGTCGATACGATCTTCGAGCGGGTATTCGGGACGCCGGCATAATTATATCCGGGTAATATTGACTTGCACGGTTCCAGGCGCCTGAACCGCGCCCATTGACCAGCAAGCAGGCGGCGGCGCGTGAGCATGGCGCCGAGGCCTTCACCTTCGAGGAGGTGGAGTGGATCGAGGAGGTGGACGCCTCCGCGGCGCTCATCTGGACCATCTTGAAGAAGCGGCTGGACCATTGGCGGGACGCGCTGGGCGCAACGGCGATCTGACCCCTTTCGTCATCCCGGACTTGATCCGGGATCCATGAACACCGACGTCGCAGTCGAAACGAGCCCTGTCATGGATGCCGGGTCAGGCCCGGCATGACGCGAGGTGACATATGACCGACCTATCCGCTTTCCCGATCACCCGCCGCTGGCCTGCCGAGCATCCCGACCGCCTGCAGCTCTATTCGCTGAACACGCCGAACGGCGTAAAGGTGTCGATCATGCTGGAGGAGACCGGCCTCCCTTACGAGCCCCACATGATCGACATCGCTAAGAACGAGACCTGGACCCCGGAATTCCTCTCGCTCAACCCGAACGGCAAGATCCCGGCGATCGTCGATCCCGATGGGCCCGGCGGAAAACCGTTCGGCCTGTTCGAATCGGGCGCGATCCTGCTCTACCTCGCCGAGAAGACGGGGCGGCTGATCCCGGCCGATCCGGCGCGACGGTGGGAGACGATCCAGTGGCTCTTCTTCCAGATGGCGGCGATCGGCCCGATGTTCGGCCAGGTCGGCTTCTTCAACCGCTTCGCCGGCCGGGCGATCGAGGACAAGCGCCCGCTGCAGCGCTACGTCGACGAATCGAAGCGGCTGCTCGGGGTACTCGAGGGGCGGCTCGAGGGACGCGATTGGATGATGGGCGAGTACAGCATCGCCGACGTCGCCAGCCTGGGCTGGGTCCGCAACCTCGTCACCTTCTACGAAGCGCGCCAGCTGGTGGAGTTCAACGCGCTCCGCAACGTGCCGGCCTGGCTGGAGCGGGGACTGGCGAGGCCGGCGGTGCAGCGCGGGCTGGAGATACCGAAGCGGGATTGATTGGAATTCCGCCACTCAACCCGGGTCGGTGAAATGATCGCCTCCCGGGGAGTGGAGACGCATCGAGTCGCTCTCCGCCAATTCGACAAAACGGGAAAAGCTGCCGGCCGCCAGACGATCGGGCGAGACTCCGATCAAAGCCACCTTTCCCCTGTTCGGGCCGTCGGAGCAGCAGACCGCATAGGCATAGCACCAGTCGAGATAGTCGGCGAAGACGAGGTAGCGGCCCGCCTCCGCTTCTATCTCCGGGTTGACCTGTTCGGGCGGAGTCAGCGTTCCGCGCTCGTCCGGAAGGTTCTTGATGCGCTCCGGCGCCCACCAGACGAGCCCGTTATTGTCCATCCAGTCGCTTTCCGGCGCGGAGTCGGTCAGGTAGGCCTTGAAGTCGTCCGGAAGGCTGGTCCCGTACCGCTGCTCGAGCTCGCGCGCGACGGCGGCCCCGTGGGCGGACGGCGCCGGTCGACCATCGGGCTCCGATCGCGGCTGACGGACACGCCTGCGGATCGTGCGGATGATCAGGAACACGCCGCCGACGCCGCCCGCGGCGTAGCTGGCCGTGTGGGCCCAGGCCGCGGCGGCGAAGGCGACATGCCGGTCCGGAGCGATCGCCGACGCGAGGTCGTCCGGCAAAGTGAAGAGTCCGGTGGAGGCGAACAGCGCGCCGCAGAGCCCGGCGAGGAGCGCGGCGAGCGCGCTTGCCGTCATCAGCAGGACGATCGGCCGCCGCAAATCCGGCAGGCCGAGCCTTGGAGCCGATCCGAGGCGAGCGGCCGCCGCCAAGGCGCTCCCCAGCCCAAGCCCGACCCACCAGGTGGCGAGGATTCCCCAGCCCAGGCCAAGGAGAAAAGGCGATTCCGTCCCAAAGACCGGCGGGTGGGCGACCGTGAAATATTCGACGCAGAGGTGCGCGGTCACCTGATCGTGGAGGATGCCGTAGCCGATCGCGGCCAGCATCGCGAAAAGGACGATCCGCATGGCCTCGAAGCGCCTCGCGGCGGCAAGCCCGGTCAATGCCGGTGAGACGCCTTGAGCTTCTTCGTCAGGCTCTCGTGGACGAAGGCGACGAACCGGTCGGGCTTGATGAAGCCTTCGGGCATTCCATAGGGCGCCGCCGGCTTGGTCGACTGGATCTGGGCAAGCGTGCGCTTCGCCGCGATCCCCGCCGCGACCTTCGCCCGGACGTCGACGAGCATCGCCCGATAGGCCGCGAGCTCCGCTTTCGAGGCGACGGGGCCGTGGCCGGGGATGATCCGGGTCGTATGGTTGCTCCAGGCGAGACCCTTGCCGGCCGCCGCGATCAGCCCGTCGATCGAGCCTCCGGAGCTGAGGTCGATGAAGGGGAAGCTGGCCTTGTGGAAGAAGGTGTCGCCCAGGTGGAGCACGTTGGCCTTCTGCCAGTGGACCAGCGAATCGCCGTCGGTATGGGCGTTTGCGACATGGACGATGTGGAGCGTGTCGCCGTTGAGATGGAGGGTCACTCCGTCCTCGAACGTCACCACGGGGAGAGCGCCCGCCGGCGAGGCCGGAACCCTGGAATCCAGAGCTGTGATGAACTGCTCGGTGGACATGCGGGTCCGGACGTTGCGGTGGGCGAGGATCACCGCCCCGCGGCTGCCCATCGCTTCGTTGCCGCCGGTATGGTCGCCGTGCCAGTGCGTGTTGACGACGAAGCGGACCGGATCGGGATCGACGGTCGCGACCGCCGCCAGGATCCGGTCGCTCATGGGTGCATATTGATCGTCGACGATGACGTTGCCGTCCGCGCCGTAGGAAAGGCCGATGTTGCCTCCGGCGCCGAACAGGACGGCCACGCCCGGGGCGATCCTCTCGACCTTCACCTCGACCTTGGAGAGGTCCGGCTGGGCAAGCCCGGGCGCGGCCAGCAGAGCGGCGATGGCGAGGGCAGGAAGGCGCATGAATTTCCCCTTTCGGACGACGTCTCAATCTGGCGCGTAGCGCTCCGGATATCGAAGCCGCTGCGGCCCGCTGGTCGGGCCTTTCACCTGCGGCCACTCGTCGGTCCAGACGAGATGGTCGATGAGCATGACCCGCCGCGTGTTCACCTCGTCGGTCGGCTTCGTGCGGGGCCGGGCCGCATCGACCGCATGGTAGACGATCCAGCTCTCGCCATGAGCGTCGTCGATGACGCTGTTATGGCCCGGACCGATCCATTTCGCGTTCCCCTCGAGCAGGGTGCCCTTCTGGAGTTCGAACGGGCCGGTGGCGCTTCGCGAGCGGGCGACCATCACGGCGTAATGCACGCCTTTGCCGCAGCAATTGTCGCCGGAATAGAAGAGGTAATAATAACCGCCGCGAAGCTCGATCCAGGCGCCTTCGACGAGGTTGCGGTAGGGCGTTTTCTTGTCGGCGCGGACGAGGTCGACCGGCGCGCTTCCCGGGGCGAAGGACAGGCGGTCCGGCGCCAGCTCCTGGACCTTGATCGGCTCGAAGCCCGAGCCCCAGTAGAGCAGGCGCTTGCCCGTTGCAGGGTCGTCATAGCTCATCGGGTCGATATTGACGAAACTCGGCCCGCACAGGAGCGGCCGGCCCATGTCGGTGAATGGCCCCTCGGGCCGGTCGGCGGTCGCGGCGGCGAGGCACAGGCCCTTCTTGTCGTCGGTCAGCGCCTCGTCCGGCTTGGCGGAATAATAGAGATAATAGCGTCCGCGATGCTCGGCGACGTGCGGAGCCCAGAAATCCTGGGTCTTGCTCGCCCAGCCGGGCTTGGCGGGAAGCGCGTCGCCGAGATGCTCCCATTGGGCGAGATCGCGGGAGCGGGCGACCTGGAGGTTGATCCATTTGCCGTCGCGCTCGGTCTGGGTGGCGTAGACGTAATAATATCCGTTCCTGGCGCGCAGGATGGCGGGGTCGGGGAAGTCCGAGTCGATGACCGGGTTGGCGAAGGTTGCCTTGCGGGGCGCCGCGGTCGCGCAGGACGAAGCGAAGAGGGCGAGGAGCAGGAGGAGGATGCGCATTGGGAGAGCATAGCGCAGCATGAGGCGTCGTACACCCTCTGCCTCCCCATGCGCAGCATGGGGAGGGGGACCACCGAAGGTGGTGGAGGGGTGACTTGGCTCAGGACTGAGCGGATCAGGTGCGAGGCGGCGAAGGTCGGCGCCGTGTCACCCCTCCACCATGCTACGCATGGTCCCCCTCCCCATCTGGCGACGGGGAGGCAAATCACGCGTCGAAGAGGCCCTTCAATTTGCCGAAGAAGCTCTTGCTCGCCGGGCATTCCTCGCCGGTTTCGGTGGCCCGGAGCTCCTCGAGCAGCTCGCGCTGCCTCGAACTCAGCTTCGTCGGAGTCTCGACGTCGACCTGGACGACCATGTCGCCATGGCCGCGGCCGTTGAGGACGGGCATGCCCGCGCCGCGCTGCCTGATCTGCTTGCCGGACTGGATTCCGGCCGGGATCTGGATCGAATGCTTCTGGCGGTCTAGCCCCGGCACCTCGATCGTTCCGCCGAGCGCCGCGGTGGTGATGCTGACGGGGCAGCGGACGAACAGGGTCGTGCCCTGGCGCTGGAAGAAGGCGTGCCGGGCGAGGTGGACGAAAATGTAGAGATCGCCATTGGGCCCGCCGCGGACTCCGGCCTCGCCTTCGCCGGCAAGGCGGATCCGGGTCCCTTCGTCGACCCCGGCGGGAATTCTGACCTCGAGCGAGCGCTGGCGCTCGACCCGCCCCTCGCCGCGGCACTTGTCGCAGGGATCGGCGATGACCTGGCCGACTCCGCGGCAGGTCGAGCAGGTGCGCTCGACGACGAAGAACCCTTGCTGGGCGCGGACCTGGCCGCGGCCGTGGCACATGGTGCAGGGACGGGCGCTGGTGCCGGTCTTGGCGCCCGAGCCGCCGCAGGGCTCGCATTTGGCGGTAGTGTCGATGCGAAGCTCGACCTGCTTGCCGGCGAAGGCGTCCTCGAGGCTGATCTCGAGGTCGTAGCGAAGGTCGGAGCCGCGAAGCGCGTTGGAGCGACGGTCGGCCTGCTGGCCGTTCATGAATTCGCCGAAGATGTTCTCGAAGATGTCGCTGAACGATCCGAAATCCTGGGCCCCCGCCCCGCCCATTCCGCCGTTCCTGAAGGCGGCGTGGCCGAAGCGGTCGTAGGCGGCGCGCTTCTGCGGGTCCTTCAGGCAATCATAGGCTTCGTTGATCGCCTTGAACTTGGCCTCGCTGTCCTTGCAGCCAGGGTTCCGGTCCGGATGGCATTCCATCGCAAGCCGGCGGTAGGCGGACTTGAGGGTCCGCTCGTCGGCGCCGCGCTCGACCTGGAGCAGCTCGTAATAATCGCTCTCAACCATGACGGCGGCAGCCCCCCGGGGCGGACGCCGTCACCCCAGCGAAGGCTGGGGTCCCAGTGGGAAGGGCTGAGCCTGTTCTCGCTGGGATCCCGGCCTTCGCCGGGATGACGGTAACCATGACTCAGCCCTTGTTTTCGTCGTCGACCTCGGAGAATTCGGCGTCGACGACCTCCTCTTCGACGCCGCCCGCCTGCGCGGTCTCGGCCGAGCCCGCTTCGTCGGAAGAGCCGCCGGCCGCTCCGGCCTGCTCCTTCTCGTAGATGGCCTGACCGAGCTTCATCGCAACCTGGCTGAGAGCCGCGGTCTTCGACTTCATCGCCTCGATGTCGCCGCTCTCGACCGCCTGCCTGGTCTCGTCGATCGCGGTCTGGATCTCGGTCTTCAGGGACTCGTCGACCTTGTCGCCATGCTCCTGCAGCTGCCTTTCGGTCGAGTGGGCGAGGCCCTCGGCGCTGTTCTTCGCCTCGGCCGCCTCGCGGCGCTTCTTGTCCTCCTCGGCGAACTGCTCCGCTTCGCGGACCATCTTCTCGATGTCGGCATCGGCGAGGCCGCCGGACGCCTGGATCCGGATCTGCTGCTCCTTGCCGGTGCCCTTGTCCTTGGCGGAGACGTGGACGATGCCGTTGGCGTCGATGTCGAACGTGACCTCGACCTGAGGCACGCCGCGCGGCGCCGGCGGGATTCCGACCAGGTCGAACTGCCCGAGCACCTTGTTGTCGGCCGCCATCTCGCGCTCGCCCTGGAAGACGCGGATGGTGACCGCGTTCTGATTGTCCTCGGCGGTCGAGAAGGTCTGCGACTTCTTGGTCGGGATGGTCGTGTTGCGGTCGATCATCCGGGTGAAGACTCCGCCCAGAGTCTCGATCCCGAGCGACAGGGGGGTGACGTCGAGCAGGAGGACATCCTTGACGTCGCCCTGCAGCACGCCGGCCTGGATGGCCGCGCCCATGGCGACGACCTCGTCCGGGTTGACGCCCGTATGCGGCTCCTTGCCGAAGAAGTCCTGAACGATCTGGCGGACCCGCGGCATGCGCGTCATTCCGCCGACGAGGACGACCTCGGCGATGTCGTCGGCCTTCACGCCTGCGTCGGCGAGCGCCTTCTTGCAGGGATCGAGCGTGCGCTTGATCAAATCCTCGACCAGCCGTTCCAGGTCGGCGCGGGTGATCGTCTTGACGAGATGCTTGGGCCCGTTCTGGTCGGCGGTGATGAAGGGCAGGTTGACCTCGGTGGTCTGGGCCGAGGACAGCTCGATCTTCGCCCGCTCGGCGCCTTCCTTGAGGCGCTGGAGGGCGAGACGGTCGCCGCGAAGGTCGATCCCTTCCTGCTTCTTGAACTCGTCCGCGAGGTAATCCACGATCTTGGCGTCGAAATCCTCGCCGCCGAGGAAAGTATCGCCGTTAGTCGACTTCACCTCGAACACGCCGTCGCCGATCTCGAGCACCGAGATGTCGAAGGTGCCGCCGCCGAGATCGTAGACCGCGATCGTCTTGCCGTCCTGCTTGTCGAGGCCGTAGGCCAAGGCCGCCGCGGTCGGCTCGTTGATGATGCGCAGGACCTCGAGGCCGGCGATCTGGCCGGCGTCCTTGGTCGCCTGGCGCTGGGCGTCGTTGAAATAGGCGGGGACGGTGATCACCGCCTGGGTGACGTTCTCGCCGAGATAGGCTTCGGCGGTCTCCTTCATCTTCTGGAGAATGAAGGCCGAAATCTGCGAGGGCGAATAATCCTTGGCGCCGGCGTTGACCCACGCGTCGCCATTGGGGCCGCGGCTGATCTTGTAGGGGACCAGCTCGGTGTCCTTCTTGGTGATCGGATCGTCGAAGCGGCGGCCGATCAGGCGCTTCACCGCGAAGACGGTGTTCTCGGGGTTGGTGACCGCCTGGCGCTTGGCCGGCTGGCCGACGAGCCGCTCGCCGTCCTTCGCGAAAGCGACGATCGAGGGAGTGGTACGCGCGCCTTCCGCATTCTCGACCACCTTGGGCTTGCCGCCTTCCATGATGGCGACGCAGCTGTTGGTGGTGCCGAGATCGATTCCGATGACTCTAGCCATTCTTAAATCCTCATGTGCCCCAAAAGTTTACCGCACCCCTGCGTCCTTCCAATGAGGCACGCGGAGTGTTTCGGGAGCGATATAGGGGTGGATTCCGACGCGACAAGAAGTGCGGCCGGCGCTAGGGAGCCGCGGGAATGAAGAAGATGCTCAAAAGCCGCGTTTTCGCAGCCCTCGCAGCGGCGGCGATGCTGGCGGGCTGCGACCGGCCGCCGCCGGACGGATCGGTCAGGGTGAAGGACGTCTGGGTCAGGCTGCCGGCGGCGAAGAGCCGCCCGGGCGGGGCCTATTTCCGGATGGAGGCGGGGAGCGAGGGAACGCGGCTGCTCGGTGTCTCGAGCCCGTCCGTGCGCTGGATCGAGCTTCACGAGACCGAGACGAAGGGCGGCAAGACCAGGATGAAGCAGCGCAAGGAGATCGAGTTCCCCAGCCGCGGCGAGCTCCTCTTCGAGCCGGGCGGCCGCCACGCCATGCTGTTTGGAATCAATTCGAAGGTCAAGGCGGGGGACAAGATCCCCCTCACCTTCTCGTTCAACGTCGCGCCGCCGATCACGGTTGAGGCGCAAGTCGTCGGTGCCGCCGACACGCTGCACGGAGATCATTGACCCGCCGGGAGAGAAGAATGAGGATATTCGCCCTGTCCGCCGCCCTCCTGGCCGCCGCGCCTGCGGCGGCGGGAGTCCATCCCCCGGAAATCGAAGCCCGTCTCGCCGCCGCGATCGGCGACTGGACGATAAAGGGGATGGAAAAGACCTACAGCGAGAAGTGCGACTGGTATGGCGACCGCGCCTTCGTCGTGTGCGTCAGCGAGGACAGCAGCGACGGGTCGTCGAGCCGCAGCATAATGGGCTATTCGAGCGCCGAGAGGCATTTCACATATCATAATTACAGCGCGAGCGGGTCCAGCAACACGCGCATCGGTTTCCCCCATGGCGAAGCGGGCATGGTCTACACGACCGAACGCAAGGTGCCGGAAGGGACGGCCCGGATCACGACCTTCCTCACGCCCGAGGGCAAGGGCGTACGCTTCCGGGAAGAGCGTTCGCTGAACGGCGGACCCTGGCAGGTGGCGATGGAGTTCAACTACATCCCCCGGCAGCGCTGAGCTGCCCCCACCGTCACCCTGAACTTGTTTCAGGGCCCAGGCTTCCGCCGCCCTTCCGCATCCGGCCTGGATGCTGAATCAAGTTCAGCATGACGGCAGTCTGCGCTAGCATCGACCCCGTTCATCAACGGGGGAACGGACATGTCGGGGTTCAGGCAATTCATCGCCAAGGGCAACGTGATCGATCTGGCGGTCGCGGTGATCGTCGGCGCGGCGTTCGCGACCATCGTCGGCTCGCTGACCGACGACATCATCATGCCGGTCATCGGCTGGCTGTTCGGGGGCCTGGATTTCTCGAGCTATTTCGTCCGCCTGGGGCCGATCCCAGCGAGCTATGCCGGCGACCCCAACAATTACGCGGCCCTCAAGGACGCGGGCGTACCGATGATTGGCTACGGCCAGTTCGCGACCGCCCTGGTTGCGTTTCTAATCCTCGCCTTCGTCATCTACCAGCTGGTCCGGGCGGCAGCCCGGGTGCAGCTGACGTCCGCGCAGGCCGAGGCACCCGCCCCTGGACCGAGCGAGGAGCTGCTGGTCCTGCGCGAGATCCGAGATTCGCTGAGGGCGCGGCCCTGACCCGTTGAAAAGTTTCGATTTTCCATCTAGCTGACGGCGGATTTCTTCGCGGGGTATGGAATGATTTTTCGTGGACTTGGCCGGGCGGTCGCCGCGGCGGCGGCTTTGTTGGCCCTGCCGGCGCCGGCCCGGGCGATCGATCCCCTGCCTGCGAATGCAAAGGCCGTTCCCGACCCCGCGGTCAGGACCGGCACCCTTGCCAACGGCCTGCGCTACGCGATCATGCGCAACGGCTCCCCGGCCAGAGCGGTCTCGATCCGGCTCGCCGTCCGTGCCGGCAGCTATGACGAGGAGGAGGCCGAAGGCGGCTTCGCCCATTTCGTCGAGCATATGGCCTTCCGCTCCACCCGACAGGCGCCGGAAGGCTCGCTGGACACGCGCTTCGCCGGCATGGGCGTCGCCTTCGGCCGCGACGAGAATGCGACGACCGGGCTGGAGTCCACCCTCTACCAGATGGACGTTCCGGTCGCGGACCCCGCGGCGGTCGGCAAGGTGCTTGAATGGCTTCGCGGCGCGGCGGACGGCATCTTGTTCGCGCCGGCCGCCGTCGAGCTCGAGAAGGGCGTCATAATCGCCGAAATCCGGGCGCGGACCAGCCCGGCGTCCCTCGTCGGACGGGAAGCGGCGCGGTTTCAGGCCTCGGGGCTGCGCTCGATCGCTCGCGACGTCGGCGGCACGGAAGAGTCCGTGCGGGCGGCGACGCCGGCCGCGCTCCAGGCCTTTTACGACCGCTGGTACCGGCCGGAAAATGCGGTCCTGGTCATCGCCGGAGACGCCGATCCCGACGTCCTTCTCAAGGCGGCGGAGGCGGCGTTCGGCAGCTGGACGGGCCGCGGGGCTCCGGGAATCCGGGCGAAGCCCGCCGCCATCGTCCAGCGCGGCCTCGACGCCTTCACCAGGAGCGGTCCTTCGCTTCCGCTGGCGGGGAGCGCCTGCCGGGTCGCGCCGCTCGACGGGCCTCGCGACTCCAGCCTTGACCGCCTGCGGCGCGACGCCCTCTCGCAGATCTGGGTGACGATACTCACCGACCGCTTCACCCAGGCCACCGCCAGGACCGGGTCGGCGCTTCTCGCATCGGCGCCGATGATCAACCGCAGCCTGCCCGACGCGCGCATGACCTGCCTGATCGCCGTGCCCAATCTGGGCAAGTGGCGCGAGGGGCTGGCGCAGGCGCAGGCGGAGCTGCGCCGCTTCGGCGAGTCCGGACCGACCCTCCGGGAAGTCGAGGCCGCCGCCGAGCAGCTGAGGTCGCGGCTTCGCGCCGCCGTCTATCAAAGCGGCACCCGAGCCACCCGCGACCTCGCGCAGGGAATCGTCGAGGCCGAGCTGAGCGGAACGCCCTATCTCAATCCCGGGGAGGCCATGCGGGTCTACGACCTTCTGGTCGCGGGCCTGACTCCCGCGGACGTCAAGCAGGCCTTCGAATCCGACTGGAGCGGCACCGGCCCCCTGGTGGTGCTTACCGGGACCGAGCAGATCGGCCCGGACGAGCTGGTCGCGGCATGGCGGGCGAACGAAAAGGCGGCCCCGCTCGAGTCATTCGCCGACCGCGAAGCGGCCGAATGGGCCTATTCGAAGTTCGGCAAGCGCGGCAAGGTCGCTTCGAGGGATGTCGGACCCGAATTCACGCGCCTCCGGTTCAGGAACGGGGCCGTCCTCAACTTCAAGCAGACCGATTTCCAGTCCGGCGGAGCCGAGATCCGGGTCCGGTTCGGCCATGGCGAGCGCGGGCTGAGCGTCGCCGACAGGGCGCCGATGATGCTGGCCGCCGGCCTGTTCCCGAACGGCGGCCTCGGAAAGATGGACTATGAGCAGATCGCCAGCGCGCTCGCCAATTCGACCTGGGCCTTCACGCTCGAGGCCCGGCCGACCGTGTTCATGCTCAGCAGCAGCACGCTCAGCGACAATGTCGACCAGCAGATGCACCTGCTCGCCGCCTACATGACCGATCCCGGCTTCCGGCCGCTGATCGACGAGAAGCTGCCGACCGCGATCGACCTCAGCTACCGGATGTTCGATACCGACCCCTCGTTCGTCGCGACCCTCGCGCTCGAGCGCGCGCTCTTTCCCGGGCGCGAGTCGATGCCGGCGCGCGAGCGCCTGGCCGCCTATCGGGCCGCCGATTTCGAGCGGATGCTGAAGTCCGCCCTGACCCGGTCGCCGGTCGAGGTGACGATCGTTGGGGATATTGGCGAGGAGGCGGCGAAGCGCGCCGTGGCCGCGACATTCGGCGCCTTGCCGCCGCGCCCGCCCCTCCCGCCACTGCCGGAAGGCAAAGGGCCTTTCCGCTATTTCCCCGAACGCCTGCCGCCGCCGCTGACCGAGACTCATCGGGGTCCGGCGGACAAGGCCGCCGCGATGCTCGCATGGCCGCTCTGGGTGGCGGGCCCCGAGCGGCGGCGGGAGGAATATTCGGTCCACCTGCTTCGCTCGATCCTGGAAACCCGGCTGCTCCGCCAGGTGCGCGTGGTGATGGGCAAGGTCTATGCGCCCAGCGTCGGCCTCGCGACCCCAGACGACGCCGATCAGGGCATCCTGACAATCGTCCTCGAAGCGGCTCCGGCCGACATCCGCGCGCTGGTCGAAGCGGCCCGGGGCGTCGCCGGGGATCTGGCCAAGGGCGCGATCAGCCAGGAGGAGCTCGATGCGGCGCGCACTCCGCTGCTCGCCTCGGCCGACCAGGCGCAGAGAGAGAATTCGGCCTGGGCGTCGATCATCGCCCATGCCGGGGCGGACCGGGCCGCCCTTCGCGAGCTGACCGGCTTCCGCTCCGACCTCGAGGCGCTGACCCTCGACGACGTCCGCCGCGCCGCAGCTACCTGGCTCGGCCCGGCGCCGGCGCTTTCCCGGGCGATCCCGGCGGGGCGGTGACGTCTTCTAAAATCCTCCCCTGCATTTGCAGGGGAGGGGGACCAGGCGAAGCCTGGTGGAGGGGCCTTGGCGAGCCTGAAGACCCCTCCACCGCGCTTCGCGCGGTCCCCCTCCCCCCGGAAATCCGGGGGAGGATTTAATAAAAGCTCAGAAGCGCTTGCGGAGCGTCACCCCCATGGTGCGCGGCTGGCCGACGTGGAAGCCGAGACGGGCCCGCCCGCCCCGCTCCCGGTCGAAGGCCAGGATCGGATTCTCGTCGAACAGATTGTTGACGTAGACGACGGCGCCGAACCCGTTGCCCAGCTCGACCCCCGCGCTGATGTTGACCAGCTGATAATCGGGCAGCTTGAGATCCAGGGTCGTCGCGGCGCCCGCGGGAGCGCCTCCGAAGGGCAGCCCGTGGACGAAGGTGCGCGGGTTGTTCTCCTGGTCGCCCGGCTGGGTGAACCGGCTTCCGACATGCTGGAAGGTGATCCCGCCATAGGCCTCGCCGCCATCGCCCGTCGGGACGCTGTAGAAGGCGCTGGCCGCGATCTGGAAATTCGGGACCGACGGCAGCCGGTTGCCGTTCCTGATCCCTTCGAGGACGCTGCCGTTCTGCTTCAGCCTCGTCTCGTCGAACTCGGCTTCGACCCAGCTGCCGGCGATCGACAGATCGAGGCCCTTGGCCGGCCGGGCGCTTAGCTCGAACTCGATGCCCATGGTGTGGGCGTCGGCGTTGAACACGACCCGCGACGAGCACGACCCCGCGTCAGCGGTGACCTGAAGGTTGCTGATGTCGGTGTAGAAGGCGGCGGCGTTGATGCTGATCGCCCCGAACTGCGACTTCACGCCAGCTTCGTAATTCCACAGGCTCTCGTCCTCGTAGGTGTCGAAGCCGCCATAATCGATCACGTCCTGGGCGCTGCACAGCCCCTCGTTGAGCGGATCGTTGACCCCGCCCAGGCGGAAACCCTTGGAGGCCTGCAGGTTGATGACGACCTCGTCCGCCGCCGCGTAGCTGAGCAGAAGGCGTGGCGACAGGCCGTCCGACTTGGTCTCGTCGGTCTGGTTGTCGCCGTTCGCGAACAGGCCGCCCGACTTGAATCCCCGATTCTCCTTGAAGTCGTAATAGCGAAGCCCGGCGGTCGCGGTCAGCGCCTCGGTGATGTCGTAGCTGGCCTCTCCGAACACGGCCTTTTGCTTGATGTCGTAGGGCAGATCGGCATTGTAGGGCGAGTTGAGCGGGAAGCCGTTAGCCACCGCCACCGAGGTCCCGGCGCCGAAGCGCGCGTCGGTGAAGACATCGTAGCCCGGGGTCGGAAGCCGCTGGGAATAGACCCGGTTCACGTCCGAATAGAACGCGCCGATCAGCCACTGGAACGGTCCCTCGCCGGTCGAGGAGGCGCGCACTTCCTGGGTCCAGGTCTCGAGGTCGGTCGTGTCGACGAGGTTGGACGGAAGGAGAACGCCCGCCGTCGGGAAGCCGAGGTCGACCGAGACGCTTCCGGTCAGCGCGCTGGCGTCGCGGCTGACGAGGATGTCGCGGTTTATGTAGGTCGTCACCGAGGTGAGCTCCACACCGCCCAGATCGGCGCTGGCGGTGAGGTCGGCGATCAGGGTGTCGTCAGCGAACTTCTCGTCGAGGAGGAGGAATTGCTCGCGCTCGCGGAAGGTGACCGTCGGACGGGTCGTGGTGAAGGGGTTGCCGTAGAGGTTGTACACCTCTTGCCGGTTGAAGCCGTTGGCGCGGACCTCCTGGTAGACGAGGCGTGGAGTGATCGAGATGTCGGGCGTCGGCTGGAACAGCACGGCGATTCGACCGCCGGTGCGGCGCCCGCCGTTGACGTCCTCGTCGATCAGCGAGGCGGCGCGGCGGGCGTTGATGAAGCCGGCATATTCGGTGTGATAGCCGACGACCCGGACCGCGGCGACGTCGCCCATGGGCACGTTGATCGCGCCCTTGATATGGCCGCCGAACCTGTCCTCGTCGACGACCTGGCCGTTGACCTCGACCAGGCCTTCCATCTTGGCGACGTCGGGCTGGTTGGTGATGTAGCGGATGGTGCCGCCCACCGAACCCGAGCCGAACAGCGTCCCCTGCGGGCCGCGCAGGGTCTCGACCCGGTTCAGGTCGAACAGGTCGAGGTCGGGCTGGAAGAGCGACAGCGAGATGACCGATTCGTCGAGATAGATCCCGACCTGCTCCTTGACGCCCGGCTGGTCGCGGATGATCTGGCCGGCGGAGACTCCGCGGATCGAGACCTGGCTCTGGCCCGGCCCGAGATTCTGGACGTTGAGGCCGGCCACGTTGCGCGACAGGTCCTCGATCGTCCCGGCGCCGAGGCGCTGGATGTCCTCCTCGGTCTGGGCGTTGATCGAGAAGGGCACCTCGAGAAGCGTCGTCTCGCGCTTGGTCGCGGTGACGTAGATGGTGGTGTCGTCGTCGACCGCCTCGGCCGCGTCGTTGGCGGCCTGCGCGGACTGCTCCGCCTCGGTCTGCGCATAGGCGGGCGAGGCGCTCGCGATGCAGGCGGCGAGCGAGGCGCCCGCCATGAAGACGGCCTTGCCGGCGCGATTGCGGTTCCAGAGACGAGCCATCTTACGTTTCCCCTCGTTATGGCAGCGCAACAATAGTCTTCCGACGGGTCGCGAAGATCAAGGCGAGGCCGCGTCAGGCACGGAAAATCTGCCACACTGTTGCAGAAGCGATACAGGCGCCGCCGCTGGCCGAAGGGAAAGGGAGTTCGCGCCAGCCGCTGCCCCCCGGTGAAGTTCATGAAGTTCACGATGTCGAGCAATCTTCCGTGAACTTCACTGCCTCCATTGCGTGTCAGCCCGACCGCCGCATTCCGCCCGCTCGATATCTTGCGCACTGCAAGGACACCCCGTCTGCTCCAGTTCCATCCGAATGCTATGGAACATATCATGAATAGAGGTCGTCCGGCAAATATGTGATTCGATAGGGTCGGCAGGGTGTCCGCGAGAGGCCCAGCTTGACTAATCACGGGCAAGGCCAAATGCTGTGCCCCTCGGAGGGGTGATGGCGAGCATGACTCGGCGGACGGCGATCAAGGCTGGAGCCGCCGCGGCGATCGCCGCGGCCGACGCCCCCGCTCTCGCGGCGTCCGCCCGGCCCGACACGATCGTCGTGGGCGCGGGGGTGTTCGGCGCCTGCACGGCCCGCGCCCTGCAGCGCGCAGGACAGAAAGTCCTCCTGCTCGACGCCTGGGGGCCCGCCCACGCCCGCGCCTCGTCCGGCGGCGAATCGCGGCTCACGCGGGGAAGCTACGGGGCCGACGAGGTCTATACGCGCATGGCCTGGGACTCGCTCGCCGAGTGGAGCGCTCTGTCGGCCCGGGCGGAGCTGCCGCTCTTCCATCGGGCCGGAATCCTCTTCTTCTTCCCGAAGGCCGAGGATTATGTCCACCGGACCGTGGAAGTGCACCGCCGCCTCAGGCTTCCGACTCAGCTGATGGACGGGCCGGCGATGCGCCGGCGCTTCCCGATGATCGACTTCGAGGGGATAGAGCTCGGCCTGTGGGAGCCCGAATTCGGCGCCCTGATGGCGCGGCGGGCGGTGCAGACGATCGTTGCGGAGTTCGTCGCCGCCGGCGGCGAATATCGGCGAGCCGCGGTCGAGCCGCCGCAGCGGGGCGAAGGACGGCTCGAACGCATAGATATGCAAGGCGGTGAGAAATTATTCGCGCGCCGCTATGTCTTCGCCTGCGGCCCCTGGCTTCCGAAGCTGTTTCCGGACCTGCTCGGCCGCCGGATCTTCCCGACCCGGCAGGAGGTCTTCTTCTTCCGGCCGCCCCCCAGCGGCGAGAGCTTCGGACCCGGGGCCCTGCCCGGATGGGCGGACTTCAACGCGGGCGACATCTATTACGGCTTCCCCGATCTCGAAGGGCGCGGCTGTAAAGTCGCCCACGACCGGCACGGCCCGCCGATGGATCCGGACCGGGGCGACCGGATACCCTCGCCCGCCGCCCTCGCCGAGGTCCGAGCCTATATGGAGCGCCGCTTCCCGGGCCTGCGCGGAGCGCCGCTGAGCGAGGCGCGGGTCTGCCAATATGAGAACAGCGCCAACGGCGACCTGCTGATCGACGCCCACCCCCGCCGCTCCAACGTCTTCCTGGTTGGCGCCGGCTCCGGCCACGGCTTCAAGCACGGCCCCGCCGTCGGCGCCTACGCAGCCAAGCTGATCACGGGCGCGCTCGCCGCCCCCGAGCCCCGCTTCTCCCTCGCCTCCAAGGGCGAGCGGCAGGACCGGGCGGTGCATTGAAGGAGAGATTGATGGAACAGCCCCTCGACACCTTCCGCTCCTCGACCTGGGGCTGGCTCCGCGGCACGCTCGCCGGCTGGGGGACGATGGCGCTTGTGCCGGCCGGCATCCTCCTCACCGCGGTCGCGCCGGCCGAAATCGGGCGGTGGCCGCTCGCAATCAGCGCCCTCGCCTTCGGGATCGTCCTCTGGAAATGGTTCGAGAGCATGGCCGCCCGCTACGACATCTGCACCGACCGGCTGATCGTGCGCGAGGGCATCTTCATCAAGAGCCTCGACGAGGTCGAGCTCTACCGTGTGAAGGACGTCCGGCTCGACTTCAGCCTGATCAACCAGATGGCCGGGATCGGCACCATCACCGTCCATTCCAGCGACGAGACCACCCGCGGAGCGCCCCTCGTCCTGCGCCACGTCGAACGCGCCGCCCAGCGCCGCGAGGAGCTGCGCCGGCTGGTCGAGGCCGCCCGGCAGAAGCGCCGGGTCCGCGAGATCGACATGATGCACGAGGATTATTGAGGATATCCTCCCCATCGGAGATGGGGAGGGGGACCACCCGTAGGGTGGTGGAGGGGTAGAAGGCGCAGACTTAGGAGGTTCCGAAGAGAAACGCGGACCGCCGCGTCTGTTACCCCTCCACCATGCTTCGCATGGTCCCCCTCCCCGAGCGAGCTCGGGGAGGACTTCAGCCCTTCCGCGCGACCCCGACCATCGCCGGCCGAAGCAGCCGGTCCTTGATCATGTAGCCCGCCTGCATCTCCTGGACGATCGTGCCGGGCTCGGCGTCGGACGGGATCTCGACCATCGCCTGGTGCTTATGCGGGTCGAGGGGCTGGCCGAGGGCTTCCACGCGGGTGATGCCGTTGCGCTGGAAGACGGTCTCGAGCTCGCGCCCGGTCGCCTCGATTCCGGCGATCAGAGGCTTCATCCGCTCGTCCTGGCGAAGGTCGTCGGGTATCGCCGCGAGGGCGCGGTCGAGATTGTCCTTCACCGACAGGACGTCGCGGGCGAAGCCGGTCGCCGCATAGGCGGCCACGGTCTGCTTTTCCTGCTCAAGGCGGCGGCGGACGTTCTGGGTTTCCGCCTGGGCGTAGAGGACGTGTTGGCGGACCTGCTCGAGCTCCTTCACCAGCTCCGAGAAATCCTGCTCCTGAGCTTCCGCCTGTTCCTCGGCGGTGGCCTCTTCGACTTCGTTCGTCTCTTCGTGCAGCTTCTGGTCGTCGTTCATGCCATCAATCTCGATAGTGCCTGTGCCGTGAAATCCACCATGGGTACGACCCGCGCATAGTTCAACCGCGTCGGGCCGATCACCCCCACCACCCCGACCACCTTGCCGTCGCGGCCGCGATAGGGCGCGGCGATGACCGAGGAGCCCGAGAGGGCGAACAATTTATTCTCCGAGCCGATGAAGATCTTCATCCCCTGCCCGGCCCGGGCGCTGTCGAGCAGCCGGACGATCTCCTCCTTGCCGTCGAGCTCCTCGAGCAATTGCCGCACCCGCTCGAGATCGGCGGCAGCGCCCGGCTCGAGCAAATTGGCCTGGCCGCGGACGATCAGGACCGGCCGCTGGGCCCCGTCCTCGGACCACAAGGCAAGGCCGCGGTCGATCAGCTGGCGGGCGGCGTCGTCGAGCGCCGCCTTGCCGGCCTGGATCTCGGCGGCCAGGCGGCGCTGCGCCTCCGGGAGGGTGAGCCCGGACAGTCGGGCGCTGACGTAATTGCCGACCTCGGTGAGGGCGGACGCGGTGATCCCGGCCGGAAGGTCGACCACGCGATTCTCGACGCCGCCCTCGGCTCCGACCATCACCGCCAGCGCCTGGGTCGGGGACAATTGGACGAAGCCGAGCTGGCGAAGCACGGGCTCGCGCTTTGGAACGAGGACGATTCCGGCGCAAGCCGACAGGCCGGACAGAGCCGCGGTGGCGGCCGACAAGGCCTCCTCGATCGGGCCGCCCCGCTCCAGCCGCGCCTCGATCGCGGCGCGCTCCTCGGCGCTCGGCTCGGCCGCCTGCATCATCCCGTCGACGAACAATCTGAGGCCGCTTTCCGTGGGCACGCGCCCGGCCGAAGTATGGGGATGGGCGAGAAGGCCGAGCTCCTCCAGATCCTGCATGACGTTGCGGATCGAGGCCGGCGACAGGTTGAGACCCGGCAATTTCGAGATGGTCCGAGAGCCGACCGGGGCGCCGGAGCCGAGATAATTCTCGACCACCATCCGGAATACCTCCCGGGCGCGTTCGGTGAGCTCGCTGACGGGGGTGGAGGCCATGGGGGCTATGTAGTTCGCGTTATGACCGGCGTCACCTCCTGGCCTTTCCCCCTCCCTGGAAGGGAGGGGCTAGGGGTGGGTAGGCGAGCGCAGCGAGACTTCTTCGGAGTCGGAGTTTCGGCCGCCTTCGGCGGACCCACCCCCGGCCCCTCCCTTCCAGGGAGGGGAGGCTGGCTCAGTAGCGGGTGGATTACGCGCCCGGCTCTGGCTAAGGCGCAGCGTTTGGTTGAAAGGAACCCCATGCGCCCATCCGGACGCGCGCCCGACCAGATGCGGGAGATCGTGATGGAGGCGGGCTTCACCCGCCATGCCGAGGGGAGCTGCCTTGTCTCCTTCGGCGATACGCGGGTGCTGTGCACCGCCTCGGTCGAGCAGAGCCTTCCGCCCTGGCTCAGGGGCAAGGGCAAAGGCTGGGTGACCGCGGAATATGGAATGCTCCCGCGCGCCACCCACACGCGAGGGCGCCGGGAAGCGGCTTCCGGAAAGCAGTCCGGCCGAACCCAGGAGATTCAGAGGCTGATCGGACGCTCGCTGAGGGCGGTCGTCGACCTCCAGGCGCTGGGCGAGCGCCAGATCACGGTCGATTGCGACGTCATCCAGGCCGACGGCGGCACCCGGACGGCGGCGATTTCCGGCGGCTGGGTGGCGCTCAGGATCGCGGTCGACGGGCTGCTTCGGCAGCAGCTCCTCACCGCCGACCCGATCCGGCAGAAGGTCGCCGCGGTGAGCTGCGGGATCCACAATGGCGCCGCGGTGCTCGACCTCGATTACGAGGAGGATTCGAACGCCGGCGCGGACGGCAATTTCGTCCTGACAGGCGACGGCAACATCGTCGAGGCGCAGGTCACTGCCGAGGGCGAATGCTATGACGAGGAAGGTCTGCTCCGGCTTCTCCGCCTCGCCAGGATCGGCTGCGACGAAATCTTCACCGCCCAGGACCGGGCGACCGGACGATGAGGAAGCTTCAGGCGGGGCGGCTGGTCATCGCCAGCCATAATGATGGCAAGGTGCGCGAGATACGCGAACTGCTCGGGCCCTATGGAGTCGAGCCGGTCTCGGCCGGCGAGCTCGACCTTCCCGAGCCCGACGAGATCGGGACGACCTTCATCGACAATGCGGATTTGAAGGCCCGCGAGGCCGCGGACCTTTCCGGCCTTCCGGCGCTCGCCGACGACAGCGGCCTGTGCGTCGAGGCGCTCGAGGGCAGACCGGGCATCTTCTCCGCGCGCTGGGCGCTGGCCGCGGATCCGAGCGTCGCCCCGGCCGCCGGACCGGGCGAGGTCGAGGGCCCGCGCGACTTCGGCTTGGCCATGCGCCGGGTGTGGGAGGAATTGGAGGCGCTCGGACCGGAAGCGAGCCGCAATGCCCATTTCGTCTGCGCCCTCGCCCTCTGCTGGCCCGACGGGCGGAGCGAATGGTTCGAGGGCCGGGTCGAGGGGATTCTGGTCTGGCCGCCCCGCGGCGACCGTGGCTTCGGCTACGACCCCATGTTCGTCCCCGCCGGCCGCGACATCACCTTCGGGGAGATGGATCCGGCGGAGAAGCACCGGATCAGCCACCGCGCGGACGCGTTCCGCAAGCTGGTGGCGGCGCTGTTTTAGGGATGGATGCACCCGCGCCCGTCATCCCGGCGGAAGCCGGGACCTCAGGACAAGAAGCCTCGGCGGGTCGCTCCGAGGTCCCGGCTTTCGCCGGGATGACGGGTTCGGGCCTCGCCCTCTACGTCCACTGGCCGTTCTGCGTCTCCAAATGCCCCTATTGCGACTTCAACAGCCATGTCCGCGAGTCCGTCGACCAGGCGGCCTGGCGCGACGCTCTGCTGAGGGACCTCGCCTGGGAGGCCCGTGCATGGCCCCGAGGCCCGCTTTCCTCCATCTTCTTCGGCGGGGGCACGCCCTCGCTGATGGAGCCGGCGACGGTGGCCGCCCTGATCGAGGCGGCGGACAGGCATTGGGGTCTTGCGCGGAACGCGGAGATCACGCTCGAGGCCAACCCCTCGTCAGTCGAGGCCGCGCGCTTCGCGGACCTCGCCTCGGCGGGCGTGAACCGGGTGTCGCTCGGGCTCCAGTCCCTCGACGACAAGGCCCTTCGCTTCCTGGGGCGAGCGCATGATGCCGCGGAGGGCCTCGCAGCGCTGGAAACGGCGCAAGCCTGCTTCGGACGGGTCAGCTTCGACCTCATCTACGCTTTGCCCGGCCAGAGCGAGGCGAGCTGGGCGGCCGAGCTCGAACGGGCGCTCGGCTTCGGGACCGGCCACCTTTCGCTCTACCAGCTGACGATCGAGCCGGGCACGCGCTTCGCGGCCATGGCGGCGCGCGGCGAGATGGAGCCGCGCGATCCCGACGAGTCGGCTTCGCTCTTCGAGCTGACGCAGGCGATGACGGCGCAGGCGGGACTGCCGGCCTACGAGATTTCGAACCACGCCCGGCCCGGCGAAGAGAGCCGCCACAACCTCGCTTACTGGCGCTACCGGCCCTATCTGGGCGTCGGCCCGGGCGCGCACGGCCGGCGCGGCGGAGCGGCTACCCAGCGCCATCGCAAGCCGGAGAACTGGCTGGCGGCGCTGGAGCGGAACGGGCACGGGACCGTCGAGGAGAATTTTCTGAGCCCGCAGGAGCAGGCGACCGAGGCCCTGCTCATGGGGCTTCGGCTCCGCGAGGGAGTCGAGCTGGAGTCGGTGGACGGGCGGCTCGATCTGGGCGCGGTGGAGCGGCTGGAGGGCCATGGGCTGCTCAAGCGGGAAGGCGGCCGGCTGGCCGTAACACCGGCCGGACGGCTTCTGCTCGACGCCATTCTCGCCGAGATCGTCGCCCCGGCGTAAGCCGGGGCCTCGGGGAGACGCGCCGCGACTTCTCGTCCGGAGGTCCCGGCTTTCGCCGGGATGACGCCTGCCTCAGTCGAAGCTCCTCGGCGCCGGCGACACCACGATCGTGCCGGTCGCCGTCACCTCGCGGACCTCGAGCGAGCGCTCGGCGATCCCGGACGCGGTGAACCGGAAGGGACCGTCGACCCCCGCGAAGCCGACGGGATCGCGAAGCTCGCGCTCCGGGAAGGCGCGGCCCAGCCGCCAGTTCTTGGCGATCCGGACGGTCAGGAGCACCGCGTCGTAGCCGAGGCTCGCCAGCCGGTAGGGGTTGGCGCCGTAGCGGGCGCGGTAGCGGGTCCGAAGCTGGTTGAACATCGAATCGCCGACGCTCGCATACCAGGCGCCGCGCAAGGCGGCGGTCCGGCCGAGACCGGTCTCGGTCGCCCACAATTCGGTGCCCAGAAGCCGGACCGGGGCGTTCGCCCCGCTCTTCAGTATCGGCGCGGCCGTCGCCGCCCCGCGGCCGCCGTCGGCGATCAGGACGGCGTCGTAACCGCCCTGGGCGTAGAGCCTGGAGACGGCGGTCCTGACGGCGGCGGGCCCTCCGTCGTAGCTCTGCATCGCGACCAGCCGTCCCCCCAGATCCTCCACCACTCCGACCATCGCGTCCGAGGCGCGTCGGCCGTAGACGTTCGCCGGCGCGAGCGCTCCGAACCGCTCGAGCCCGACGCTTCGGGCATGGTCGACGACCCGGGCGATCGACTGGCCGGGCGTGAAGCCCATCAGATAGACTCCGTTGCCGGCGACGCTGGTGTCGTTGGAGAAGCTTATCACGGGAACGTCGGCGCGGCGGGCAACGGGGGCGACTGCCCGCGCCTCTTCGGCAAGCAGCGGACCGAGGAAGAGGCCGTTGCCGTCGGCGAGCGCCTGGTTCGCCGCAGCCACCGCGCCGCTTCGGGCGGTGTCGTAGACGGTGATTCGAATCCGCTCGCCCCCGGCGTCGAGGAGGGCGAGGTTGGCGGCGTTGGCGATCGACTGGCCGACTCCGGCATTGGCGCCGGAGGTCGGGACCAGCACGGCGACCCGGTTGCGAGTCTCCTCCGGCGGAAGAGTGGACCGGGGCTCCTCCTCGCGCGGCTGCTCGACCTCCTCGGGCAGCTCCTCGGGAGGAAGATCGGGGCGCGGCTTGGGAACGAGCTGACAGCCGGCGAGCGACAGCGCGAGCAGGGCCGATCCGGCGAGGCCGAGGATGTTGCGCCGCGCTTGCGACCCGGGGGATTGCTCTGCCATGACCCTCATCCTCATGAACGCGCTTCCACCCGGCCTCTATATCGTCGCGACGCCCATCGGCAATCTTTCCGATCTGTCGCCGCGGGCCGCCGACGTGCTGGCCCGGGCGGACCTGATCGCGGTCGAGGATAGCCGGGTGACCGCCAAGCTCCTCCATCATATCGGGGTCAGGCGCCCGATGCTTCCCTATCACGATCACAATGCCGAGCGCGTCCGGCCCCAGTTGCTGGAGCGGATGCGGGAGGGCGCAGTGGCGCTGGTCTCGGACGCGGGGACGCCGCTTATCTCCGACCCGGGCTTCAAGCTGGTGCGGGAAGCCCGGGCCGGGGGGATCCCGGTCACCACCATTCCCGGCCCGTCGGCCGTCGTCGCCGCCCTGACCCTGGCTGGCCTTCCGACGGACCGTTTCCTGTTCCTTGGGTTCCTTCCGTCCAAAAGCGGCGCCAAGGCGGCGGCGATCGCGGAGGTGGCGTCGCTGCGGGCGACCCTGGTCCTCTACGAGAGCGGCCCTCGGCTCACCGCGACGCTGAGCGCGCTCCAGGCCGGCCTGGGCGACCGGGAGGCGGCGGTGGCCCGCGAGATCAGCAAGAAGTTCGAGGAGACAGTGACCGGGACCCTCTCCGGGCTCGCGGAGCGCTATTCCGACGCGCCGCCCAAAGGCGAGATCGTCGTCGTCGTGGCGCCTCCCGGCGAAGCGGAGGCGGCCGGCGAGGCGGAGGTGGACTCGGCGCTTCGCGATGCCATGGGCCGGCTCTCCGCTTCGCGGGCGGCGGCCGAGGTGGCGGAGAAGCTCGGAGTGCCGAGGCGCCAGGCCTATGAGCGGGCGCTCAAGCTCAAATGAAGCGGCGCCGGGCGGAGCGGGGCGGCCGGCGGGCGGAGTGGCTCGCGGCGGCCTGGCTCCAGCTCAAGGGCTGGAAGATATTGGGCCGGAGGGTTCGGACGCCGGTCGGCGAGGTCGACCTCATCGCCCGGCGGGGCAGGACGGTCGCGTTCGTCGAAGTGAAGGCGAGAGCGACGGCTGAGGAAGCCGGCCTCGCCCTCGACGAATGGCGCCTCCGCCGGGTGGCCGCGGCCGCCGAAGCGCTCGCCCACCGCTACGCCCGGGCGGGAGACGATATCCGCCTGGACGCGGTCTTCATCGTTCCCCGGCGGCTGCCCAGGCACATGACCAATATCTGGCACGGATGACAGGGGGGCCCTGCCCCGCTAAGCGCGCGCCATGAACCTCAACGTCGCCGTCCAGATGGACCCCCTCGAAGGGATCAACATCGCCGGGGATTCGACCTTCGCGATCATGCTCGGGGCCCAAAAGCGCGGCCATGCCCTGTGGCATTACCAGGCCGAGAGCCTAAGCTATACCGACGGGCGCCTCCGGGCGATGGCGCATCCGGTGACGGTGCAGCCGGTGGAGGGCAATCATTATGCGCTCGGGGATCCCGCCCTGCTCGACCTCGGCCGGGATGCCGACGTCGTGCTGATGCGGCAGGACCCGCCCTTCGACCTCGGCTACATCACCGCGACCCACCTGCTCGAGCGGATCCGGGGCGAGACCCTGGTCGTCAACGACCCGGCCTCCGTGCGCAACGCGCCGGAGAAGATCTGGGTGCTCGACTTCGCCCGCTTCATGCCGCCGACCCTCCTCACCCGCTCGCTCGGCGCAGCCCGCGATTTCCTCGGACGGCATGGCGAGATCGTCGTGAAGCCGCTCCACGGCAATGCCGGCAAGGCGGTGTTCAAGGTCGGCCGCGACGGCGCCAACCTCGCCTCGCTGATCGAGATGTTCAACGCCGCCTATCGCGAGCCGCACGTCGTCCAGGCCTTCGTCCCGGAGATCGCCGAGGGCGACAAGAGGATCGTCCTCGTCGACGGGGAAGTGGCGGGCGCGGTCAACCGGATCCCCGGCGCCGGCGAGATCCGCTCGAACCTCGCCGTCGGCGGCTCGGCGGCCAAGACGGAGCTGACGCAGACCGAGCGCGAGATCTGCGCCGCGCTCGGTCCCGAGCTCAAGGCGCGAGGGCTGTTCTTCGTCGGAATCGACGTGATCGGCGGCAAATGGCTGACCGAGATCAACGTCACCTCCCCGACGGGGATCGTCGCCATCGACCGGTTCAACGGGACCGACACGCCGGCTCTCATCTGGGACGCCATCGAAGCGAAGTTGGCCTGAGCATGGGCGACTGGACGATCCGGCTCATCGACCAGACGGGCTATGTCGGCATTTTCCTGCTGATGTTCCTGGAGACGATTTTCCCCCCCATCCCTTCCGAGGTGATCATGCCGGTCGCGGGGGCCCGGGCCGCCCAGGGGCCGCTCAGCTTGTGGGGAGTGATCGCGAGCGGGACCGCGGGCGCGATGCTGGGCAACCTCTTCTGGTACGCGCTCGCCCGGGTCATCGGGATGAAGCGCTTCCGCCCCTTCATCGAGAATTACGGACGGTGGCTGACCATGGACTGGGACGATGTCGAGAAGTCCGAGCGGCTGTTCGGCCGCTTCGGCGGGGCGATCGTCTCGGTCGGCCGGATGCTTCCGACCATCCGCTCGGTCATCTCGATCCCGGCGGGCCTGCTCAGCATGCGCCTCAAGACCTTCCTGCTCTGGTCGACGCTCGGCACGGCGGTGTGGACCGCTGGGCTGGCCACGGCGGGCTGGGGTCTGGGAATGGCCTTCGACGATATCGAGAAGATATTGGGGCCGCTTTCGACGGCGATCATCCTCCTGATCGTCGTCGCCTATGTCTGGCGCCAGATCACCTGGCGGCGGCGGCATCCTGACGCATAGCGTCATCCCGGCGAAAGCCGGGACCTCAGGACGAAAGAGTCTCGGTGGGTCTCCCCGAGGTCCCGGCTTTCGCCGGGATGACGATCACGCCCGCGGATGGGCGTTGCGGTAGACGTCGAGGAGGTGGGCGGCGTCCACTGCGGTGTAGATTTGCGTGGAGGAGAGGCTGGCGTGGCCGAGCAGCTCCTGGAGCGAGCGCAGGTCGGCGCCCCGGCCGAGCAAGTGGGTGGCGAAGCTGTGGCGAAGCGCGTGCGGAGTCGTCCGGTCGGACAGGCCGAGGCGGACCCGCGCCTTGCGGACGACCCGCCGGATCATCTCGCCGTTGAGCGGTCCGCCGCGGGCGCCCCGGAACAGGGGCTCGTCGCTCGACGGCCCATAGGGGCAAAGCGACAGATAATGATCGATCGCCTCGCGGACCGGAGCGAGCAGCGGGACGATCCGGGTCTTCGAACGCTTGCCGGTGACGCTCAGGGCCTCGCCGAGCGGAATCGCGGCGCCGGTCAGGCCGAGGGCTTCCGCGACCCGCAGGCCCGAGCCGTAGAGGAGCAGAAGCACCGCCCGGTCGCGAGCCGCGATCCAGGGCTCGCTCGAATCCTCGCCCACCTCCTCCGCGAGAGCGACGACGTCGTCCGGGGCGACGGGACGCGGAACGCTCCGCGGGCGCTTCGGGCCCTTCAGCCGGGGCAGGCTGGCCTCCCCCCCCCGTTCCACCGACGCGAAGGCGAGGAACGAGCGGACGGCGGAAAGCTCGCGCGCCGCCGAACTGTTGCCCAACCCTTCTCCGCGCCGGTGGGCGAGGAAGGCGCGCAGGTCCTTCGCCTCCAGGCCCGCGAGCGCCGGGCCGTCGACCGCGCCTCCGAGATGGCCGGCGAGGAAGTCGATCAGTCGATGCGCGGTGGCGGCGTAGGCACGGACGGTGTGCGGCGAGCGGCGACGGTCCTGGGCGAGATGATTCTGCCAGCGCAGGGCAGTGCCGGCGGCCGGGTGAGGACCCGGGTCGCCCTGTCCCCCGGACAGGGCTGAATGATGCGGGGCATCATTCACCGGGTCATCCTAAGGGATCAGCCACCGGCCCATCGAGCGGGTGAGGACCCGGCCCAGGAACATGAGCAGCTCGGAGCCGTGGCGGGTTTCGAAGCCCTGCGCCTCGCGCTGGCCGAGGGCGAGCAGGCCGCTGGGCAAGGGCGGTTCGCTGTCGAGGCGGACCAGCGCCTCGGCCCGGATCAGCTCGCAGGCGGGGCCGAACAAGGGATGGCCCCGGCCGACGCCCCGGAGGACGACCCCGTCCAGCCCCTCGAGCGACCGCTGGATGACCCGGACGTCGACGAACTGGAGGCCGGAGGCGTCGGCGCGGACGCCCTTGTCGCCGGCGAAGAGGGCGACGGCGACCGCGTCGAGGCCGAGTATCTGGGGCCATTCCTGGGTGACAATGTGGATGAGATGGTCGAAGCCCTCCGCCTCGATCGCGGCAAGCACCGCCTCGTGGATCGAGGCGACCGCGCCCGAATGGCCGCGGGCGAAGGCGATCAGGTCCTGATTGGCCTCCTCCGCCGCCGCGACCCGGGCTCGAAGCTTGGCCACCGCCCGGTCCTCGAAGTTGATCACCTTTCCCATCGAGCGGAGGCTAACCCGAACAAGGTTAAGAAGCGATGGCCATTTTTTGCCGGGAAAATTATTTTCCTGTTTTGTTCTTGCGTTGTAGGGTTTTTCCTATTATATCGGATCGTGGGCGAGTCGCGGACTTGCCAGGGCTCTTTGAGATTGTGAGTGATAAGCGGTCCTCCCCATGCGGAGCATGGGGAGGGGGACCACCCGTAGGGTGGTGGAGGGGTAGCTGGCTCAGGCCTCGCCAATGACCCCTCCACCATGCTTCGCATGGTCCCCCTCCCCCTCGCTTCGCGAGGGGGAGGATTAAGCTAGCCGATCTTCTGGCCGGTCTTGGCCCAGTCGGCGGCGAAGCCTTCGAGGCCCTTGTCGGTCAGCGGGTGCTTGAAGAGCTGGCGGATGACGGCGGGCGGCGCCGTCATGACGTCCGCGCCGATCATCGCGGACTGGAGGACGTGGATCGGGTGGCGGATGCTCGCCACCAGGATCTGGGTTTCGAAATCATAATTGTCGTAGATCGTCCGGATCTCGGAGATGATCTGCATCCCGTCGAAGCCGGTATCGTCGTGGCGGCCGACGAAGGGTGAGATGAAGGTCGCTCCGGCCTTGGCGGCGAGCAGCGCCTGGTTGGCGGTGAAGCACAAGGTGACGTTGACCATCGTCCCGTCGCCGGTCAGCGCCTTGCAGGTCTTGAGCCCGTCGATCGTCAGCGGGACCTTGACCGCGATGTTGCCGGCGATCTTGCGGAGCACCTCGGCCTCGCGCATCATCTCGGCGTGCTCCGTGGCGACGACCTCGGCTGAGACCGGCCCGGGCACGATCGAGCAGATCTCGCGAACCACGTCGAGGAAATCGCGGCCCGCCTTGTGGATGAGCGACGGGTTGGTGGTCACGCCGTCGAGCAGGCCGGTTTCCGCCAGGTCGCGGATCTCGCCGGTGTCGGCGGTGTCGACGAAGAATTTCATTTGGGCCATGCCTTCGCGGGAGGGATTCGGCCCTCCTTTAGCGCGGCGGGGACGGGCTTGGCGACCTCAGATGAGCGGCGTGAGCTGAACCGGGCGATCTGGGCGATCGCTTTGCCCTCCATGCTGACCAACGTCGCCACCGCCTTGTTCGGGATCGCCGATCTCTGGGTGATCGGCCAGCTCGGGCAGGCCGAGCCCCAGGCCGGGGTCGAGCTCGGCGCCAAGTTCATGATGGGCCTGCTCATCGTCTTCAACTTCCTGAGGACCGGGACGATCGCCCTCACCGCCCAGGCGGCGGGGCGCGGCGACGAGGCGGCGCAGGCCGCGACCCTGGCCCGGGCGCTGGGCCTGGCGCTGGCGATCGGGCTCGTCCTGCTCGCGCTCAAGCCCGTCATCGTACCGTGGGGGATGGAGATGCTCCACGCCCGCGGCGGGGTTGCGCGCGAGGCGGGCGTCTATGTCGCAATCCGCTATTGGGGCGGGCTGCTCTGGCTGGCCAACGTCGCGCTGATGGGCTGGCTGATCGGGCGCCGGCGGGTGCGGGCGGTGCTGTGGACGGAGATACTCTCCAACATCGTCCATATCGCTCTGGACGTCCTCTTCGTCCTCGGCTTCGGCTGGGGCGTGGCCGGCGTTGCGGCGGCGACCTTGCTCTCGGAGGGCGGCAAGACGCTGACGCTGCTGGCGGTCGCCGGTCGCGAAGCGCCGGCGCGGGCCGCCGTGAAGGCGGCGGGCCGGGGGGAAACGTGGAGCGCGGCGAACATGATCGCACTGCTCCGGCTCAACCGCGACCTCTTCCTTCGCACCGTCCTGCTCACCGCCGCCATCCTCCTCCTCACCCGGCAAGGCGCCCAGCAGGGACCGCTGGTGCTTGCGGCGAACGGCATCCTCTACCAGCTGTTCATCCTCTCGGCCCTGATCCTCGACGGCTTCGAGAGCGCGGCCCAGGTGCTGTGCGGCGAGGCGGTGGGCGCGAAGGACCGCCGCCGCTTCGACGCCCTGGTCAAGGCGCTGCTGCTCTGGGGGCTGGCGGGCGGAGCCCTGTTCAGCCTCGTCTACGCCTTGGCCGGCGCGAGCCTTGCGGCCAGCTTCAGCACCGACCCGGCGGTGGTGGCGACGACGCTGGCCTACGTCCCCTGGGCGGTGCTGCTCCCCGTGCTCGGGGTCACCTCCTACGTCTTCGACGGAATCTATATCGGCGCCACCTGGACCCGGGCGATGCTTCTGACCATGGGCGCCGCCTGCGCAGTCTACGCGGCCCTGCTTTTTGCCGCCGGCGGACTGGGCAATTACGGGCTGTGGCTGGCCTTCAGCCTGTTCCTGGTGGCCCGGGCGGCCGCCCAGGCGCTGATGTTGCCGGGACTGAGGCGGAAGACGTTCGAGTGACTAGCGGCGGCCGAACAGGGCCGCCAGCACCGGATCGCCGGCCGAGCCCGGGTCGGCGCGGATGGCGGCCTCCTCGCGGCCGATGGCCCGGTAGAGGGCGGCGGAGGTCTTGCGGGTGACGTCGGCCTGCAGGCCGGGAAAGTTGATGCCGGTGGCGAATTGGAGGGCCCGCTGAACGACTCCGTTCTCGGCCAGCCGGAGCGCTTCCCCGACCGCGGGGAAGATCGCGTCGAATATCCGCTCGCCCATCGACCGGGCGAGATAGTCGGTGGCCGCGGTGGGGCCGCCGCGGGCGATCGAGAAAGCGTCGGTGATCGCCATGTCGCGGATCGAATCGTAAACGACCGGAGCGGCGCGCCGGGCGCCCTCCTCAGCCGCGCGGTTGACGACGCGGAGCAGCCTGTCCTGGACCGCGCGCGTGCCGAGCGCGACGGCAAGCGTCGCCGTGAGCGTGGTCCCGCCGAGCTGGGGCGGCGGCTGGATCCGGGCGACGTCGTCGCGGAAGAAGCCCTCGTCGGTCAGTAGCCGGGCGAAGGCGCGCTGCGAGGAGAGAGTGAGAAGGCGCCTTATGGCCGGCTCGAGATTGACGAGATCGCCGAGCCGCGCGGCGCAGCCGGGGAGCGCAAGCAGCGGCAAAGCGAGGCCGGCGGCGACGAGGCCGCGGCGGGTCAGCATCGGGTCCATGACTCGGTAACGGCCCTGCCGCGGGCTTGTTGCATGATCAGGGCTGACCTCCGCTCGCTCTCAGCAGATTGGCGAACTCGCGGCGCGTACGGGGGCCATAGGTGACGAAGCTGGGGTTGGGGCGTTCCGCATAAGCGGCTCGGCTTTCAGCGACGGAGTCGGCCGAGGCGTCTGCGGCCAGCTTGCGGGCGTCGAGCCGGTACGGCTTCGCAGCGTTCAGGCCGAACACCTTGCGCCTCAGCTTCGGAGTGATCTCGGGATAGCCATGGGCGTCGCGAAGGGCTTCCGAGATCTGGAAGGTGCGGAAGGCCTGGATCTGGTCCTGGGGCGAGCCGTACCAGATGGAATCGGTGCCCCACAGGACGTTGTCCTCGCCGACATATTTGAACAATTTGCCGAGCAGATGGGCGGCGCTGTCGGGGTCGCGGGTCGAGACGAAGCGCCAGGTCGAGCCCAGCTCGGCATAGACGTTGGCGTTGCGCGGAACGCCGGCCTGTTTCAGCGAGGTGATCAGCGAGTCGACTCCGTCGGTGCGCTTCGGATTCCAGGGCCCCTCCTTCTCCCCCGCGACATAGCCCGAATGGTAGATGAGGAAGTTCATGTCGGGGAATCGCTTCGCGATCGGACCGATGTCGCGGCAGGTCGAATGCTCGTAGCTGCGCGGGCCGAAGGGAAGGCCCTTGTGGATGGCGATGTTGCGGATGCCGAGCTTTCGGGCCTTCTCGACGAAGGCGATTCCGACGTCGTCGGTCATCCAGAAGCCCTGCCCGCCCGGGCCCCATTGGGTGTAGGTCTTGAAGGCGCTGACCCCGAAGCCGGCGAGGCGGTCCATGTCCTCGATGTCGCCGGGCTGGTTCGGATTGACCCGGCCGTGGAGCATCAGCCGCTTGCTGCCCTCCATCCTGTCGACGATCTCGCGGGTCGCGGCGGCCTCCTCGATGGTCAGAGGCTCCCCCTCACGGGTCGAGGGCACGAAGGAGAGGACCATGAGATCGGTGTCGGAATCGAGGAAGACGTCCTTGATGAACTCGGTGGGGCCGAGGCAATCGAGGTAGGAGCGGTCGCCGGGCTTTTCGGACAGGGCGCATTGCGCTTTCTCGAAGCCGGACAGCGGCTTCGCCCCTGCGGGCACGCCTTTCAGCCAGGCGCCGGTCGGGTTCACGAAATGGCCCTGGACGTCGAAGATCCATTCCTTCTTGCCGAGCTCGGTGGCGGCGAGCCGGGGCTCCAGCGCCGACTCCGCGCTGAGATTGAAGAAGCCGCCGGTTCGGCCGGCGCCGGCATGGGCCTCGTTATAGGCGAGCAGGGTCGCGGCCGCTCCGCAGGAGGAGACGAGGAACTCGCGCCGGCCCAGGCCAAGGCGCTTCGAGAGGTCGGTCGCGCGCTCGCAGGCAAGCGCTTTGGCGCGCATCAGGCTCGGGTCGAGCGGGATCGGGACGAACTCGCCGTTGGACGTCGAATCGAGCTTGATGGGAAGCCGCCTGCCTTCGGGGTCGAGATCGCTCATGTCCTGCTCCCTGCCACGCCGCTTCAGACTGTCACGCCGGTCGAGCCGCTGGCAAGCGGTACCGCCAGCTTCGCAATCGCGGTCAATCGATCACGTCGAAATGGACCACTCGCGACTCCAGCTCGAGCAGGAAACCGGAATCGAAATCGTAATATTTCGTGATGTCCATTTCCTCCCCGGCGAAGCGCCGGATCGCCGCCTCGTCCTCCCACAGGGTGAACATCTCGACATGGACGATTTCGCCCTCGCGCCGGTGCAGGCACCAGGCGCCCATGTTGCCGGCGGTCGAGCGGTAGTCGGGCAGCGCGACCTCGCGCATCAGCCCGAGATATTCCTCCGCCTTCGCCTCCGGGACCCGGCCGTGCCACCTGCGTGCGATCATAAGCGCCTCCCTCGCTCCGGAAGAATAGCGCGGCCCAACCACCCCGTCATTCCCGCGAAACCGGGAAACCAGGTCGGACTTCGGACTGGATCCCCGCTTTCGCGGTGATGACGGCAGCGCAATGTCGATTCCGCATTCGGATGACGCGCCGGTTGTGTTTTCCCCGCCGGGACTCGATCTAGGCGGGCGTGAACCGCTGCCGAGTCCTCCTTCTCAATGCCGCGCTCGGCCCGCTCGATTACCGCGTGCCGCCGGGGATGGAGGTCGCCCCCGGCTCGATCGTGCTCGCTCCGCTCGGGCCGCGGCAAATGACCGGGGTGGTGTGGGAGGAAGATCGGCTCGAGGCGGAGGCGGTAGGGGACAATCGCCTCCGGCCTCTGCTCCAGGCCTACGACCTGCCGCCGCTGGCCGATTCGCTCAGGCGGCTGATCGAATGGACCGCCGATTACTACCTCGCCCCGCTCGCCTCGGTGCTTCGGATGGCACTCGCCTCGGCGAGCGCACTCGAGGGCGGCCGCACCGTCACCGAATATCGCGCGACCGGCTTCGTTCCGGAGCGGCTGACGGCGCAGCGGGCGCAGGCGCTTGAGCGGATCGGCGAGCGGCAGGGGCTGGTGCGCGAGCTGGCAATCGCGGCCGGGGTTTCGGACGGGGTGATCCGGGGACTGGTCAAGGCGGGCGCGATCGAGGCGGTCGAGGTGTCGGTGGACGATCCTTTCCCACTGCCCAACCCCGAACATGACCCCCCCGAGCTGGAGCTTGCGCAAGGGGCCGCTGCGCATGTCTTCGTCGAGGCGGTTCGCGCCGCCGATTTCGCGCCGTTCCTGCTCGACGGGGTCACCGGATCGGGCAAGACGGAAGTCTATTTCGAGGCGGTGGCCGAGGCGCTTCGGCGGGGGCGGCAGACCCTGGTGCTGCTGCCCGAGATCGCGCTCACCGAGCCGTTCCTCAAGCGCTTCGCCGCGCGCTTCGGCCATGAGCCGGTCGCCTGGCATTCGGGCCTGAGGCAGTCGCAGCGGCGGCGCGCCTGGCGCGCCATCGCCGGCGGCGATGCAAAAGTGGTGGTCGGCGCGCGCTCCTCGCTCTTCCTCCCCTATCCGAAGCTCGGACTGATCGTCGTCGACGAAGCGCATGAGACCAGCTTCAAGCAGGAGGAGGGAGTCCAGTACCACGCCCGCGACGTTGCCGTGATGCGGGCCAAGCTCGAGAAGATCCCGATCGTCCTCGCCTCGGCGACCCCCGCGATCGAGTCGCGGCAGATGGCGGAGATCGGAGTCTATACCGAGGTGAAGCTGCCCGAGCGCTACGGGGTCGCCGAGCTTCCGGAGATCGAGGCGCTCGACCTCACCGCCGATCCGCCCCCGCGCGGGCGCTGGCTGGCGCCGCGGCTGGTCAGGGAGCTCGAGGAGACGCTGGCGAAGGGCGAGCAGGCCCTGCTCTTCCTCAACCGCCGCGGCTACGCGCCCCTGACGCTCTGCCGCCATTGCGGGCATCGCTTCCAATGCCCCAATTGCACCGCCTGGATGGTCGAGCACCGGCTCGTCCACCGACTCGCGTGCCACCATTGCGGCCATATGATGCCGCCGCCCAAGGCCTGTCCCGAATGCGGCGAGGAAGGCAGCCTCGTGCCGGTCGGGCCCGGAGTCGAGCGGATCGCCGACGAGGTGGCGGAGCTGTTCCCGGAGGCGCGCACCGCCGTGGTCACCTCGGATACGATCTGGTCGCCCGCCAAGGCGGCCGAGTTCGTCGGGCGGATGGAGGCGGGCGAGATCGACATCGTCGTCGGCACCCAGCTGGTCACCAAGGGCTATCATTTCCCCAACCTCACCCTGGTCGGCGTGGTCGACGCCGACCTCGGCCTCCAGGGCGGCGACCTTCGGGCCGCCGAGCGCACCTTCCAGCAGATCGCCCAGGTCGCGGGCCGCGCCGGCCGCGGCGAGAAGCCGGGGCGGGTGCTGGTCCAGACCCACGAGCCTTCGGCGGCGGTGATCGAGGCCCTGGTCAGCGGCGATCCGGAAAGCTTCTACGCGGCCGAGACCCAGTCGAGGCGCGAGGCGGCGATGCCGCCCTTCGGCCGGCTCGCCGGGATCGTCATCTCGTCCGAGGATTCGAACGAGGCGACGGAGGCGGCCAAGCAGATCGGCAGGGCCGCGCCGAGGGTCGAGAACATGGCCGTGTTCGGCCCCGCCCCGGCCCCGCTCGCGATGCTCCGCGGCCGCCACCGCCAGCGCCTGCTCGTCCACGCCGCCCGCTCGGTCGACATGCAGGAGGTGATCCGCGACTGGCTCGGCAGCTTGAGCTGGCCGCGCGGGGTTCGGGTGACGGTGGACGTCGATCCCTATTCCTTCCTCTAGCGGCCGGGTCGGGAGATCACATTAGAAGCGACTTCAAGGCCTGCACCGTCAGCTGGCCATCGTCTCCCTGTGCGCCGATCACGGCCCGGACTTCCGCGTTCGAAAGCAAAGCTCGGATGGCCTCCGGATAGTCGGCCGGGACCAATCTGCCCTTTGCAATCTCGGGCCAATTACGCGCCAGATGCTCGGCCAGAAGCGGCCATCGAAGCTCGATGATCGTCCAGCGGGCCAGCGCTTCGACGGTCACCGTTCTGCCCTCAAGAAAGGCGCGAGCGTGGTTCAGGCCATAAGCGTTGACCAGACGTTTCATCGAACGCGGATTGGCTTCGAGAAGATGCGCGAGAGGCTGCAAACGGTGCTCTGCGGCACGAATCGATTCCGGGCTGGTGATCTGCTTGGCTGCCGCCGCCAACATCGCTTCATATTCCATGCTGCCTGCCGCGGTTGCCTCAACGGCTTGCTGAATATCTTCGTGTCGGGTCTTCCCCTTGAGCGTGTCGGAGGCCTTTTCTGCCAATCGCCGCCGTTCGGCCCGTTCCGCGTTGGGCGATGCGCCGTCGTTGCGCTCCAGCAAATCGCGCCAATATTGGACTTGGCGCTGCGCCGAGAGCTGCGGCAACGTGGTCGAAAGCTGAAAAATCTTGTCCAGGAAAAGATAGCCGAGCGGACGCCCTGGCGCGCCAATCTCATCGCCGATGCCAGCATATTTCTTCTCGAAGCTTGAGCATATCCACCTGTGATCGCCAACAACGACATAGATGATAGGCACGGCACGGAGTGAAGTCTGGATGCCCTCCAAAAGATCGGTCACGTAGGTTCCATTGGATCGGTCGAGATCGTCGATGAAGACCGCGATCGGCTGGCGGGCTTGGTTCACCAGAAGCTCGAAAAGCCGGATGATGCGCCGAAACGGTTCCGACTTGGTTTCCAGATAGGCCTCCGCGTTGCGTTGCGACCCGAGCGCGAAGCCGCGCGCCACGGCGAGGAGACTAATCAACGCGGCTATGATCGCGCCAAGCGCCTTCAACGCCTCGCTGGCATCGATAAGCGGATCCGGTTCGTCGCCGACGCCCGCCCACCATGCCAGGAACCCCGCTATGGCTATCAGGACCGCAGCAAGGAAATAGGGCGTCCAGTCCATTCGCAGCCGCCACCAGAACCATGATAGCCAGACCAGCAGTGTTCGCCGATTAAATTGGCGAGCCACTTGGTTCCGGACTTCCAGGATAAGTGGCAGCCAGGCGGGCCGTCGATGCTGGTTACGCCAAGCGTTGAATTCAACGACGAGCCACCCCGAAGTCTCGAGGTCGGCCTTTAGAAAGTTGAGGACCGAGGATTTTCCCGAGCCCCAAGGTCCGCCCATATGGAGCATGAAAGCTCGATCAGCGGACTCAGTTTTTGCTCCGCCCTTCCGCTCGAGGCCCGCTCGCACTTGCCTGATCCGTCCGGCCAGCACCTGGGCGAAAACCTCCCGCCCGAGCGTGTCCTGCATGGCCGGGGCATCTGCCAAAGTGGGAACAAATTCAGTGTCCACACCCCCATCCGCATCCTGGAATGGAAAGGTGGTTCGGACCTTCTCCCAACGTTCGGCTTCCTCGGGATAAAGTTCGCAATTGCGGTCGACAAAGTCGTTCCGCAGCCTCTGTCGTAGCTCGATGCTGAATGACGGTCCAAACCACTCGATCGGGCAAAAGGCCACTAACACGAAAATTAGATGCCGAAGATGGACGCTCTCGTCGTGGCGCGTGAAGGCGGCCAGCTGTAGCGAGATGGGAAGGATCTGCCTGGCGAGGGACGGCGTCACGGCGATGCGAAGGTCCGATATTCCTGTTCGATACTGGACGCGGTCGCTTAGGACGCGATTGCGGTCACGTCCGCCCATGGCGATTAGCGCTTCGGTGCCGATCCCTTGATCGTCCAGCCACTGGATCAACCACAAAGACGAGGTTCCACTTTGGCCGTTCCATGCCCCGTCAACGATGGTACCGTTGAACAGGGCACGGAGGTCATAAACGAATTCGAATTGGAGATCGCCGGCAAGGACCTGCGCGGGCAAGTCAGGCAATTTCCGGAACAGGGCATATTCGAGTCCCCATTCCAATACGCTGATAAGCGCAGAATCTCCGGACGTCATGAATGAGCCGAAGGCTTCGCGCAGTTTTGCCTGGATATTCGGAGGATCCTCTTCCGGCACAGCTGCCCCCAAAGTCTCTAACTCTCGGCATAGCAAGACGGAGACTGATCTCAAACAGCAGGCCCCGGCCCCGCTCGCGATGCTCCGCGGCCGCCACCGCCAGCGCCTGCTCGTCCACGCCGCCCGCTCGGTCGACATGCAGGAGGTGATCCGCGATTGGCTCGGCAGCCTGAGCTGGCCGCGCGGGGTTCGAGTGACGGTGGACGTCGATCCCTATTCCTTCCTTTGACGAAAAATCGGTGTCAGACGCCAAATAGGGTCGCATCCGAATTTGGAGTTTTTCCGCGGATCCGCTAAATGCCTGCCGCTCAAGATTAAATTGGGGATGGATGATGAACCGGTTGGTCAAACTGGCTGGGCTGGCGCTGCTCCTCTGCGCTCCGGCAGCGGCAAAGGCCGAGTGGCGGGCGGCGGAGACCCGGCACTTCACCTTCTACAGCGAAAGCAACGACCGCGAGCTCGAGAAGCTGGCCGCCCGGCTGGAAAGCTACGACAAGCTGATGCGAATGGCGACCGGCACCTCGGACGAGGAGGAGCCGATCAAGGTGCGCATCTACGAGGTCGAGGACATGGGAGACGTCGAGCAGGCCCTGGGCCTCTCCGACAGCGGCGTGGCGGGCTTCTACCACAGCAACATCTTGGGCCCGTTCGCGGTGACTCCGCGAAGGACACTCAACAACGACCTCCATTTCACCCCAGCGCTCGTCCTCCACCATGAATATGCCCACCATTTCATGCTGCAATATTTCCCTTCCATCTATCCGCCCTGGTACGTGGAAGGGTTCGCCGAGCTGATCGGCTCCAGCAAGCAGCTCTCGGACGGGAAGATCGGTTACGGCATGCCCGCCAGGCATCGCGGCAGTGAGATCGCCGTCAACTGGGTGAATGTCGCGGACCTGCTGCTCACGCCGCCGCACAAGCTTCGCTATCTCGATCTCTACGCCCAGGGCTGGGCGCTGACCCATTTCCTCACTTTCTCGAAGGAGCGTTCGCCGCAGATGCGCGCCTATCTGACGGCCCTGCGCGCCGGCAAGCCGGCTGAAGAGGCGGCGAAGGCGTTCGGAGACCTGAAGGCGCTCGACCGGGAGGCGCGCCGCTACGTCCTTGCCGGCAATTTCGACTACCGCCCGGTCGCGGTGGAGATCGCCCGGCCGGCGATCAAGAGCTTTCGGATGCTGAGCCCCGGGGAAGCGGCGACGATCCCGGCCGTGATCGCCCTTCGGGACGACGAGCTTTCGCTCTACCGCAAAGCGGGCGAGCGCGAGCGCGAGTCGAAGCTCCGCGCTGCGAATCTGAAGAAGATTCGCGAACAGGTGCGGCGGTTTCCGAAGGACCCGTTCGTGCTCCATCTGCTCGCCACGGCGGAATATACCGCCGGCAATTACGCCGACTCCGAGGCGGCCGCCGACCGGCTGCTCGCGGTCCAGCCTCGGCACGCGCGCGGGATGGCGCTCAAGTCCCTCAATGTCGCCCGGGCCGCGGGCGCCTTGCAGGGAGCCGCCCGAACGGCCAGGGCCGGTGAGGCGCGCGCGCTCGCCGTCAAGGCCAACCGCGCCGATCCGGACGACACCCTGCCTCTGCTCGCCTTCTACGAGAGCTTCCGCCTGGCCGGCGAGAAGCCTTCGAAAGCCGCGATCGACAACCTTGCCGCGGTCGTCGCGACCCGGCCGGACGACACCTCGGCCCGCCAGCTTCTGGTCGACCAGTTCGCAGCCGACGGCCGCTGGGCGCTGGCCATCGAGACCCTCCGGCCGATCGCGAACTCGCCCCACGAATCGCCGCGGCGCGTCGCCGCTCGGGAGCAGATGGCGAAGCTGGAGGCGGAGCTCGCCAAGGCCGGGGGCCAGGCCTCCACCTCGTGATGACGGCGGCTCCCTGGGGGCTTTGCCAATGTCGCCCGTTCGGCTAAGCGACTGCTTTACAGCAGGAAACGGTGGGACGATGAACCGGCTGATCCAGATTGCCTGGCTGGCGCTGCTCGTCTGCCTCCCTGCCGCCGCCGCCGCCGAATGGCGCGAGGCGAGCAGCAGGCATTTCGTCGTCTATTCCGAAGGCAGCGCGCAGTCCCTGAGGGAGTTCGCGACCAAGCTCGAGAAGTTCGACAAGGCGATGCGGTTGCGGATCGGCCTCTCCGATGTCGACTTCGGGCCGGCGAACCGGGTCACCGTCTATCTGGTGGACGATCGCCTTGCCGTTCAGCGCCTGCTGAGCGGCGGCGGCCGCAACGTCGCCGGCTTTTACAGCGGCCGGGCCGAAGGCTCCGTCGCCGTGGTCCCGCGCGGCAGCGACGTCAGGACCATCAACGATCTCGATCCCGCCACCATCCTGCTCCACGAATATTCGCATCATATCATGATGCAGAATGCCAGCGTCGCTTATCCGGCCTGGTTCCGCGAGGGTTTCGCCGAGTTCAATTCCACCGCCCGTTTCGAGAAAGACGGCTCGATCGGCTTCGGCGCCGCCGCCAATCATCGCGCCCGGGGGCTGATCGGGATGAACCCGCTGCCGATCGAGCTGCTGTTCGATCCCACCCGGCGCAGGCTCAGCCAGCCGGAGTGGGAAGCGACCATTTACGGGCGCGGCTGGCTGCTCACCCACTTCCTGATGTTCGAGCCGAGCCGGGTGGGGCAGCTCGACGCCTATATAAAGGCGCTGAACAGCGGTCGGGACAGCGTGACGGCTGCGCAAGCCGCCTTTGGCGACCTCAAGGTCCTCGATCGCCAGCTCAAGGACTATCTCGACCGCCGGATGATCCCCTACAGGCGCTATGCCGCAGCCGACCTTGCAGTCCAGCCGATCGCCATTCGGACGCTTCGGCCCGGGGAGGCGGCGATCATGGAGCTTCGCATGCGCGCCCGGATCGGGGTGCGCGCCGAGGAAGCCGCGCGGGTCGCCCGCGACTTGCGAAAAGCGGCCGCCCCCTGGCCGAACGACCCGGCGGTGCAGGCGGCGCTCGCCGAGGCCGAGTTCGACGCCGGCAACCTGGACTCGGCGGAGGCCGCCGCCGACCGCGCCCTCGCCGCCGATCCGAAGAATGTCGAGGCGCTCACCTACCGCGCGCGCGCCGCCATGGCGCGGGCCAAGGCCGGACCCCGCGGGGACGCCGCCGCGTGGAAGGAGGTCCGCCGCCGAATCGCCCTCGCCAATCGCGCCGATCCCAACGATCCGGAGCCGCTCATCCTCTATTACCAGAGCTTCACCGCCCAGGGCGTAGCGCCCACGCGCAACGCGGTCGAAGGGCTGCTCCAGGCCTTCGAGCTGGCGCCCCAGGACAAGGGCCTCAGGCTGAACGTCGCCCGCCAACTGCTTGCCGACGGCAAGGCGGCGCAGGCTCGCTCGGCGCTCATCCCGATCGCCTACGACCCGCATGGCGGTCCGCTGGGGCAGGCGGTCGTCGCGATCGTCGCGACGATCGACCGGGACGGCGCCAGGGCGGCGCTCGATGCCTGGGACAGCGTCGTCAGGGCGGAGGCGCGCAAGGGCGAGACGAAGAAGCCGGATCAGGTTTCGGAAGGACTTCCCTTCCGCCAGCCTTCGCGCTCGAGCAGGCTGGCCTTGCGTTCCAGGCCGTAGGCGTAGCCGCCGGGCGAGCCGTCTCCGCGGCGGGCGCGATGGCATGGGATGAGCACGGCGATCTGGTTCGAACCGCAGGCCGTTCCGGCGGCCCGGACCGCCTGCGGTCGGCCCGCCCGGGCGGCAAGGGCCGCGTAGGACAGGCTCTCGCCCGGCTGAATCCGGGCGAGCTCGCGCCAGACGGCCTCCTGGAAGGCCGTTCCGCGCACGTCGAGCGGAAGATCGTGAGGCCGCGCGGGCGACTCGACCGCCGCGACGGTGCGGGCCACGAGTTCCGCCATCGCCGCCCCGCCCGGCTCGATCGATGCGTTGGGGAAGCGGCGCTTCAGCTCAGCCTCGCCCTCGTCGAACGAGAGCCGGCAGATTCCGCGTTCGGTGGCGGCGAGCAGCATCGTCCCGAGCGAAGTCTCCGCTGTGGCCCAGCTGATCGTCTCGCCCCGGCCGCCGTCGCGCCAGCGAGTCGGGGTCATTCCGAGCCGGTCCCTGGCTTCGGCGTAGAAGCGGCCGGGGCCGGAATAACCGGAATCGTATATTGCGTCGGTGACTCGGCCGTTGGCGGCGAGGGTCTCGGTCATGGCTCGGGCTCTCTTTCCTCGGGCGTAAGCTGCGGGCGTGACCCCGGTCGCGCGCTTGAACAGACGGTGGAAGTGGAAGGGCGAATAGCCGGCGCGGGCCGCGAGCTGGTCCAGCGAGGGCGGCTCCTCCGCACTCTCGATCAGTCGGATTGCCGCTTCGACCGCGGCAGAATCGCGGCTGACGTCGTCGGGCCTGCACCGGAGACAGGCCCTGAGGCCGGCCGCGGAGGCGTCGGCGCCGTCCGGGAAGAAGCGGACATTTTCCCGCTTCGGATGGCGCGCCGCGCAGGATGGCCGGCAGTAAATCCCGGTGGTGAGGACCCCGGTGACGAAACGGCCGTCCATCGCGCGGTCGCGGCGGAGGACGGCGGCCCAGGCGGACTCGTCGTCGACGCGTGCGCAGGGGTGTGAGAGAAGAGTCGCCATGGCTCAGTCTCGCACAATCTTGGCGGCGAAGCAGCCGGCGGCGGCGTTATGGGCGTGGATCGTCGCGATTTCCGGGCGCTCGAACAGCTCCCGGATCCCGGAGTCGGCCTCACCGGGCAAGGCCAGAAGGGCGCCTTCAAGCATGCCTTCGGAGTCGAAGCCGCGCAGGCCGAGCGTCCGGCCGGCGAAGACCGGCGGCGGCTCGTCAACATAGCAAACGGGCTCGGCGGCGGTTTCGCGCACGTAGACGACGTAGGCGCTGCGGAAGGGCGTCGGGACGTCGTGGGAGACGTGGTTGAATAGGATCGGGGTCTCGCCCGGCTCGGCGTCTTCCAGAGTCACCCGGCAGGGAAAGCCCGGCTTCGAGTCGGCCGTCACCCTCCGCGCCCCGCGGCGGGCGAGCGCGTCGCCGTCGAGGCCGAGCAGATCCATATAGGCCTCACGACCCAGTCCTGCGATTCTGTAGCTCATGGCATCCTCCAATTGTGCAGCGGTTTTGCCCGACGCGATGGGAAGCTGCGTCTCGCCTCTTGCTTTCAAAGCGATGGAAACGACTGCTCGAAAGACTTGCGATGAAGGCACAGATTTTCTACGATTTACGAAAGTGTGGGGGAAAACATGTCCAGATTCGATGAGGGCGTACATCGCGCCGCGACGGAGCGGTTTGCTCTGCGGCTCGCCGCAGGCGGCGCAATTGCTCTCCTGGCGGGATGCGGCGGCGGAGGTGGAGGCGCTCCGCCACCGCCTCCGCCGCCGGCAAACATTCAGCCCCCTTCGTTCACCTCTCCAAGCTTGGCTTCCGTCGTGGAGAATAGCGGCGGAGCGATCTACCAGGCCACCGCTACCGATCCGGAAGGCGCGGCGGTCGCTTTCTCCATCGTCGGCGGCGCGGATGCGGCCCGGTTCAGCATTGCTCCCAACGGAGCGCTAAGCTTCGTGTCGCCTCCGAATTTCGACCTTCCGACCGATTCCGACGTCAACAACATCTACCTGGTGGAGATCGGCGCGAGCGACGGCCAGAACCTCACGAGGCAGACGGTTACCGTGACGGTCTCCAACTCGAAGGAGGGCATTTCCGTCCGGCGCATCGGAACCGTCCTTCCCCGTTTGCTCGCGGGCGCGGCGGCTGGCAACACCCATCTTCTGCTGGCTTCTGAAACCGGCGGAATCTACTCCTACAATCTACAGAACGGCGCCTTCCTGTTTCTAACGCCGGTGTCACGGAGTATCGGGTTTCCAGGCGTGCTCCTGGTCGCAGCCGCGAACGACTTCGCGGAGTCGGGTCGCTTCGTCGTGATGAACCAGACCGTCGGGTTCCTTTTTATCGAAGAGTATCGGCGTGAATTGTCGGGGACCAGGTGGGATGGCAGCGGACGCCATCTGACGATTGCCGCTCCGCAATATTCGGGCGGTGGCTGGCTCGGCTTCGACTCTCAGGGGCGTCTGCTGATCGCCACGGGCGACGCGGGTGGAACCGGCGATCCGACCGGAAGCGCCCAGGATGATTCTTCGCGCCTCGGCAAGTTGATCCGGGTCGATCCGAACCCCGACCCTTTTGCGGGCGCCGCGCCGAGCTATTGGCTCTTCACCAATGTCGCCAAGGGCTTGCATCAGCCCGCCGGCGGCTTCTTCTATTCCGGCGGCTTGCTGATCGGGGATCGCGGGGAGAGCGTTGCCGACGAGGTGAATTTCTTCGCGACCGGGAGCAGCGGCATCAATTTCGGATGGCCTTTCAAGGAGGGGTTCAAAATCGTTCGCGGAACGCCTCCGGCCGATGTCGTCGATCCCGTGACCGAATATGCCCGCTCCTCTGCCGCCGCCGCCGACCAGGGCAATGTGGGCGGAGCGATTGCGGGCAACGCCGTGGCGTCGATCGCCGGCCACTACGTCTTTGCCGACCGATCGGGCGCGATCTTCAGCTTCCCGATGGCCTCGCTCCAGAACGCCCGGACTGCGACGGAACGGCGGACCGCCGACTTCGCGCCGGACGCCGGGTCGATCGATCGTCCCGTCGCCGTGGTCGCCGACTCGAACGGCGGTCTCTATATTGTCGATTCCGACGGCGAGATCTTCCGGGTGGACGCGGGCTAGGGACCTCGCGTCTCCCGATTTGATCCCGGCTCGTCAAGAGCTTGTCGGCGGATGCTTCAGCATTCCGGCTTTCGCCGAATGACGCTTCCCGGCACCGGGCGGTTGCATCGCAGCAAAGCCCCTGCTAGGGCGCCCGCGACCTGACCCGGGGCGCCGAGCGCGCTTCATATCATGGGTCAAATTCCGATCTGGGAGTAGAGGCGCGCGTGGAGAATTCCAGCGGCATTCAGGCAAGTCTGGCGGGCCGATATGCGATGGCCCTGTTCGAGCTGGCTCGCGACGAGCGGCAGCTCGAGGCGGTCGGCACCAGCCTCGCCTCGCTGAAGCAGGCGCTCGCCGATTCGGACGACCTGAGGTCGCTGACGACCAGCCCGCTGACCCGGCGCGACGATGCGCTGAAGGGCGTCGCCGGCCTCGCCGAGGCGATGCGGCTCGACCCGATCACGGCCAACTTCCTCGGCGTGCTCGCGCAGAACCGGCGGCTCGGCCAGCTCGGAGCGATCGTCCGCAACTTCAACCTGCTCGCCGCCCTGCACCGCGGCGAAGTCACCGCCGAGGTGGTTTCGGCTCACCCGCTGGACGACTCGCAGGTCGCCGCCCTCAAGACCAACTTGAAGAGCCGCCTCGGCCGCGACGTGGCCGTTGATTTGAGCATCGATCCCACCATCTTGGGCGGGCTGGTCGTGAAGATCGGCTCCCAGATGATCGACGGCTCCATCCGAACCAAACTCAATACCCTCGCGCAGGCGATGAAAGGCTGAAAATGGACATCCGCGCCGCTGAAATCTCCAAGGTCATCCGCGATCAGATCGCCAGCTTCGGCACCGACGCCGAAGTCTCCGAGGTCGGCACCGTGCTCTCGGTCGGCGACGGAATCGCGCGCATCTACGGCCTCGACAATGTCCAGGCCGGAGAGATGGTGCAGTTCGACGGCGACGTCAAAGGCATGGCGCTGAACCTGGAAGCCGACAATGTCGGCGTCGTCATCTTCGGCAACGACAGCGCCATCCGCGAGGGCGACACCTGCCGCCGCACCGGCACCATCGTCGACGTCCCCGTCGGCAAGGCGCTGCTCGGCCGGGTGGTCGACGGCCTCGGCAACCCGATCGACGGCAAGGGCCCGATCGAGACGACCGAGCGCCGCCGGGTCGAAGTCAAGGCGCCGGGCATCATCCCGCGCAAGTCGGTCCACGAGCCGGTCCAGACCGGCCTCAAGGCGCTGGACGCGCTTGTTCCCGTCGGCCGCGGCCAGCGCGAGCTGATCATCGGCGATCGCCAGACCGGCAAGTCCGCCGTCGCGCTCGACACCTTCATCAACCAGCGTGCAGCCAACCAGGGCGACGACGAGAGCCAGAAGCTCTACTGCATCTACGTCGCCATCGGCCAGAAGCGCTCGACGGTCGCCCAGATCGTCCGCGCGCTCGAAGAGAATGGCGCGATGGAATATTCGATCGTCGTCGCCGCCACGGCCTCCGAGCCGGCCCCGCTCCAGTTCCTGGCGCCCTACACCGGCTGCACGATGGGCGAATATTTCCGCGACAACGGAATGCACGCGGTCATCGTCTATGACGATCTCTCCAAGCAGGCCGTCGCCTACCGGCAAATGTCGCTTCTGCTCCGCCGCCCGCCGGGCCGCGAAGCCTATCCGGGCGACGTCTTCTATCTCCACTCGAGGCTTCTCGAGCGCGCCGCCAAGATGAACGAGGCCAATGGCTCCGGCTCGCTGACCGCCCTTCCGATCATCGAGACCCAGGCGGGCGACGTCTCGGCTTACATCCCGACCAACGTCATCTCGATCACCGACGGCCAGATCTTCCTCGAGACCGAGCTGTTCTACCAGGGCATCCGTCCGGCCATCAACGTCGGCCTCTCGGTGTCGCGCGTGGGCTCGGCCGCCCAGACCAAGGCGATGAAGAAGGTCGCCGGCTCGATCAAGCTCGAGCTCGCCCAGTATCGCGAGATGGCGGCCTTCGCCCAGTTCGGCTCCGACCTCGACGCCTCGACCCAGCGCCTGCTGAACCGCGGCGCCCGGCTCACCGAGCTGCTCAAGCAGCCGCAGTTCCAGCCGATGCCGGTCGAGGAGCAGGTCGTCTCCATCTATGCGGGCGTCAACGGCTTCATCGATACGGTGCCGGTCAAGGACGTCACCCGCTTCGAAAGCGCTCTCCTGAGCCACTTCCGGAGCGATCACGCGGACGTGCTCGGCAAGATCCGGGATACGAAGACGCTGGACGACGACACCGCGGGTCGGCTCAAGTCGATCATCGGCGATTTCGCGAAGTCGTTTGCGTAACTAACCGTCACCCCGGCGAAAGCCGGGGCCCCAGCGAGTGAAAGGCGCTGTGCCTTTCACCCCACGAGGTCCCGGCTTCCGCCGGGATGACGCAAGGAAGAAAGAAGAATGGCCAGCCTCAAGGCGCTCAAAGGGCGGATCGCGTCGGTCAAGTCGACGCAGAAGATCACCAAGGCGATGAAGATGGTCGCCGCCGCCAAGCTGCGCCGTGCGCAGCAGGCGGCGGAGGCCGGCCGTCCCTATGCGGAGCGCATGGAAAATGTGATGGCGAGCCTCGCCGCCAAGGTCACGATCAGCCCGCAGAGCCCGAAGCTGCTCGCCGGCACGGGCCGCGACCAGACCCACCTGCTGGTCGTCGCCACTTCGGACCGCGGCCTCGCCGGCGCCTTCAACTCCAACATCGTCCGCGCCGCCCGCAAGAAAGCCGACGAGCTCACCCGCGAGGGCAAGCAGGTCCTCTTCTACCTGGTCGGCCGCAAGGGCCGGGCCGTGATCCAGCGCCTCTACCCCAAGCAGATCATCCACCAGCACGACACCAGCGCGATGAAGTTCGCCAGCTTCGCCGACGCCCAGGCGATCGCCACCGACCTGGTCGACCGCTATCAGACCGACGGAATCGACGTCGTCCACCTCTTCTACGCCCGTTTCCAGTCGGCCCTGGTCCAGGAGCCGGTCGGCCAGCAGATCATCCCGGTGACGATCCCGCAAAGCGGCAACGCGACCGCCGGCTCCAGCGCCGCGATCGAATATGAGCCGGACGAGGAGGAGATCCTCGCATCGCTGCTGCCGCGCAACGTTGCCGTCCAGATCTTCCGCGCCCTCCTCGAGAATGCCGCGTCCGAGCAGGGCAGCCGGATGACCGCGATGGACAACGCCACCCGCAACGCCGGCGACATGATCAACCGTCTGTCGATCGCCTACAACCGGCAGCGCCAGGCGGCGATCACGACGGAGCTGGTTGAGATTATTTCGGGCGCCGAGGCGCTGTAACGTGCATGCCGACCCTCAGCATATTCTACGGCATCGTTATCCAGATCTACTGGTACGACCACGCGCCGCCGCATTTCCACGCGCGCTACGCGGAGCACGAGATCCAGGTCGACATCCAGTTGGTGTCAGTCCTGAACGGATCGCTTCCGAAGCGCGCTCAGGCTATGGTGCTTGAATGGACGCGAGAACATCAAGCGGAGCTGATGGCGGCATGGGAGGCGGCAAGCGCGGGTCAGGCACCCGCGAAGATCGATCCGCTGCCGTGAAACCGCCCCTACAGAATGGTGCTGCATGGCGCGTGACCGACATGCAAATTGTCGGTGAGCGCGCGATGAAGGTGAGGTTCGTCGACGGCATGGAAGGGTTGGTTCGCTTTGAGCCCGGCTTCTTTCGTGGCGTGTTTGCGCATCTTGTCGATCCGGCGCGCTTCGCAGAGGCGCACGTCGAAATGGGTGCGGTCACCTGGCCCGGAGAGCTCGACCTGGCTCCGGATCGGATGCACGCCGATATTTCGGCACAAGGCGAGTGCGTGCTGGGATGACGGCGACCTACAAGCAGATTGAGGAGCGGGTGAAACAGCAGGACGGCTTCGTGCCGAAGACCTGTTGGATCGCCGACATAAAGTCTCAGTATGGATTGACGACGAGGCAAGCGCCCAACCGCTTCAGTTCAACGTCACGAGAGCACCCTTGTCCACCCGTGAAGCGGCCCGCCATTGAGCGCGCGCTTCGCCACTTTGGAATGATTTGAGGAAAGAAAAATGGCCACCGCCGCAACCCAGACGAACAATATCGGCCGAGTCAGCCAGGTGATCGGCGCCGTCGTCGACGTGACGTTCGACAGCGACCTGCCCGAGATTCTGTCGGCGCTCACCACCGACAATAACGGCAACAAGCTCGTGCTCGAGGTCGCCCAGCATCTCGGCGAGTCGACCGTCCGCACGATCGCGATGGACTCGACCGACGGCCTCACCCGCGGCCAGCCCGTCACGGACACCGGCTCGCAGATCCGGGTCCCGGTCGGCCCGATGACTCTGGGCCGGATCATGAACGTCGTCGGCGAGCCGATCGACGAGCGCGGCCCGATCGGCCACACCGACACCGCCCCGATCCACCGCGACGCCCCGCTGTTCGTCGACCAGTCGACCGAGACCAGCATCCTCGTCACCGGAATCAAGGTCATCGACCTGCTCGCGCCTTACGCCAAGGGCGGCAAGATCGGCCTGTTCGGCGGCGCCGGAGTGGGCAAGACAGTGCTCATCCAGGAGCTGATCAACAACATCGCCAAAGGCCATGGCGGAACCTCTGTGTTCGCCGGAGTCGGCGAGCGTACCCGCGAGGGCAACGATCTCTATCATGAGTTCCTCGAGGCGGGAGTCATCGCCACCGACGCCGACGGCAATCCCACTCCGGAAGGCTCCAAGGTCGCTCTCGTCTTCGGCCAGATGAACGAACCGCCGGGGGCCCGCGCCCGGGTCGCCCTCTCCGGCCTTACCCAGGCGGAATATTTCCGCGACGTCGAGGGCCAGGACGTTCTCTTCTTCGTCGACAACATCTTCCGCTTCACCCAGGCGGGTTCGGAAGTGTCGGCGCTGCTCGGCCGAATCCCCTCCGCCGTGGGCTACCAGCCGACCCTGTCGACCGACATGGGCGCCCTCCAGGAGCGGATCACCTCGACCAACAAGGGCTCGATCACCTCGGTGCAGGCGATCTATGTGCCCGCCGACGATCTCACCGATCCGGCGCCGGCGACCAGCTTCGCCCACCTCGACGCCACCACCGTTCTGTCGCGCGCCATCTCGGAGCTGGGCATCTACCCGGCGGTCGACCCGCTCGACTCGACCTCTCGCGTGCTCACCGCCCGCACCGTCGGCCAGGAGCATTACGACACCGCCCGAGCCGTCCAGGAGATCCTCCAGCGCTACAAGTCGCTCCAGGACATCATCGCCATCCTCGGCATGGACGAGCTTTCGGAAGAGGATAAGCTGACCGTCTCGCGCGCCCGCAAGATCCAGCGCTTCCTCTCCCAGCCCTTCCACGTCGCCGAGGTCTTCACGGGCATTCCCGGCAAGTTCGTGCCGGTCGAGGACACCGTCCGCTCGTTCAAGGCGGTGGTCGACGGCGAGTACGACCATCTCCCCGAGTCCGCCTTCTTCATGGTCGGTGCCATCGAGGAAGCGGTCGAGAAGGCGCAGCGGCTCGCGGCCGAAGCGGCCTGACGATGCGCCTTGGCCGCCTTGCCCTGAGCCTGATGCTCGCCGGCGGGACGGCTGCTGCGCAGGCGCCGGTCCAGTCGGGGCCCGGCCTGGTCGTCGGATCGCGGGACAGCGAAATCTCGTCGCTCGCCCAGAATCTCGACAATATCGTCAAGCTCTGCGAGGAGCTGGCGGTTCGCGCCGCCATCGGCGACACGGCGCCGGGGGGACGCGAGACGGCATCGGTCGCTCGGGG